>JADLHW010000001.1 GCA_020848615.1 Thermoleophilia bacterium
CCCATGAGCCGCTCCCGGCGGTCCGCGAGCTCGGCGGGGCCCTCGTCGGCCCGCACCCGCAGGTTCTGGAACAGGTGCTCCACCAGGCTGGCCCACAGGTCGCCGTCCACGTAGTGCCACGCGTTGAACTCCACCTGGGCGACGCGACGGAAGAACGGCAGCTCCCCTGCGGGGCGGTCCGCGGCCGCCGGATGGTTGGTGAGCGCGTCGATGCGCCGCTGCAGCGCCCGCATGAAGAAGCTCTTGCCGGACCCCCAGTCCCCGAACAGCCCCACCGCGAGGGGCGGCTCCAGGTTCACCGACGCGGCGAGGTACGCGAAGGCGTCGACCTGCGGCCCGATGCCCACCAGGTCGTCCGGCACGCGGTCGCCGGGGGCGGGGCGCGACGGGCCGGGGTCGTCGGCCAGGTACTCCGGCAGGCGGACCTCGGGCGGGCCGTCCCACGGCAGCTCGCGCGCCAGGTACTCCGGCAGCGGCGACCGGGACGGCGACGCCAGGTACGCGCGGTACGCCGCACGGACGCGCTCGGGGTCGGCGCCCTGCTCGCGCAACGCGTCGCCGATGGCGGTGGCCGCGGGTCCCGTCTCGAGCAGCGCGCCGAACAGCGCCCCCAGGTGGACGGTGCCGTCCGCGCCGGAGGCGGCGGCCGCCCGGGCCGCCGACAGCAGCGCCTCGACGTCCCCACCCGTCGCGGGCGGTGCGGTCCGGGCGCGGTCGCGGGCGGCGGACAGGCCGGCCGCGTCGAACGGCGCCGGGTAGTGCCCGGCGAGGACGGCGCCCAGCGGCAACCCGAAGTGGCCGAGGAGCTGGTCGGGCCGGCTGTCGGCCGGGTGGGCGACCGCGACGCCGGCGAGCACGTCCAGGCCATCGACGGTCGCGCCGTGGCCGCGCAGCAGGGCGGACGCGTCGGCCCATTCGAGCGCGGCGCGCGCGGACGGGCTCAGCCCCTCCAGCAGCGGCTCCTGCATGGGGCGAGCATCCGCCCGGGTTCCCGCGGCGCGCAACCCCGGGAATCCCGGGTCTCGGGCGGGTCAGGCGGGGGCGGCCGCCCGGCTGGCCAGTTCCTTCATTGCGAACTCGGTGAACGCCCGGGCGGCGCGGCGGGGGGTGCGCCCCGCGTGGCGCACCATCCAGAACTGGCGGGCCAGGCCGTCGCCCTCCAGCGGCAGCGCCACCAGGCTCCCGTCGGCCACCTCGCGCTCCACCGCGAGACGTGAGATCACGGTGATCCCGAACCCGTCGAGCACGGCGGCCTTCACGGACTGCTGGAGCCCCAGCTCCATCGCGATGGTGAGGTCCCGGTCACGGATCCCGGCGTCACGCATGGCCTGCTCCACCACGGCCCGCACCCCGGAGCCCTCCTGCTGCACCAGCAGCGGCTCGGAGACCAGCTCGGCGATCGTGAGCCGCTCGCGTCCCGCGAACGGGTGGCCCGGCGGCACGATGGCGACCAGCTCGTCGCGCATGAACGGGTCGAACACCAGCCCGCGCTGCTGGCGGGCGGCCCCCACGATGCCGAGCTCCAGCTCCTCCTCCAGCACTCGGTCGCACACCGTCTGGGTGTCGAGGACGGCGAGGCGGACCACCACGTCAGGGTGCGCCGCGGCGAACCGCCCCAGCAGCTGCGGCAGCACCAGCTCCCCCGGGCCGGTGGACGACCCCAGCACGAGGGGACCCGCGATGCGGTCGCCCAGCTCCTGCAGCTCCCGCTCGAGCTCCAGCTCGAGCCCCATCATCCGCTTGGTGTAGCGGTAGGCGATCTCCCCCGCCTCGGTCAGCGCGACGCGCCGGCCGGAGCGGTCGAGCAGACGATGGCCCACCGACTCCTCCAGCGCGCGGATCTGGAACGACACGGCCGGCTGAGAGATGTCCAGCTCCTCCGCGGCGCCCGAGAACGACCCGCGCTCGACGACCATGCGGAAGGTGTGCAGCTGCCGGAGGTCCATGCGTGGGCGATGTTCGCACACCTTCCGCGGGAGGGAGGGGTTGTGCCATCGCCGGGTCGTGTCGATATCTCCTCTACCCGACTCAAGGACACGAGGTCCGCTGCAGTGAACGCCACCACCACGTACTCCGGCGGCGGGATGCGCCGGTACGGCGACCCGCCCCGCAAGCCCGGCCGCTGCGAGCTGTGCCGGCACGTCGAGGCCCCCGCGGGGGACCACCTGTGCGTGGCGTGCCGCACGCGGCTCACCGAGGCGCTGCTCGTCTACCTGCAGATCATCGAGGACCGCCGCGAGGACGTGGTGACCGAGCGCGCGACGGTGCGGCGCAGCTCGCGCCGCGGCGAGCGGATGTACAGCCGGGCCTAGGCGGCGAGCAGGTCCGGGGTGAGCCCGGCGACGGCGGTCACCACCAGGTGCGCCGCGCCCACCGCGTCCGGGTGCGGCGGGTAATCGGGGTTCGGGATCACCACGACCCGCATGCCGGCCGCGACCGCGGACCGGATGCCGTTGGTGGAGTCCTCCACCGCCCAGCACCGGTCCGCCGCCACGCCGAGTCGGGCGGCGGCCTCCAGGTACACGTCCGGGGCCGGCTTGCCGCGCCCCACCTCCTCGGACGACACCACCGCGGCGAAGCAGTCACGGATGCCCGCGAGCTCCAGGGCGGCGAGGATGACCCGCAGCGGCGAGGAGGACGCCAGGCCGAGGGGCCGGGCTCCCGCCATGCGGCGCACCGCCGCGGCGGCCCCCGGCAGCAGCGGCAGCGCGTCCCGGTACCGGCGGATGAGCTCGTCGCCGACGGTCTCCAGGATCGCGGGAGGGGTCATGGGCACCTCCAGGCGCTCGGCCATGTACACCGGCCACTCCTGGGAGCTCATGCCCATCATGTCCCGCTGCGCCCCGGGGTGCCACGTGCCCCCGCGTTCACGGGTGAGGTCCTCACGCACCTCGTCCCACACGCGCTCGGTGTCGAGGATCACCCCGTCCATGTCGAAGATCACGGCGTCCGTCATCCGGCCCGGGAGCATGGCAGCTCCACACGAGACCCGGGCGCCGAGCCGGGGGCGTCGCGAAGAAGATGCAGACCTTTTTCGTCGTCCTCGCCGAGAAAGGTCTGCATCGTCTTCCGTGAAGGCGGGAGAACCGGCACGGTCGCTGACGACCGCGAACCCCTGTGGCGAGGCGACGGATGGGAGCTCGCCGACGCCGACCTGCTCGCGGCGGGCCGCCGCGCCCTCGTCTCCGAGCCCGCCCCACTCGACGACCGTGCTCCGGGGAGCCTCCACATCCTCCGCGGGCCACGCCAAGTACGTCGACCACGGCCTGGGCCGCGCCGGGGCGACCCTCAGGGCGCAGGTCGACGCGGGTCTGATCGCGTCGGGGATCCTCGCGACCTGGGGGGTCCTGACGACCGGGGCCGCGAGCAGCGTCTGGGCGATCCCGGCCGGCATCCTGGCCTGGCTGCTGCCTCCACTCCACGGGCGCTGACGCCGCCGAGCGCGGCCGCCCGCCCCCCCGGCTGCGGATCGGTACCGCCACGACGCCGTGGCGACCCGCCGCCGCCCGACGGCGGCGACCGACCGGGTTTGACCGCGTTGCTTACCTTCCGTAACGTGTGGTTCACCGGTTAGCGAATTGGTCGTTCGCGCTTCCCGCCGGTCACGCCCACGATTGGAGATCCCCACATGGATCGCGAGCCCATCACCCAGCTGCCCGTCCTGCCCCTCGACGACGCCGTGCTGCTCCCCGGGATGTCCGTGACGTTCCCCGTGCTGGAGCAGGAGCAGCTCGCCGCCCTCGAGCGGGCCGTGGACGGGCGGGTCGTGGCGGTGCCCCGCATCGACGGCGCGTTCGCCGCGATCGGGGTCGTCATCGAGATCACCGGTCAGATCACGCTCCCGGACGGCACCCACGGCGTGGCCGTTGAGGCCCTCCACCGCGCGGAGCTCGGCCCCGCCGTGGTCGGCGACGGCCTGGTCGTGGGCGTGCGGGAGCTGCGCGACCCCGACGAGCTGCCACTGGAGGCGCACGAGCTGGCCCACGAGTACCGGGCGGTCGTCGAGGAGGTCGCCGGGCTGCGCGGCGACTCCGGCCGCGTCGCGGCGTTCCTGCGCAGCATCACCCACCCCGGACGGCTGGCCGACACCGTCGGCTACGCGCCGGACCTCGACGCGTCCGTGAAGGCCGAGGTCCTGGCCGCCGTGGACGTGGTGGAGCGGCTGCGCCTCGCCGTCGCGGCCCAGCGCGACCGCCTGGCGGAGATGGGCCTGCGCAGGAAGATCCGGGAGGACGTCACCGAGGGCCTCGAGCGCGACCAGAAGGAGGCGATCCTGCGTCGCCAGATGGCCGCGATCCGCCGCGAGCTGGACGAGGACGACGCGGACGACGGCGAGGACTGGCACGCCCGCATCGAGGCCTCCGGCATGCCCGAGCACGCCCGCAAGGAGGCCGAGCGGGAGCTGTCGCGCCTGGAGCGCCAGGGCGAGGGGCCGGAGGCCGGGATGATCCGCACCTACCTGGAGTGGATGGTCTCCCTGCCGTGGGCCACGCGGTCCGACGACCGCCTGGAGCTGGACGACGCCCGCCGCGTCCTCGACGAGGACCACGCCGGCCTGGAGACCGTGAAGGAACGCATCCTCGAGTACCTGGCGGTGCGCAAGCTCCGCCGGGAGCGTGAGCTGGACGACGCCAGCAGCGGGGTCATCCTCGCGCTGGTGGGCCCGCCGGGCGTCGGCAAGACGTCCCTGGGGGAGTCCGTCGCCCGCGCCATGGGGCGTGAGTTCGTGCGCATCAGCCTGGGCGGCATCCGCGACGAGGCGGAGATCCGCGGGCACCGGCGCACCTACATCGGCGCCCTGCCGGGCCGCCTGGTGCGCGCCCTGCGCGACGCCGGCACCCGCAACCCGGTGATCCTGCTGGACGAGGTCGACAAGGTCGGCGCCGACTGGCGCGGCGACCCGAGCTCGGCGCTGCTCGAGGTGCTGGACCCCGCCCAGAACCACACGTTCCGGGACCACTACCTGGACGTGGAGCTCGACCTCTCCGAGGTGCTGTTCATCGCCACCGCCAACGTGATGGACACCATCCCCGGCCCGCTGCTGGACCGGATGGAGGTCATCACCCTGGACGGCTACACCGAGGAGGAGAAGCTCGCCATCGCCCGCGACTACCTGCTGCCCCGGCAGGTGACGCGCAGCGGCCTGCGCGAGGCGGAGGTCACGGTGACCGACGCGGCGCTGCGGCAGGTCATCGCGGACTACACCCGCGAGGCCGGCGTGCGGTCGTTGGAGCGGGAGCTCGGCAAGCTCGTCCGCAAGGCCGCGACGCGCGTGGCCGGCGGCGAGGCGGGCCCCGTGGCCGTCGACGCCGACGACCTGCGCACCGCCCTCGGGCGGCCGCGGTTCCACCACGAGGCGGCCGAGCGCACGGCCGTGCCGGGCGTCGCCACGGGCCTCGCGGTCACCGGGACCGGCGGCGACGTGCTGTTCGTGGAGGCCACCGCCATGCCGGCGGAGGGCCCCGGCGAGCGGCTGGTGCTCACCGGGCAGCTCGGCGACGTGATGCGCGAGTCGGGGCGCCTCGCCCTCTCGTGGCTCCGCGCGAACACCGACGCCCTGGGCCTGCACCCGGCGGATGTCGGTGGGCGGGAGGTGCACCTGCACGTCCCGGCCGGCGCGATCCCGAAGGACGGGCCCTCGGCGGGCATCACCATGGTCACGGCGCTCGCGTCGCTGTTCAGCGGCCGGGCGGTGAAGCCCACGGTGGGGATGACCGGCGAGGTGACGCTGCAGGGCCGCGTGCTGCCCATCGGCGGGGTCAAGCAGAAGCTCCTCGCCGCGCACCGGGCGGGCCTCACCGACGTGATCATCCCGGAGCGGAACCGCGGGGACCTGGACGACGTGCCCGAGGCGGTGCTCGCGGACCTGCGGGTCCACCCGGTGCTCACGGTGGGGGAGGTCCTCGAGCTGGCGCTCGAGCCGGAGCCCAGTCACCGCGCGGCGGCCGCGGCATGAGACGCTTGCCCCGTGGAGCCGCCGCCTGACATGCACGTCTGCGTGCGCTACCAGCGCGCGGCCGAGGTCATCGGCCGCCGCTGGAGCGCCGCGGTGATCCGCGTGACCCTGGACGGGCCCGCGCGGTTCACCCACATCCAGGAACGGGTTGACGGCCTGTCGGCGCGACTGCTGGCCGAGCGCCTGCGGGAGCTGGAGGGCGCGGGGATCATGGAGCGCGTCCGCCGGCCGGACGGCGCCGCCGAGTACCGGCTCACCCGGAAGGGCCGGGCGCTCACCCGCGTCGTCGCCGAGATCGAGGCATGGGTCGACGCCTGGGAGTGACCGCCGGCCGGCGGCGGTCAGTCGGCGGGCTCGACCCGGAAGGTGGGGTGGTCCGCGGGCTCCGGCAGGCGCCGGAACAGCCCGGCGACCGCCCGTCCCGCGTGCGCCCGGTAGGCGGTGAGGATCGGTTCCCGCTCCGGGACGGGGATCTCGGTGACCCGCACCGTCCGCTGGTGGCCGTGGCGGCCGAGCCGGGCGGTTCCGCTGGCGCGCACGTTGCGCACCCAGTCGGTCTCGCCGCGCGGCGAGACCAGGTAGCGGGCGCCGCCGTGCTCCACCGGCAGCACCGGCACCGAGTACGCACGTCCGGTGCGGCGGCCGACCACGGTGAGCCGCTCCGACCCGGAGATCCCGAGCCTCATGGCGATGGGGTTGAAGACGCGCCGGACGAAAAACGGGGGACGCAGGTGGGCCATGGGGCGACCATCCCACAGACCGGCCCGCGGGGCGACCCCCGCGGTCAGCCGCCGGCCGCGGAGGTCGCCCCGCGGCGGCTCGGACCGCCCAGGGCCTGCACCAGCGCGCCGGCGGTCGACAGCGCCCGCGCCGGGGGCGGCGGCGTCCAGCGCCGCAGGATGCCGCCCGGGGGTCCCATCGCCACGATCATGATCCCGGGGATCGTCTCCGCGAGGTCCTCGATGACGTGGGCGGTCTCGAGCAGGTCGGCGTCGTCGCCCAGCATCAGGGCGACGGCCGCGGCGCCCAGGTCGGACACCGGCCGGGTCACGTCGGAGGCCGGCGGGACCTCCAGGATCACCGGCGTCCACCCCGCGGTGGCCGCGGCGTCGGCGGCCGCCGGCGTGGTGACGCGGCGCGCGTCGACGCCCAGGGGCAGCACGGCGAGCACCGCGGAGTCCGGCGGCGCGTAGACGCGCGGCCGGCGCGCCAGGCCCCACTCCAGCAGCGCGATCGCGCGGTGCTCCTCCGCAGGGCGGGCCGGCTCCGGGCCGCTGGCGCGCGACAGACGCCGCAGGGCGGGCTGGATGACCTCGTCGTAGGCGCCGGCGTGGCCGCGTTCCTCGAAGCACGTGCGCAGGATGTCGGCGACCGCGCGGGCATCGCCGTCCAGGCCCGCGCGCAGCAGCCGCTCCGCCTCCGCGGCCAGGCCCGACGCCCCCCGGGCGCCGCGGCGCCCGGGACCCGGGTCGACGATCGTGTCGAGCTCCGCGCGCCGGAGGAGGTCGGTGGCCGAGTCGCCGCGGGTGAGGGCCGCCACGCCCACCGCGACGCCCACGCCGCCGGTACCGTCGCCCAGCGCGGCCCGCCGTGCACGCTCTGCGGCGGCCCGGGCGCCCTTGGCGTCCGCCTCGTGCAGGATCCAGGCGAACGAGTCGTCGCCGCTGCGGCCCAGGGTCTCCTCGGCGCGCACCGCCTCGCGCAGCCGTCGCGCGGCGGAGTGCACCGCCGTCCGCTGGTCGTTGGCCGGCCGGCCCGACGAACGCAGCCGCACGTTCACCAGGGCGAGGCTGCGGCCGTGCCGGAACGCGCGGCGCACCTCGGCGTCCAGCTCCGCGAGCAGGGCGGTGCGGTCGGGCAGGCCGTCCAGCGGCGACGGGGCCGACACCGACGGGCGCAGGGCCCGCTCCTCCGGGGAGTCCCGCACGAACGCCAGGACCAGCGGCACCTCCTCCCGGCGCACCAGATCCAGGCGCACCGGCACGCTCATGCCGCCGGCGGGCTCCCAGCGGGGCCGGGTGGTGAGGCCCATCGACCGGCCGCCGTGCCGCAGCAGGGCGTCCACGCTGGCGCGCAGCTCCCCGCGCGCCGTGTCGGGGAACAGCCAGTCGAGGGTGTGCCCCTCCGGCGCGGCATCGCCCAGCAGCTCGTCGGCGGCGGCGTTCACCGCGAGGATCGCCAGGTCCTCCGCGCCGGCGACCACCACGGCCTCACCGGCACCGCCCAGGACCGCGACGGCGGCCTGGAGGCTCGTCAGGAAATCGGCCGCGGCCACCGGTCCTGCGCAGCCGCCGGGCGGTCAGCGCCCGGAGGGCGCGTGCGCGGTGAAGTGGTGGTCCCCCGGACGGCAGAAGAAGACCATGTGGCCCTCCGGGGTCGTCGCGACGCACGGACACTCGGGCGCGTGGTGGTCGGGGCACGGCCGGTGCACGCCGGCCAGCAGCCCGCCCTCCCGGACGGCCCGGGCCCCTCGCGGCATCCCGGCGGTGCGCGGAGCGTCGATCAGCGTGCTCATCTGTCCATGTCCCCTTCGGTACCCGGTTGCCTCAGGTTTCGGCTGTGGCTTTCGTCGTCGACGAGCCCGTCCCTGCCGATCCCGAGCGTCGTGGAGATCGCCGCGCCCAGCCCGTCCTCCCGGCGGGTGGCGACGCGGCGGCGGAGGTCGTCCAGCCCCCTCCTGAGCGTGTCAGGCGCGAGGGGCGATCTGGTGGCCCGCATGACCTTGCCATAGCGGGTCGAGCGCACCTCTTCGTCGACGTTGAAGAGTTCCTCGTGCAGCTTCTCGCCGGGGCGGATCCCGACGACGTCCACCTGGATGTCGCGGCCCGGCTCGTGGCCGCTCAGCTCGATCATGCGGTGCGCCAGGTCCAGGATCCGGACGGGCTCGCCCATGTCGAGCACGAAGATGTCGCCGCCCTCGGCGATGCCGGTGGCCTCGATCACCAGCTGCACCGCCTCGGGGATGGTCATGAAGAACCGGGTCATCTCGGCGTGCGTGACGGTCACCGGCCCGCCCGCGGCGATCTGCCGGCGGAAGATCGGGAGCACGGACCCGGAGCTGCCCAGCACGTTGCCGAACCGCACGGCCGCGAACCGCGTACCGGACGAGGATGCGCGCGCCTCGATGATCCGCTCGCCCAGCGCCTTGGTGGCGCCCATCACGGTCTTCGGCTCCACCGCCTTGTCGGTGGAGATGAGGCAGAAGCGCTCCACCCCGTGCCGTTCGGCGAGCTCCGCCATGAGCTCGGTCGCCAGGGCGTTGTTCGCGACGGCCTGCAGCGGGTTGAGCTCCATCATCGGCACGTGCTTGTACGCGGCGGCGTGGAACACGATCTGCGGGCGGTGCTCGGCGAAGGCGCGGCCCATGGCCGCCTCGTCCTTGCAGTCGGCGATCACGGGCACCAGGCCCGACCAGCCCCGCTCCCGCAGCTCCAGGTCGATCTCGAACAGGTTGTTCTCGGCGTGGTCGACCATCACCAGCCGCCGGGCGCCGAGCGCCGCGACCTGCCGGCACAGCTCGCTGCCGATGGAACCGCCGGCGCCGGTGACCATGACGGTGCGGCCGTTCAGGTACCGGGCGACCTTGGCGAGGTCGATCTCGACGGGGGCGCGGCCCAGCACGTCCTCCACGCGCACCTCGCGCAGGCGCCGCACGGTGACGTCGCCGGTGATGAGCTCCGGGAGGCTGGGGAGCGTCGTGCAGCGCACGCCGGCGCGGCGGCACGCCTCGGCGACGTCCCGGCGCACCATGCCCGGCGCGGACGGCATCGCGATGATGACCTCGTCGACCTGGTGCTCCCGCAGCAGGCGCGGGAGGTCGGCGCGGGTGCCGCGCGTCTTGACGCCCATCACGCGCATGCCGCGCTTGCGCGGGTCGTCGTCGATGAGGCCCACCGGGTTGTAGCCCACGGACCGGTTGCGCCGCATCTCGCGGATGAGGATGTTCCCGGCGTCGCCGGCGCCCACGATGAGGGCCCGCTTGCCGCTCGCCACCAGCGCGTTGCGGCCGGGCCGCTCGATCACGCTGCGCACGATGAACCGCGCGCCGCCCACCAGCACGATGGTGAGGACCAGGTCGGCGACCAGCACGCCGCGCGGCACGGGCGCCACGTTGTCGGGCCGCCACAGGGTGAGCAGGGTGGTCACGGCGAGGCTGCCGAGGGCGCATGCGGTCACGATGGCCTGCAGGTCCCGCAGCGACGTGAACCGCCACCACTTGGTGTAGAAGCGGAAGCCCACGAACACCAGCAGCTTGAGGCACACGACCAGCAGGATCGTCCGGTCGAAGACCCGGTCGAACTTGCGCGTCACCTCCCAGTCGAACCGCAGCTGGAACGCGAGCCAGTAGGCGAGCCCCACCAGGGCGAGGTCGACGGCGGCCTGGCCCAGCCGGTGGGCGAGGGCGCGGGTGGTCCACATCGTCACGACGGCGCGTTCGGACGGGCTCATGCGCGGACCTCGGCGGGCGCCAGGACGAGGTCGAGGAGGGTCTCCGGGTCGCGCAGCGGCGGGCGGGCGTCGCGGGCGCGGCGTTCGAGGACCAGGTCCTCGGCGCGCTCCAGCCGCCGCAGGCGGCCGTCGGCGATGAGCGACCGGTCGACGGCGCCCATGCGGCCCGCGAAGGGGCTGTAGGCCGGCACGCCGAGGGCGGCGGCCTCGCGGTTCATGGTGCCCCCGGCGCTCACCACCACGTCGGCCAGGGCGATGAGGCTGGGGCCGTCCACGGGCCGCTCCGGGACGATCGCGGGCCTGCCCCGCAGCTGCTCCCGCTGCTCGGCGGTGCGCGGCAGCACGACGGTCTGCACGCCGTCCTCGTCCAGCAGGCGGTCGAGCGTCGCGGCGAACACATCGCTGGAGAGGCCTCGGTGGTACAGGGTCACCTCGGGCGGCGGGCGGAGCACCGCGGTGATCCTCCCGCGGTCGAGGCCCAGCTCGTCCAGGACGCCCTCGTCGGTGCGGTGGTCCGCGAGGGAGTACTCCTCCTTGAGCCCCGGGTACCGCACGAGCTTCGGCGAGCGGATGCCGTAGCGCCACAGCGCCTGCTCGGGGATCGCCGCGGGCACCAGCACCCGGGTCGCCAGGCGCCCGTTCCAGTGGTGCATCGCCGCCGCGTACTCGTAGTCGAACATCGTGACCTGCGGGATGCGGGCGGCGCGGGCGGCGAGGGGCTGGTCGGTGCTGCCGTGGGCGACCGCGAGGTCGAAGTCCCCGGACCGGGCGAACCGCACCAGCGCGGCGCTCCGCGACGCCATCGCCCGGGCCTTGCCGGCGCGGCCGGCGCCGCCGTGGGCGCCGAACACGCGGTGCACGATGCCGTATCGCTCCAGCAGCCCCAGGGTCTGCGCGAAGTCCCGCGCGGTGACGGTGACCTCGTGGCCACGGGCCCGCAGCCGGGCGATGAGCGGCGCGAAGATCACGACGTGCGGCGAGTTGGTGAGGTCCACCCAGATCGACAGCGGCCGGCCCGCGGGTCCCCCCGCGCGCTCGGCGTCGATGCGCATGTGGCTCACGCTCACCCGGCGGCCACCCGGTCGGCGCTGCGCACCGCGTCCACCACGGATGCGACCTGCTCCCGGGTGAGGTGCGGGTGCATCGGCAGGGCCACCGCCGTGTCGGCGCAGGCCTCGGCGACGGGCATGTCGCCCGCCCGGTACCCGAGGTGCGCGAAGACCGGCTGCAGGTGCATGGGTATTCCGTAGTACACGGCGGACGCGATCCCGCGCTCCTTCAGCGCCGACATCACCGATGCCCGGTCGGCGTGGCGCGCCATGTACAGGTGGTGGATGTGGCGCGCCCCGTCGCGCTCGGCCGGCAGGGTCATGACCTCACCGAGCCCGGCGGCCGCGTACGCGGCGGCGGCGGCGCGGCGGCCGTCGTTCCACCCGTCGACGTGGCGGAGGAAGATCCGGATGACGGCGGCCTGCAGCTCGTCCAGGCGCGAGTTGTAGCCGACCTCCTCGAACACGACCTTGTCACGGCTCCCATGGAAGCGCAGGCGTCGGACGCGATCGGCCAGCTCCTCGGTGCGGCACACCACCATCCCGCCGTCGCCGATGCCCGGCAGGTTCTTCGTGGGGAAGAAGCTGAAGGTCGCCAGGTCGCCCAGGGCGCCCACCGGGCGCTCGTCGGCGGTGGCCCCGAACGCCTGGGCGGAGTCCTCGACCACCGGCAGCCCGTGGGCCTCCGCGACGGCGCGGATGGGCGCCATGTCGGCGGGGTGGCCGAAGATGTGCACGGGCAGGATCGCCCTGGTGCGCGGCGTGATGCGCGCGGCGATGAGGTCCGGGTCGATGCACATGTCGTCCTCGCGGATGTCCACGAAGACGGGGGTCGCGCCCAGCCGGGCGATGGCCTCGGCGGTGGCGAAGAACGTGTAGGGCGTGGTGATGACCTCGTCGCCGGGGCCCACGTCCAGGGCGTTGAGCGCGATGACCAGCGCGTCGGTGCCGTTGGCGACGCCCACGCTGGGGCGCCCCTCCATGCGGGCCGACACCTCGGCCTCCAGGGCGCTCACCTCGGGCCCGAGGATGAAGCGGCCCGAGTCGAGCACGCTTGCGATCGCGCGATCGATCTCAGCGCGAAGCGGCCCGTACTGGGCCCCGATGTCCATCAGCGGAACGCTCAGCTGCGATCTCCATGCGTCGGCGGCGGCGCCCTGGGGACGGGCGGCGGCCGGTGGATGGGGAATCCCGTCGCTCGTGGGACGGGCGGTCGGCAGTCTAACCGGTCGGGAGGGCGGCGGGCGCGGCCCGGGTCCCGTCCACCGGCCCCAGCCCCGGACGGGGCCCCGGGACGACCTGGGCCATGGGGATGGTGACGGTCATCGTGGTGCCGAACCCCTCCCGTGAGCGCGCCTGCGCGCGGCCCCCGGCGCGCTCGGCGATGTGCTTCACCAGGGACAGCCCCAGGCCCGTGCCGCCCAGGCCCTTGGAGCGGGACGCGTCGGCCCGGTAGAAGCGCTCGAAGATGTGCGGCAGGTGCCGCTCGGCGATCCCCGCGCCGCGGTCGGCGACGATCAGCACGGCGCTCGCCCCGGACGCGTCGGGCCGGGCCTCCACCGACACCCGGGCGCCGGGACCGCCGTACTTCACGGCGTTCTCCAGGAGGTTCTGCACGACGGTGCGGGCCATGCGCTCGGTGAGCGGCACGGGGAGCCGGCCGAGCGCCCGTACCTCCACGGTCGCGCCCTCCGCCTCGGCCAGGGGCCCGAGGGCCTCCGCGGACGCGCGGACGGCCTCGCACAGGTCGGCGCGCTCCGACGCGTCGCCCGGTGAGGCCTCGAGCTCCGACAGGAACAGGATGTCGGCGATGAGCGCCTCCAGGCGCCCGGTCTCGGCAATCGCGCGGTTCGTGAAGCGCGCGCGCAGCTCCAGCGGGATCTCCTCGTCGGCGAGGGCCTCCAGCATGCCGCGCAGGCCGGTGAGCGGGGTGCGCAGCTCGTGGGACACGTTCGCGACGAACTGGGACCGCAGCTCCTGGTAGGCGATGGCCTCGGTGAGGTCCGTGAGGAACAGCAGGCACTCCCGGCCGCCGCGGCCCGGGACGGGCTCCGCGACCACCCGGTAGGTCCGGCGGTCGTCGGTGAACAGCCGCACCTCCCCCTCCACCGCCCGCCCGGTCTCCAGGCAGTGGGCGGCGAGCTCGGCCAGGCGGTGCTCGCCGAAGCACTCCAGCAGCAGCCGTCCCGGCGCGAGGGACGGGAACTGCGCCCTGGCGCGGGCGTTCGCGGCGATGAGCCGGGTCTGGGCGTCCGCCCGCAGCGCGGTGAGGGGGAAACGCTCGAACGCCGGGTCCGCGGGCCCTTGGTCCAGGGCCTCCGGCACCGCGGGCGGCGCCGGCGCCGACGCGGGCCGGGTGTGCACCAGCGCGACCGCGAGTGCAATCGCCAGGATCGCCGTCGCCGCGAGCAGCAGCAGGAGGAAGCCGACCATGCCCGGAGTATGAAGCCCGTGACGGCCCCAGGGGCATCCTCACGATGTCCTGACACCTGCTTCACCGGGTGCGTGCGACGCGCCTGCTGATCTTCCCTCCCAGAATGCGCCGAGCCCACCTCGCCCCCATCGCGGCCGCCGCCCTGGCCGTCCCGGTCCACGCGGTCGCCGCGCCGTCACCGGTGGAGCCCCTGCTGCCGGCGGCCCCGGCGGTGGAGCAGGTGGCCCCCGGCATCGGGTACCAGCGCATCGTCGACCCGGGCCCCCAGGTCATCCACGTGGTGAAGGCCCAGCCGAGCGGCCTGGTGAGCCTGTCCCCCATCCTCACCGGCGGCGGCACGGGCCGCCGCGGGAGCCTCTCCGACGCCCTGGCGGCCAGGTCTCCCACCGGCGGCGTGGTGGCGGTGAACGGCGATTTCTTCAACAACTCGGCCTCCTACCCCAGCGGCATCACCGTGACCGCCGCGGACGGGCTGGCGAGTGAGCCGGAGCCCACCCGGTCGGCGTTGCTGCTGGGTCCCGACGGGGCCCTGTCGGCGGCGCGGCTCACGCTCACCGGGCGGTGGCAGACCATCGACGCGGCGGGCAACGCGCTGGGCGTGCTGCGGTCCTTCCCGGGCATCAACCGCCCGGCGGAGCGCGCCAGCGAGACCGTGCTGTTCACGCCCGCCTACGGGTCGGTGACGCCGGCGGGCACGAAGCGCACCGAGGCCGTGGTCACGCTCGACGGCGGCGCCCAGCTGGTGCCGAACACCTCGGTGGCGGGCACCGTCACCAAGGTGCGCACCTCGGGCGGCACGGCCCTCGCCCGCGGGACCGTGGTGGTGAGCGGCACCGGCGGCAACGCCGGCGTGGTGGGCAAGGACCTGGTGGCGGGCGCCCGCGTGCGGATCGACCCGGGCATCGCCGGCTTCCCGGCGTCGGCGCTCGCCCTGGGCGGCGGGCCGCTGCTGGTGGACGCCGGCGCCGCCGTGCCCTCCGCGGGGGAGGGCTTCGCCGGCTCCCAGCTGAACCAGCGGACCGCCCGCACCGCGATCGGCCAGACCGCGGACGGCGCGTACCTGCTGGTCGCGGCGGAGGGCCCGCAGCAGGGCAGCCGCGGCATCACCGTCGCCGAGCAGGCCAAGCTGATGGCCCGTCTGGGCGCCCGCCTGGCGGTCGCCATGGACGCCGGCGGCAGCGCCCAACTGGTGGTGGACGGCGCACCCGCCGTCCGCTGGTCGTCCCCCCGCAGCCTCACGACCTCGTGGATGATGCGGTACGAGGGCGTGCGGGTCGCCCCGATGCTGGGCCGCATCTCCCCGAACGGCGACGGGATCGACGACGCCGGTGCCGCCCGCGTGACCGCCCCCCGTGCGGGCCGCCTGGTGGTGGCCCTGGAGCGACGCGGCGGCGGGAACCGCCGGGAGCTGCTCTCGCAGGCCGTCGACGCCGGGCCCGTGGTCCTGCCGGTGGACGCCGCCGGGCTGCCGCTCGCCGACGGCCCGTGGGATCTCACCGCCACGCTCACCCCGGACGGGCTTCCCGCCACGACCGCGACCCGCGGGTTCCTGGTGGACCGCACGCTCGCGGACCTGCGGGTGCGCCCGGTGCGGGAGCGCACGGGCAGGAAGGTGCGGCCCGCGGTGCGCATCGCGTTCCGGCTGCTGCGCCCCGCGAAGGTCACGGTGCGCGTGCTGGACGCCAACGGCCGGCTGCGGCGCACCCTGCGCGCCGCCCGGACCTACCGCAAGGGAACCGCCCTGGTGGTGTGGGACCGCCGCGTGTCACGCAAGCTCGCGGTGGGCGAGCACCGCATCGAGGTGGAGGCCCGCACGACCTTCGGGCGGCCGGGTCTCGCGACGGACGTCACGCTCGCGCCGGTGCGCCCGCCCAAGAAGGCGAAGCGCCCGGGCGCGAGCGGCGGCTGAGCGGCTACTCCTCGGCCAGGGCCGCGATCTCCGCCTTCACCGCGCGCATCTCCTCGACCAGCCGGTCGACGTCGGACTCCAGGCCGGCCTCCCCCTCACGCTGGCGGTAGACGGTCTCCCCGAGCTCCTCGGCAAGCCCGGAGAGCTTGCGCTTCAGCTGGAAGGACTGGCCGGCGTCCTTCGCCTCGTCCAAGCCCTTCTGGGCGGCCTCGGCCGCGGCCTTCGCGGCCTCCCTGGCCTTGTCCATGAGTCCCATGGCGCGCTCCCTTCGGCTCGGTTGGGTGAGGCTCCCCGAGCCTACGCCTCCTCGGTCCGCCAGAGCCAGGTGCCGAGGGCGGTCGCCACGAGGCCGAAGATGACGGCCAGGTACAGGCCCCACTTGCGGCCCGATCCGCCGTCCAGCATGAGCGCGAGCGTGATGATGAACGGCACCGAGATGCAGTAGGTGCCGAGCGCCAGCGGGTTGAACGGAATGGGGAGCTCGTAGTCGAACGCGGCCGCCGCGAACGCGGCCACGGCCACCAGCGTGAGGATCAGGAAGATCCACGCCGACGGCAGCAGGTCCATGCCGGTGAACGTGATGGGACCGACGCCCGCCCACGTGAAGAACAGCATGGCGATGGCGAACAGCACGCTCGCTCCTGCGGCGCCCAGCATCTTCTGCTGCGGCGTGATGCTCGAAAGGTCCACGGTCGTCTCTCCTTGGGGGGCTGGACGGGGACGCGCCCACACGCTCATCCGTCACCTATCGGCCGACGGACGGCTCGGATGATTCTTGCAGCGGGCTCGGCGTGCGCTCCCGCCCGGTGCCCGGGCCGTCAGTTCCCCCGGGCGGGAGCGCACGCGATGAGGGGGATGCCGAGGTCCCGCAGCCGGGCGAGGAGGCCGTGGAGCTCGGCCTGGTCGGCGATGGGGCCCACCAGGGTCGATGTCCCGTCGCCGTTGTGGGTGACGACGAGATCGCCCAGCCAGGCGCCCCGGTGGGCGTCGAGGTGCCCCCGCACCCGGATCGCGTACACCACGTCCGGGTCGGTCATCGCCGTGCTCCGGTGTGTCCGGTCGACCCGGTGTGCCCGGCCGGGGACGGCCGGGCACACCGGGTGCCGATGGTCAGCGGGCCAGGGCCGGCTCGGCCGGCGCCGCGGGGACCGCCGCGGCCGGCCGGCGCTGGTCACGCCACAGCGCGACGCCCAGTGCGATGAGCGCGACGCCCGTGGGGATGGCGAACGGCTGGTTGAACGACTCGGGCAGTGCGGAGAGCGCGAGCACCGAGACGGTGCCGTAGGCGAACAGCGCGGCGGCCCAGCGGGGGAGCACCCCGGTGCGCGCGAGGGCGATGCCGAACAGCAGGCCGCCCAGGGCGTAGCCGATGCCGGACACCAGCAGGAGCTCGTGCATGTGCCCGATGTCACCGCTGGGGGTCTCGCCGACGGCGGCGTCGAGCACGTCCTGGACGTAGCGCGGATCGGTGCGGGCGACGGCCGGCAGGACGTATCCGACGATGCACTGGACGGCGAACATCGCCAGGTAGCCGACGGACAGGAGCAGGTACCCGGCCAGGCCGAGGATGCCCGCGCGGCGATGCTGCCGCAGGAACATGCCGGTGATCCCGGCCAGGGCCAGGGCGGCCATCGCACCCTTCGCGGACTCGCGCACGGTCATCTCGGTGGTGACCAGGTGCGCGACGTCGGCCGGGGGATGGCCGATCTGCACGCCGATGAAGATGGCGCCGGCGGCGGCGGCGCAGAGCCCGGCCGCTGCGAGGAGACGGTTCGCGGTGATGTTCATGTGGGCTTCCTGTCCGGTGCGGGCGCCCGGGTGGCGTCCGGTCATGTCCAGAACGTAGGTCGCCGGGTGGTGAGCTCGCGTCACCACATGATGTGACCCGGGTGGTGATCCGGCGTCACAGCAGGCCGCGCTCCGCCGCCCTGCGCACCGCCGCCCGCCGCGTGTTCACCCCGAGCTTGGCGAAGATGTGCCTGCTGTGGGTGCGCAGCGTGTTCACCGACACGTACAGCCGGCCCGCGATCTGCGGCCCGGTGAGGTCCGTGGCGAGGGCGCGCAGCACCTCGAGCTCCCGCTCGCTCAGTCCCTCGCCGGAGGTGCTGCTGGAGGCGTCGCCCGGCGTCTCCGCCGCGAGGAGCCTCCGCGCGCGGGCCACCGCCGCCTCGTCGTGATGCGCGGACACCAGCCTGCGCAGGAGCTCCTCCATCGGCGCGCCCTCGTCGAGGAAAAGCCTGCGGTGGCCGGCCGGGACGGCGGCGGTGAGGGCGCCGGCGAGTGTCTCCCGCGCGGCACGGTCGTCACCGGCGGCGGCCAGCACCAGCGCGCGCAGCAGACGCGCCTCGATGACGCTGCCGGTGCGCCCGGCGGCGCCCGCGGCCGCGGCGATGCCGTCGAGCATGTCCGCCACCCCGTTCAGGGCGGAACCGGCGCCGGCGCGATACGCCGCCAGACGCACCCGGGCGAGCGTGAGCTGCGCGAACTCCGCGGGGTGGGCGGGCGGGTCGGTGACCTCGATGTCCGCGGTGCGCGCCCAGGCCTCGGCGGCCGCCAGGTCGCCCGCGGCGATGCGGAGGCGTGCCCGGACGGCGGGGACCGGCCTGCGGTCGGGGAAGAACCCCGGCTGGTACGCGGCCTCCGCCCGGTCCACCGCCGCGAGGGCCCCGCCGAGGTCGCCGCGTGCCCTCAGGATGCCGGCGTCGGCGAGGTGCAGGCGGTGCCGGTTCTCGGGCAGCGACGCCGCGTCGCCCAGGTCGCGCGCGGCGTCCATGTGCGCAACGGCGGCCGTGAGCTCGCCGTGCTCCCGCAGGACGTCGGCCAGCGCGACGTGGAGGTCGCCGGTGGTCGAGAGCGGCACGGGGTGGCCCTCGGCCTCGTGGAGAGCGCGCTCGAGGATCCGGCGGGACTCGTCGGGGCGTCCGAGGCCGGACCACATGTCGGCCAGCACGACGGTCGCGCCGAGGGCGTCGGCGATGCCGCCGGCCGCCCGCAGGCTCGCCACCGCCTCGCCGAACACGTCCACCGCCGACGGCAGGTCCCCCGAGGCCCACGCCGCCAGGCCCAGGAACCCCGCCGCGGCCCCGCGGGGGAAGTGGTCGTCCGGCCCGGCCAGCCCGAGGGCGCGCCTCGCGTGGGCGACGGTGCCCGGGACGTCCCCGCGGGCCTGGGCGACGCACGCGCGGTAGACGGCGACCATCGCGGGCACCTGGCGGATCTCACGGTCACGGGCCGCGCACTCCGCCTCCAGCGGGGTGCGCAGGTCGGCGTCGACGTCCTCGGGGTGCGCCAGCCTCCGCTCGGTCTCCGCGAGCCACGCCTCCACGCCGTCGAGGTCGCCCTCGGCGAGCCGGGACCACGCCATGAACACCGCCAGGAGGGGTCTCGCCCGCACGAGCTCGTCCGGGAGGGCCCGCACATGCCGGCGGATGTCGTCGTCACGGCGGTGGGCCCTGAGCCCGGGGAGCGCGAGCTCGACGAGGTCCGCGGTGCGCTCCCCGTCGCCGGCGGCCGCGCTGTGGGCGATGGCCTCCGGCAGCGCGCCGCGCACGGCGTGCCAGCGGGCGGCCGCACGATGGAGGTCGGCCGTTCCGCCGGGATCCGCGTCGCGGAGCCGTGACCGGAGCGTGTCCGCGAACAGGTGGTGGTAGCGCCACCACTCGCGCCGGTCGTCGAGCGCCACCACGAAGACGTTGTCCCGTTCGAGCGCGCGCAGCACCTCCCGCGCGTCGTCCCGGCCGGTCACCGCCTCGCACAGCGACGCGTTCATCGCCCCGAGCACGGAGGTCCGCAGCAGGAACTCCCGCACGTCCGCGGGCTGACGGTCCAGGACCTCCTCGATGAGGTAGTCCAGGACGAACCGGTGGCTCCCCGCGAACTCGTCGACGAAGCGCCCCACGTCGGCGCGGCCACGGATGGACAGGGCCGCCAGCTGCAGGCCCGCCGCCCAGCCCTCGGTCCGGCCGCCGAGCGCGTCGACGTGCTCGCGGGACACGCCGAGCCCCATCACCCCGTTGAGCAGCGACTCGGCCTCGTCGGGGGTGAACCGCAGATCCGCGGCCCGCAGCTCCACCATGGCCCCGGTGCTGCGCATGCGCGCCAGCGGCAGCGGCGGGTCCGACCGGGTCGTCATGGCGATGCGCATCCGGCCCGGCAGGTGCTCGAGCAGGAACCGGAGGGACTCGTGCACCTCGGGGGCGGTGATCTCGTGGTAGTCGTCGAGGACCAGGACGAGCGGGTCGGCCACCGTGTCGAGGTCGTTCACCAGGCTCGTGAGCAGGAACGGGACGGGAGCCGCCCCGCCGGCCTCCATCGCCGCCCGGGCGTCCCCGCCCACGTCGGCGCCGGTCGTCCGCAGCGCGGCGATGACGTGGGCGAGGAAGCGCCGGACGTCGTTGTCGTCGCCGTCCACCGACACCCACGCGACGCTGCCGCGCGGTGTCGCGTCGCGCGAGGCGAACCACTGGCTGAGGAGCGTGGTCTTCCCGGATCCGGCGGGCGCGGACACCAGGATGAGGCGGGCCGCCTCGACGTCCGGGGCGTCCAGGCGATCCCGGAGCCGGGGCCGCGCCACGAGGCCGGGCCGCGGCTTCGGCACATGGAGCTTGGTGGCCAGGACCGCCATGCGCCGAGCATAGGGTCGCCCCGCCACCGCGGGCGACACCCCGGGCAGGGCGATGGGGCGCCCCTACTGGACGGCTTCGGCGCTGCGGGTGGAGGACGCGCTGCCGTCGGGGTCCCGGTCGTAGCAGGGGGCCTGCCGGAACGGGGTGACGGGGTCGCCGACGTGGGGGACGCGGCCCAGGCGCGTCGCGGCGACGCGGCGCAGGCGCCCGGCCGCGGGGGACGCGGCCAGCCCGGCGATGCCGCCGACCAGCAGCAGCAGGCCCCGCAGCTGGCGTCCCGGGCCGGTGGTCATCGGATCACTTGAGGAGCGACAGGAACTCGTCGACCGGGATGGCCGTGAGCGTCTGGAAGTGCGCGGTGCCGCGCGCGGCGAGCTCCATGGACACGCGGGCGATGACCTTCTCGTCGGGCGCCTCCACGATGTTCACGAAGTCGTACGGGCCGAGGACGGCCCACTGCTCGACGACGCGCGCGCCCATCTGCTCGATCTCGTCGTTGACCTCCTTCAGGCGCATGGGGTTCGCCTTCAGCGTCCCGACGCCGTGAGGGCTGAGCGTGCTGAGCAGGATGTAGGTCGGCAACGGGTCCTCCTCATGCGGTGCCGTGCGGTTCGTCCCTCGGACGCCGCGAGCCTACCACCGCGCCGCGCACCGACGGCGGCGGGACGCGCCGCGGCGAGCCGACTACGATCCGGGGCCGATGAGCACCCTGCCGCCACCGCTGCCGCCGCCCGTCCCCGCCCCGTTCTCCGGCGTCCCGGTGACGGCGCCGCCACCGGCATCGGGCCGCGCGACGGCGGCGATGGTGCTGGGCATCGTGGGCCTGGCGAGCGGGTTCACCGGCGTCACCCTGCTGTGCGCCGTCGCGGCGAACGTGCTGGGGTCGCTCGCTCTGCAGGACATCGCCGCATCCGGCGGGCGGCTCGGCGGCCGCGGGAAGGCCGTCGCGGGCATGTGGTGCGCGGTGTCCGCCCTGGTGGCGTGGATCACGCTGTTCGCGGTGCTCGCCGCGACGGGGGTGATCGAGTGAGCGCCCGGGGGCCGGCACCGGCGGGGCGCCCCTTGATGCCGTCGCTGGCCGCGCTCGCCGGCGCGGTCGCGGTGTGCGTGACGGTGTTCCTGCCGTGGTACGAGCCGGTGCTCGCCGAACCGCTGTCCCCCGACGCGGTGTCGGGCTGGGATGCGACCACCGCGGCCCGGATCGCGGTGGCCGGCGCGGTGCTGTGCGCCCTGTGCTCCCTCGCGGTCGCCCTGGACGCCCGGGACCTGCTGGCCCTGGACGCGGGCGGCATCTCACTGCTGTCCATCGTGTCGGTCGCCGGCGCGGGGGTCGCCGCCGCGGCGATCGGGTTCCGCGCCATCCGGTTGCCGGAGCCGTCGGCCGTCCTGTCGCGGGAACTCGGGCTGTACCTGGCGCTCCTCGCGGCGATCGGGGCGCTCGCGGCGGGCCTCATCCAGCTCGTCGTGACATCCACGGGGGCGCCGCGGGTGCCACGCAGGACCGCGCCGCGTCCGCGGAGGTGATCGCAGGCCCTCCCGGCGCCGATACCGAGGGTGCCATGTCCGACCAGAACCTGCCGTTCACCCGTTTCCCCACCCGCGAGGGACGCACGCCCGTCCCCCGCGTCGAGCGCGTGCACTGGGACGGCGACCACCACGAGCCGGACCCGCCGCACACACCGGCGGAGGGACGCATCGTCCGCGTCCGCAGCGTGCCGGCCGCCGACGGCGCCACGGAGGCCGCCCGGTGGACGGCGGACGGCGCGCTGCCGTGCGACGGCCCGGCGGGATGGACCGTGCTGGAACGCACCCGACGCGACGCCGTGACGGGGCTGCCGCGCCGCCAGCGCCTCGCGGTGGGCCCCGGCGACCCGGCGAGCGTGCTCAACCTCTCGGTGCTGGAGCCGCCGCACCGCGACGACGACGAGCTGTGGCACCGGACCCTGGAGCGGATGGCCGCCGGACGCCCCGCCCGCGAGCCGGACCCGCCGGACGGCGACGGCCACGACTGGGCGGCGTGAGGCCCCGGCACGCTACGGTTCGCGGCGTGGACGACGTGACGGATCTGCGGGTGTGGGCCGCCTCCTCCGGGTGGGACGGGCCGTTCCAGCACGAGGAGGTCATCGTGCTGGCCGAGGACCTGGACGCCGCCCGGCGTGCCGCCGAGGCCGCGTTCGCCGAGGTGGTGCAGCCGGTGTGCCGCGCGAGGATGCGTATCGCCGACCTGGGCCCGGTGCGCCCGGGCGCCGTCGCCGGGCCCCGCCGCGGCGGCGAGACGTTCACCGCGGCGGGCGCCGAGGTGGACCTGCGCTGCGGGGAGTGACGCATCGCAGCGTGGTTGGTCCGCGCGGAGTGATGCCGTCGGGTATGTGACGTGGACGGGGGACGTCCGGGTGGCGGCCGGGGGCCGGTGGGCGCCGGGAACCCCGGTCATCCCTGCGGCTTCTCAGGGCCGGGACGATCGACGGCGGGACCCTCCGTCAGCCTTCGCCGACCACGCTGAAACGTGAGGCGCCGGAGAGGATCGCGCAGCGGTGCCGTCCCGCCGGCGGGCGGGACTCAGGAGGGCCCGCCGTGGCGCGCCGCGGGTGCGGGGCCGGTCCGGCCCCGCACCCGCTCAGGTCAGGCGGCCGCCGGCGCCAGCACCCGGAACGCGATGGCGTCGCCCTCGAGGTCGGCCTCCACGTGGTCGCCCTCCCCGAAGGCGCCCTCCAGCAGCCGCAAGGCCAGCGGGTCCTGCACGCGCTTCTGGATGACGCGCTTCAGCGGGCGGGCGCCGTACGCCGGGTCGTAGCCCTCCTCGGCGAGGCGCTCGCGCGCCGCCGGGGTGAGGGTGAGCGTCACGCCGCGGGCCGCGACCCGGGCCACCACGTCCTCCAGCTGCAGGTCCACGATGCGGTCCAGCTGCGGCCGGCCGAGGCGCTCGAACACCACGATCTCGTCGATGCGGTTCAGGAACTCCGGGCGGAACGACTCCCGCAGCGCCCCCAGGACCCGGTCCTTCGCCAGGGACGGGTCGATGCCGTCGGCCAGGAACTGGCTGCCGGTGTTGCTGGTCATGATCACGACGGTGTTCTTGAAGTCCACCACGCGGCCCTGCCCGTCGGTGAGCCGGCCATCGTCGAGCAGCTGGAGCAGCACGTTGAAGACGTCCGGGTGGGCCTTCTCGATCTCGTCGAGCAGCAGCACGGCGTACGGACGGCGCCGCACGGCCTCCGTGAGCTGGCCGCCCTCCTCGAACCCGATGTAGCCGGGCGGCGCGCCGATGAGCCGCGACACGGCGTGCTTCTCCATGTACTCGGACATGTCGATGCGCACCATGGCCCGCTCGTCGTCGAACATGAACTCCGCCAGGGCCTTCGCGAGCTCGGTCTTCCCCACGCCCGTGGGGCCCAGGAAGATGAACGAGCCGATGGGCCGGTGCGGGTCCGACAGGCCCGCACGGGCGCGCCGCAGGGCGTTCGCGACGGCCTCCACGGCCTCGTCCTGGCCGATGACCCGGTCGTGCAGGCGCTCCTCCATGTGGACGAGCTTCTCCACCTCGCCCTCCATGAGCCGGCTCACGGGGACGCCGGTCCAGGCGGACACCACCTCGGCGACGTCCTCCTCGTCGACCTCCTCCTTCAGCATGCGGCGGCTCTCCTGCTGGCGGATGAGGTCGTCGTTCGCCTGCTCCAGCGCACGCTCCAGCTCCGGCAGCGTCCCGAACTTCAGGCGCGCGGCGCCCTCCAGGTCGGCGGAGCGCTCGGCCCGCTCCAGCTCCATGCGGGCCTGCTCGATCTCCTCCTTCAGATCCCGGATGCGGGTGATGCCGCCCTTCTCCTGCTCCCAGTGGGCGCGCATCGCGTCGGCGTCCTCCCGCAGGTCCGCCAGCTCGGTGGCGATCGCCTCCCTGCGGGCCGCCGAACCCGGGTCGCTCTCCTTGGCGAGCGCCTGCTCCTCGATCTCCAGCTGGATGATGCGCCGCTGCACGGCGTCGAGCTCGCTGGGCACCGAGTCGATCTCGATGCGCAGCCGCGACGCGGCCTCGTCCATGAGGTCGATGGCCTTGTCGGGCAGGAACCGGCCGGTGATGTAGCGGTCCGACAGCCGGGCGGCCGCCACCAGGGCGGCGTCCTGGATGCGCACCCCGTGGTGCACCTCGTACCGCTCCTTCAGGCCGCGCAGGATCCCGATGGTGGCCTCCACCGACGGCTCGCCCACCAGCACCGGCTGGAACCGGCGCTCCAGGGCGGCGTCCTTCTCGATGTGTTGGCGGTACTCGTCGAGGGTGGTGGCGCCCACGGCCCGCAGCTCCCCGCGGGCGAGCATGGGCTTGAGCAGGTTCGCGGCGTCCACCGCGCCCTCCGCCGCCCCCGCGCCCACGATGGTGTGCAGCTCGTCGATGAACAGGATCACGTCGCCCTCGGCCTCGGACACCTCGCCGAGGACGGCCTTCAGGCGGTCCTCGAACTCGCCGCGGTACTTGGCGCCCGCGATGAGCGCGCCGATGTCCAGCGCCACCACGCGCTTGTCACGCAGGGACTCCGGGATGTCGCCGGCCACGATGCGCTGGGCCAGGCCCTCCGCGATCGCGGTCTTGCCGACGCCGGGCTCGCCGATGAGCACCGGGTTGTTCTTCGTGCGGCGCGACAGCACCTGGATGACGCGGCGCACCTCCTCGTCCCGGCCGATCACCGGGTCGAGCTTCCCGGCGCGCGCGGCGTCGGTGAGGTCCCGGCCGTACTGCTCCAGTGCCTGGTACTTGCCCTCCGGGTTCGGGTCGGTGACCCGCGCGGAGCCGCGCACCTGCTGCAGGGCGGCGAGCAGCCGCTCCTGGTTCAGGCCGCCCTCGATCATCGCGTCGCGCCCCGGGGACGGCTCGCCCAGCAGGGCGATCACCAGGTGCTCGGTGGACAGGAACTCGTCGCCCATGCGCTCGGCCTCGTCGCCGGCGCGGCGCAGCACCCGCCGGAACGCCGGCGACAGCTGCTCGTTGCCCTCGGCGCCGCGCACCTCGGGGCGCTTGGCGACCTGCCGCTCCGCGGCGGCGCGGATCGCGTCGATGTTCGCCCCGGCCTTCTCGATGAGCGGCTCGACGATGCCCTCGCGCTGGGCGAGGAGCGCGAGCAGCAGGTGCTCGGGCTCCACCAGCTGGTGGTTGCGGTCCTGCGCGGCGCGGACGGCCCCCGCCAGGGCCTCCTGCGCACGCTCGGTCGGCTTGTCGACTGCCATGGTGTCCCCCACCTACCTCGTTCTGATGACCGGCCGCACCACCGGCACGAGCGCCGTCCCGGTGCTCACCACCCGCACGAGCTCCGCCCGGGTGGATCGCCGCATCTCCTGGATCTCGTCCCGGCGCGACTCCCGCTCACGCGCCAGCTCCTGCTGGAGGGCCCGGGCCCTGCGCTCCGCGCGCTCGCACCGCGCCTCCAGATCGAGCACCCGCTCGATGCCGGCGAGGTTGAGCCCGGCCTCCGACAACTCCTGGATGCGTCGCAGCAGCGCCACGTCCGCATCGGTGTACCTGCGCGTGCGTCCCGCGGTGCGCACGGGGGTGATGAGCCCGCGGCGCTCGTAGACGCGCAGCGTCTGGGGGTGCATCCCCGCCAGCTCCGCGGCGATGCCGATGAGGTATGTCCTGGCGGAGGTGGTCAACTGAAGAGCTTCTCCCGCGGGTTGGCGCGGCTGAGCTTCGCGAACCGCTCCAGGACCTCGCGTTCGGCGTCGGTGAGGCGGTCGGGCACCTGCACCCGGATCTTGGCGATGAGGTCGCCCTTGCCGCCGCCCTTGAGCTTGGGGGCGCCCTGACCGGGCACCCGCAGGGTGCGGCCGTCCTGCGACCCGGCGGGGACGGTGATCTTCACCCGTCCCTCCACCGTCGGGATCTCCACCTGGGCGCCCAGGGCCGCCTCGGCGAACGTGACGGGCACCTCCACGACCAGGTCGTCGTTCTGCCGCGCGAACACGCGGCTCGCGGCGACGCGCGTGACCACGAACAGGTCGCCCGGCTTGGCGCCGCGCACCCCGGCCTGGCCCTTGCCGGCCATGCGGATCTTCGTGCCGTCCTTCACGCCGGCCGGGATCTTCACCGTGTACTTCCGGCGGGCCGCGATGCTCCCCGCGCCCTTGCACGTGGGGCACGGGTCGTCGATGACGGTGCCGTTGCCCTGGCACCGCGGGCAGGGCTGACCCAGCGAGAACCCGCCGAGGTCCTTCCCCACCACGCCGCGGCCGCGGCACTCCGGGCACAGCCGCGGACTGCTGCCCGCCTTCGCCCCGGTGCCGCCGCAGGTGGCGCACGTGTCGCGCGTGTCCACCGTCACGGGGACCTGCGCACCGCGCATCGCCTGCTCGAAGCTCAGGGTGACCTCGACCTCCAGGTCGCCGCCGCGGCGGGCCTGGGAGCGGGGGTCGCCCGCGCCACGGCCCCCGCCGCCGCCACGCTGGAAGATCGAGCTGAAGATGTCCGCGAAGTCCCCGAACCCGCCGCCGGACCCCGAGCCGCCGCCATTGCCGCCGAACCCGCCGCCGGCCCCGCCGAAACGGCGCTGGGCGTCGTACTGGCGGCGCTTGCCGTCGTCGGACAGCACGTCGTAGGCGTGGGAGATCTCCTTGAAGCGCTCCTCCGCCTTGGCGTCACCCGGGTTGGTGTCCGGGTGGTACTGCCGGGCGAGCTTCCGGTAGGCCTTCTTGATGTCGTCGGCGCCGGCGTCCTCGCGGACCCCGAGCGCGGCGTACAGGTCGGTCAATTGAACCTCGTGAGAGTGCCGGCGCTAGCCGGCCCGCTGATCCACCGGGGGCGCCGCGGCCACGACGACCTTCGCCGCCCTGACCAGGTCGTCACCGGCCCGGTAGCCCTTCTGCACCACCTCGATGACCGTGCCCTCGGGGCGGTCCGACGGCACGGCGGCGATCGCCTCGTGCACCGCCGGGTCGAACGGGGCGCCCATGGACTCGATCTCCGCGAGCCCGTGCCCGCCGAGGACCGCGGCCAGCTGGCCGCGGACCATCTCGACCCCCTCCGACAGCGCCGCGTCCTCCTGGGAGATCGCCCCCACCGCCCGCTCGAGGTTGTCGAGCACCGGCAGGACCGTGACCACCACCTCGCGGGCGGCGGACGCGCGCTGGTGCACGCGCTCCCGTTCCATGCGCTTCCGGAAGTTGTCGAAGTCGGCCTTCATCCGCTGCAGGGCGTCGAGGTACCCGTCCCGCTCGCGCAGCACCTGGAGGTGCTCCTCGTGCGAGGGCAGCGGCTCGGCGGCGACCTCCACGTCACCGCCGTTCGCCTGTGCGGCGTCCGTCCCGGGCTCGGGGGCGGGCTGGGTGCCCGCCCCGTCCACCGAGGGGCCCGCCGACCGATGGGTGTCGTCCGCGGCCACCGGTCAGGCCGTCGCAGCCGAGACGGCGATCCTGCGCGGCTTGACCTCGTCGGCCTTCGGCACGCGCACCTCCAGCACGCCGTCCGTGAACGTCGCGGAGATGTCCTCGGCCTTCACGCCATGCGGGAGGGTCATGGTGCGGGAGAACGCGCCGTACGCGCGCTCCAGCCGGTGGGCCCTGCCGTTCTCCACCTTCTCCTCGAACCGGCGCTCCCCGCTGATGGTGAGCACGTTGTCGTCGAGCTCGACGACGACGTCCTCCACCGTCAGCCCCGGCAGCTCGGCCTTCAGCACGATGGCCTCGGGCGTGTCGAACACGTCCACAGGCGGCGACCACGTCGCGTTGCCGGCGGCCTTCGCGACCGGCTGATCGCCGATCGTCCGGGTGAACAGGCGGTTCATCTCGTCACGGAGCGTGGTCATCTCGCGGAAGGGGTCCCAGCGCATCAGGGTGCTCATCGTCCGTTTGCCTCCTCACGCGCCCTTCGGCGCGTCCTCGTCAACGATCTCGTACTCGGCGTCCTCGACGGTCTCCGCCTCCGGCCCCGCGCCGTTGCCCTGGGGCTGCTCGGCCGCGGCCTGGCGGTAGATCTCCTCGGACATCTTGTGGAGGGCCTGCGTGAGGGCCTCCGCCTTCGCCTCGATGTCGTCGGGGTCGTCGCCCTCCACCGCGGTCTTCGCGGCGGCGACGGCGCCCTCGATGTCGCGGCGCGTCTCCGCGGCGACCTTCTCGCCGTTGTCCTTCAGCTGGCGCTCGGCCTCGTGGATGCGCGCCTCCGCCTGGTTGCGGGCGTCGGCGACGCGGCGCAGGCGCCGGTCCTCGTCGGCGTGCGACTCGGCGTCGCGCACCATCTTGGTGATCTCGTCGTCGGACAGGCCGGACGACGCGCGGATCTCGATCTTCTGCTCGTTCTGGGTGGCGAGGTCCTTCGCGGACACGTTCACGATGCCGTTGGCGTCGATGTCGAACGTGACCTCGATCTGCGGCACCCCGCGGGGCGCCGGCGGGATGCCCACCAGGTTGAACTTGCCGAGGGTGCGGTTGTACGCCGCCATCTCGCGCTCGCCCTGCAGGACGTGGATCTCCACCTGGGTCTGGTTGTCGTCCGCGGTGGAGAACACCTCGCTCTTGCGGGTCGGGATCGTGGTGTTGCGCTCGATGAGCTTCGTGAACACGCCGCCCTTGGTCTCGATGCCGAGCGACAGCGGGGTCACGTCCAGCAGCAGGACGTCCTTGACCTCGCCGGCCAGCACGCCGGCCTGGATGGCCGCGCCCACGGCGACGACCTCGTCGGGGTTCACGCCCTTGTGCGGGTCCTTGCCGGTGATCTCCCGGACGCGCTCCTGCACCGCCGGCATGCGGGTCATGCCGCCCACCAGCACCACGTGGTCGATCTTGCTGCCCACGCCGGAGTCCGCGATCGCCTGCTTGGTGGGGTTCACGAGCCGGTCGAGCAGCGCCCGCGCGAGATCCTCGAGCTTCGCCCGGGTGAGCTGCAGGTCGAGGTGCTTGGGGCCGGTCTGGTCGGCGGTCACGAACGGCAGGTTGATCTGGCTGCTCGTGGTGGTCGACAGCTCGATCTTCGCCTTCTCGGCGGCCTCGTACAGACGCTGCAGGGCCATCTTGTCGACCGACAGGTCGATGCCCTGCTCGCGCTTGAACTCGCCCACCATCCAGTCGACGATCGCCTTGTCGAAGTTGTCGCCGCCCAGGTGGTTGTCGCCGGCGGTGGACTTCACCTCGAAGACGCCGTCGCCGATCTCCAGCACGGACACGTCGAAGGTGCCGCCGCCGAGGTCGAAGACCAGGATCGTCTGGTCGGTCTCCTTGTCGAGGCCGTAGGCGAGGGCCGCGGCGGTGGGCTCGTTGATGATGCGCTTGACGTCGAGGCCGGCGATCTTGCCGGCGTCCTTGGTGGCCTGGCGCTGCGCGTCGTTGAAGTACGCGGGCACGGTGATGACCGCTTCGGTGACGGGCTCGCCGAGGAAGGCCTCCGCGTCGCTCCTGAGCTTCTGGAGGATCATCGCGCTGACCTCGGGCGGGCTGTACTCCTTGCCGTCGGCCGAGATGCGCACGTCGCCGTTGGAGCCGCGGACGACCTCGTAGGGGATGATCTTCATCTCCTCGTCGACCTCGGCGTACTTGCGGCCCATGAACCGCTTGACGCTGGACACCGTGTTCTCGGGGTTGGTGACGGCCTGGCGCTTGGCCACGGTGCCAACCAGCCGCTCGCCCGTCTTGGAGAACCCGACGACCGACGGCGTCGTACGACCGCCCTCGGCGTTCGGGATGACCTCGGGCTCTCCGCCCGTGAGGACGGCCATGCACGAGTTCGTCGTGCCGAGGTCGATGCCGATCGTCTTACCCATGCGTTCTTCCGCCTCCTGGTCCGTCCGCGGGATGCGACTGGTGGACCGATGTTGACTGCGACGCGTCCATCGTAGATCTGCGTCGCCTCATGTCAAGTTATCGAGCGGCCAAATTGAGTGTTGCCGACTCAATTCTCGACATGGTCGCGGACGTTCTTGAGCGCCCGTGAGGAGGACGGTCCGACCGAACGCGCGGGTCAGGAGCGGTCGGGTGCCTCCGGGCCGTCGGCGACGCCTGCCACGTCGAGGATCTCGATGGTGGCCGGAGCACCGAAGCGTCCCGTGGTCGTGAAGCGGCCGGGGTCCGCGAGGAGCGGCTCGGCGTAGGCGCGAAAGGCCGCGTCGTCGCTGAACAGGTAGACCGCAACGGCCCGCGGCGGCTCGTCGCCCCAGAGGAACAACTTGTGGCGGAGGCCGGCCATCGCCTCGAACCGCGGGACGGACTCCTCGGTCACGTACCGACGCCACTCCGCCATGTCCCCGGCGCCGTCGGCACCGAAGTCGAATCGCACGATCATCGCCCGCATCTCATGTCCTCCGTGGTCACCCGAGCGCGACGGAGACGGCGCCGGGGACGGCACCGGGGATGCCGTCGTCCGGACAGGCCGACACCGCCACCCTGCACCGACGCCGCGCCGTGAGCACCACCCTCGTGCCCGGCGCGGCCGCGACGCCCTCCCAGCCGTGAACTCCACCGTCCGCGAGGCGCGGCGCCGCGCCGAACGCCGAAAGGACCCCCGGAAGGGCTGCTCGCGGCACGCCGAGGGCCTCCGCGAGGAGATCCCGGCAGCCGTCCCGGCCGTCCGGGTAGATCTCGCGCCAGCAGCCGGGGTACGCGGCGTCGAGGCTCCCGACGGGTGCCTCGGCGACCTCCATCAGGGCCCGACCGTCGCCGTCGAGCAACCGGTCGCCGTGCACGAGCCACAGGGCGAGCGACGGCCTCCCGAACCGGCGCCAACCGGCGGCGTTCCGGGTGAGTCCCTGGTGCAGCCCGGTGACCGCGATGTCCGCGACCTGCCGGCCGCGCGCGACCGTCACCGCCAGCGACGCCCCGGCCGGCACTTCGACGGCGACGGCGCTCCCGAATGCGACCTCGGTCACGGCGCGGGGAGCACGCCGCGGACGACGCCGATGGGACCGCCGGGGCGCACCGTCGTGACCTCGACCAGACCGCTGCCGGCCAGCCAGCCCTCGATGCGCGAGGCGGTCCAGGCGGCCCCACCCTCGTTCTCGACCATCATCATCAGCGCGAACATCGCGACATCCGGGGGGCCGTCGCCGTCCTCGTCCAACAGCCACTCGTAGACGACCATCGTGCCGCCCGGCACGAGCAGGGCGGCGGCCTCCGCCACCATCGCGGCGGCGGCGTCGGCGGGGTGGTCGTGGAGGATGTTGGCGAGGAGCACCGCATCCCAGGACTCCCCCTCCGGACGCCCGAACCGCGGCGCGGACAGGTCGCCCGCCACGAAGCCGACCTCGGGGTGCATCTCGGCGGCGAGCGGCCCGACGGCGGCCAGGTCGAGCACCGTGGCCTCCAGGCCCGGGACGGCCCGCTGCAGGGCCGCGCCATGGACGCCGGTGCCGCCGCCGACGTCCAGCAGCCGGCCGGGGCCCACGCGCGCCGCGGCGGGCAGGCCGCCGCCGAACATGGCGCCCAGGTCGTCGAGCGCGGCCAGGAACCGCAGCGACGCCGCGGGCTCGGCCGCCAGCCGATCCGGCCACGGCGCGATGCGGGCGTGACCATCGCGCACGGCCTGGGGCAACCCCGCCCAAGCGCCGTAGAAGAACCATTCCTTGGCGACCACCCGGGCCAGGGAGGCGGGGTGGTCGGCGGCCATCGGCGCGCCGTCCTCGGTGAGGACGTAGCCGTCACCCTCCCGACGAACCAGTCCGGCGCCGACGAGCGCACCCAGCAGCGCCCGTACCCCGGCGACGTTGGCGCCGGTGGCGGCGGCCACGGCGTCCGGGGTCGCGGGGGCGGCGGCGATGGCGTCCGCCACGCCGGTCCCGCACGCCGCGGCGACGATCGCCGTGCGCTGGTAGGCGGTGATCATCTCCATGAGGTCGCTCACGCCGCCCTCCGCAGCGCCCAGGCCGCCCGGGCGGCGTCGCGCATCAGGGCCGCACGCGCGCGCAGCGCGGCGGCGCGGGGACGGCGCGTCACGCCGGCGTCCTGCAGGACGACACGCGCGGCGTTCCGGCCCGGCATGCCGGTGACCCCGCCGCCCGGGTGCGTGCCCGCGCCGGACAGGTAGAGGCCGGGCACCGGCGTCCGGTAGCCCGAGAGACCCGGGCTGGGTCGGTTCCCCAGGAGCTGGTCCAGGCTCATCTCCACGTGGTTGGGGTTGGCGTTGGCGTTGCCGGTCATGCCCACCCAGTCGTCGGGCCCGGTGAGCCGCCGGGTCGTGGCCGTCAGCGTGGTGCCGAGGGCGCGCTCCACCACCGCCCACGTGTGGTCGGCGGCCGCCTCCAGGGTGGCGGGGGTCCAGGCACCGTCGGCGGGGCGCCATGGCACGAACGTCGAGATCCACACGGCGGTTCCGCCCGGCGGGGCCCAGCCCGGCTCCAGCCGCGATGGCATCGCGATCATCACCGTCGGGCGGTCGGGCAGCCGACCGAGCCGGATCGAGGCGAATCCGCGCTCGATGTCGCCGAGTGTGTTCGGGGAGAGCATGAAGGCACGCTCGAAGCCAGGCGGGCCGGGGACCGCCGGCTCGCCCTCCAGGATCGCGTCGACCTTCAGCTCCGACACGTTCCGGGTGCCGGAGTGGATGCGTCCGACCTGGTCCAGCAGGGTCCGCGGGACGTCGGCGGGGTCCATCATCCCCAGGAACACGCGTCGCGCGTCGATCGCCGAGACCACCGTGTCCGCCCGATACCGGACCCCGCCCGCGTGCACGGCGGCCACGCGGCCGGCGGCAGTCTCGATGCGCTCCACGGGGGACCCGGTGACCAGCTCGCCGCCGTGGTGGCGGAGGGCACGGACGAGGGCGTCGACCGTCGACCGGGAGCCGCCCACCGGGCGCGCGGCCGGGGAGCCGTGACCGCCGGTCATGGCGAGGGCCCCGACGCTGGTCCCCGGGTCGGACGGCGGCTGCTGGGAGTGCGCGGCCCAGTGCGCGATCGCGCCGCGCAGGCGGTCGTCCTCCAGGCTGCCGCGCAGGAGGGCGGATGCGGACTGCAGCAGGACCTGCACCAGCCGCGCGCCCTCCCGGGCGCCCAGCGACGACTCGGCCAGGGCGGCGAGCTCGCGGAGCGTCGGCGGCGGCCCGGCCTCGGTGATCGACACCAGGCCCATCGCGGCGGATGCCCAGCCGGCCAACCGGCGGTACCGCTGCGCCTCGTCCGCCCCGAGTGCCGCCGCGAGGCCCTCGGCGGTCGCGTCCAGGGAATTGTGGAACGCGATCGCCGTGCCGTCGTCGCACGGGCTCAGGGTGACCTCGTCGCGCAGGTGGAAGGCCAGTCCGTGGCGGGTCTCGAGCTCGAGGTCGGCACTGACGCCGCTGGCGCGGATACCCCCGTGTTCGTATGCCCCGAGCTCGAAGCGGCCCATGCCGTCCGGCGCCTCGGCGGTGCGGATGCAGCCGCCCGGCTCGGGCTGAGACTCGAGGACGGTCACCCGCATCCCTGCGCGGGCCAGGTAGCACCCGCAGGTCAGGCCGTTGTGGCCGGCCCCGATGACGACGACGTCAGGCACCCGCGACCCCCTTGACGAGCATTGACTCCCCGGTCAGCGCCGCCCGTGTCACCAGGTCGGCGCCGAGCTCGCGCGCCGAGGCGGCCAGGGACCGGATGTCGGCGTCCACCACGACGCCCCCGGAGACACGGCGGACGCCGTCCACCCACACGTCCGAGACGCAGCGGGCCGTGGCGCAGTACACGACCTGCTGGAAGGGGTCGTGGATGGTGGCGAGCTCGGGTGTGTCGCCGTCCAGCAGCACCAGATCGGCGCGCTTGCCCGGCTCCAGCGAACCGGTCTCCCGCTCCAGCCCCAGAGCCCGCGCGCCCTCGATGGTCGCCATCCGCAACACGTCCCGGGCCGTGATGGCGTGGGCATCGAGCGCGGCCACCTTGTGCAGCAACGCCGCCGTCTTCAGAACGCCGAACATGTCCTGGTTGTCGTTGCTCGCCGCGCCGTCGGTACCGAGGGCCACCGGGATGCCCTCGTGGCGCAGCGTGTCGACCGGGCAGATCCCCGACGCGAGGATCATGTTCGCCACCGGGTTGTGGCACACCGCGACATGCTTGCTGGCCAGCATCCCGATGTCCGCCCGGTCGCACCAGATGCAGTGGCCGGCGATGACCCCGTGGTCCAGGAGGCCCTGGCGGCCCGAGTGCTGGATGGTGCTCTCCCCCCAGCGGATGCGGGACTCGGTGACCTCCTCGCGGACCTCCGCCAGGTGCGTGTGGACCGCCCACCCGTGCTCGCGACAGGCGTGGATGGTCCGGGCGAACAGGTCATCGGTGACCCCGAGCACCGTCCCCACCCCGCAGCGGAAGCCGATGAGCGACTCGGACGCGCAGCGGTCGGCCAGAGCCTCGTGCTCGGCCATGAACATCGGCGGCGGCGGCGCCCCGGGGTACACGTCCTCCGCACCGAAGCTCACCACACCGCGCAAGCCCATCTGCGCCAGGCCGTCCACGGCGCCCAGCGACGCGAGCGCCCCCATGTTCCGGTGGCAACTCATGTCGTTCACCGTGGTGATGCCCGACTGGAGCATCTCCGCACCCTTGAGCAGGGTGCCGACGCGCACGTCCTCGCGGGTCGTCACCCGGGCGCAGGGCCCCACCACCTTCTCGAACCACTCCCACAGCACATACCGTTCGCCCATCCCGGGGATCAGGCATTCGGTGAGGTGCGTGTGCGCGTTCACGAGCCCCGGCATCACGACACCGTTGCCGTCGCCCACGACCGTTGCGTGCGGGTGCAGGGCCATGAGCTCGACGGAATCGCCGACGGCGGCGATCGCCCCGTCGCCGTCGATGAGGACGGCGGCGTCGCGCAGCGCCTCCGCGCCGGGGGCGAACGCCAGAACCCACGCCCCGCGGACCAGGGTGCTCATGCGCCACCCTCCCGCCGGGGCGCGTGGTACCAGGGCAGCAGGAGCCGCTCGGCGAGCGAAACGAGGGCGAACATGCCGATGCCGATCACCGCGAGCAGGGTGACCACGGCGAAGACGCCCGCCGTGTCGGTCTGGTTGTTGAGGATGAGGACCAGGTAGCCCAGTCCCTCCGACGCTCCCACCCACTCCCCGAACACGGCACCGATGACGCTGAACGCCGTGGCGACCTTGAGGCCGCTGAAGACGAACGGCAACGCGGCGGGCAGCCGGGCGACGCGGAAGATCCGGCGGCGTGTGGCGCCGAGGGTGCGCAACAGGTCGATGAGCTCCGGGTCCGCAGCGCGCAGCCCGTCCACCGTGTTCACCACAATCGGGAAGAAGCTCACCAGGGCCACGACCAGCACCTTGGGGCGCATGTCGAAGCCGAACCAGATGACGAACACCGGGGCGATGGCCGGGATCGGTACCAACTGGGAGACCACCAGCCACGGGTAGAGGGCCCGCTCGACCACCGCCGATGAGCGGATGAGCGCGCCGAGCCCCACGCCGACGACCACCGCCAGGGCGAGCCCCAGCAGGATCTCCTGCACGGTCACCCAGGCGTTGTCGGCGAGCAAGGAGCGGTTGTCGGCGAGGGCTCGCGCCACCGAGGACGGCGGCGGGAGCGCGGACTCCGACACGTCCCTCCACCGGCAATACAGCTCCCAGGCCGTGAGGAACAGCACCGAGAACACCACTGGCGGGAGGGTCGCCCGCACGATCCGCCGGAGGCGGGCGCCGCCCCCCGCGGCCCCCGGGGTCGCCGGGTCGACGGGCGAGGAGGCGGCCACCGCGATCTCCCCGCTCACGACAGCCCCGCCTGCGCCATGGCCTCGTCGCGCAGCGGTGCCAGGATCCGGTCGCGCAGGTCCCGGAACCGCCCGGACGCCGCGACCTCCAGCGTGCGCGGCCTCGGCAGGTCGACGTCGAGGCTCATCCGGATGGTCCCGGGGCGACCCGACATGACATGGACGGTGTCCGACAGCAGGACCGCCTCGTCCACGTCGTGCGTCACGAACACGATGGTCTTCCGGTCCGACTCCCACACCTCGAGCAGCCAGGCCTGCATCACCTGACGGGTGAGCGCGTCCAGCGCCCCGAACGGCTCGTCCAGCAGCATCACATCCCTCCCGGCGAGGAAGGTCCGCAGCAGCGCGGCCCGCTGGCGCATGCCTCCGGACAGGCTGCGCGGCCACCGGTCCTCGAAGCCGGCCAGCCCGAACCGGGCGAAGGCGTCGCGGGCCCGGGCTCTGGCGTCGCGCCGGGACATCCCGGCGGTCTCCAGCCCGAGGGTCGTGTTGTCCAGCACGGTCCGCCAGGGCATCAGCAGGTCCCGCTGCGGCATGTAGCCGATGCGTCCCAGCATGCTGGCCGGTGCGGTGCCGTCGAGCAGGACGCGGCCGCGCGACGGCCGGACCAGGCCGGCCAGCATCCCGAACAGCGTCGACTTGCCGCACCCCGAGGGGCCGACGAGCGAGACGAACTCCCCGGCCCCGACCCGCAGATCGACGCCCTGGACCGCGGTCACCTCTTCCTGCCCGCCGCCTGCCGGGTAGGTCTTGCAGAGGCCCTCCGTGGCGAGTTTCGGGGAGTCCGTCACGGCGTCACCCTCCGGTCAGCCCTTGGGGAGGAACGCCGACGTCGCGAACCGGTCCGGTGCGATCGCCTCCTTGATCAGCCCGTTCTCCATCAGGAAGTCCGACAGCGACTGCAGGATCGCCGGGTCCATCGTCCCGTAGTCCACGCCGCCGGCGGCGAACAGCGGCCCGTAGGCGTCCAGCTGGGCCTCGGTGACGGCGCGGTCCAGTGCCGGCACCCGGCTCATCAGCGCCTCCAGCCCGACCGCCGGATCCGTGATCGCGTCCTGGTAGCCGCGCACGGTGGCGTCCATGAACGCCGCCATCCTCGGCCCGTCCGCGGCGATGCGCTTCTGGGTCGAGAAGAACATGAGGCCCGGGTAGGCGGGGCCGCCGTGCTCGTCCAGCTTGAAGGTCGTGACCGGCTTGCCATCCACCTCGACCTGCACGCCGTCCGCCGGCCAGAATCCGGTGAAGGCGTCCACCTTGCCGCTCTCGAGGTTCTGGACGCCGTTGAACCCGATGGTCACGACCTTGACCTTGGCCGGATCACCGCCCGCGTCGGTCACCACGGTCTTCAGGATCGCGTCGTCGGAGGGCACGCCGGTGACCCCGACGGTCTTGCCCTCCAGCTGCTTGGGATCGGTGATCCCGGCGGACGTGAGGGTGATGAGCCCTCCCAGCGGCCGCTGCACGACGGCGCCGATGGCCTGCGCGTCCCTCCCGTCGGAGATCTGGGTGGCGACATCGATCCCGTCCGCGATCCCGACGTCGGCCTTGCCGGCATCGATGAGCTTGAGCGTGTCCGCCGTGGAGGTCGGCTGGATGATCTTCAGGTCGATGTTGTTCTGCTCGTAGTAGCCCTTCTCGAGGGCCGCGTAGATGCCGGCGTGCACCCCGCCGGGCAGGAAGTCCAGGACGAGCGTGACGTCGGTCATCGCGGGCAGCGCGACGCCGCCCGACGCGGCGGTCCCGGTCGCCGGCGTCGATGTCGCCGCCTCGTCGTCCCCGCAGCCTGCGACGGCGACGAGCGCCGCGGACGCCAGGAGCGCCGCGAGCGCACGGCGGAATGCGGACACCGTACGAGTGCGCACGTGCTACCTCCTCAGCCGAATGGTCGTTCCGTCCCATCTCCGAAGCGGTGCGCGAGCCACTGCCGCGCGCGAGGGAGCTCGGCGGCCACGTGCCGCCCGCGTCGCTCCCGCTCCGGTCCTGCAAGCGGCGGGGCACCGGGCCCCGCCTGGAGCGCGACCCTCGCGCGCTCCTCCGCGAACCACGCCCGGACCGCCGCCGTCCCGAGGTCCGGGCCGCAGCACACGAGCCCGTTGCCGCGAGGCAGGAGGCAGTCCGCCGCCCCGAGGGAGGCGGCGGCGGCCGTTGCCGCCGCCGCATCGACCACGAGATCGGTCCCGTCCCAGGATGCGATCTCCCCAGCGAGCAGCCCCAGGCCGTGGACGAGGGGCGGCACCTCGCCGCGCGCACCCCAGCTCACGGCGTACGGCGAGTGCGTGCGGCAGACCGCCCCCACGTCGGGTCGCACCGCGTAGATCGCGGCGTGGAGCGGCACCTCCAGAGGGGTCTCCCCAGCGCCCGGTACGGCGACGCTCTCCGCGGTCTGCAACGCGAGCGGTCCGGTGGACGTGATCACGAACCCGCCGTCGGGAAGACGCGCCGACACGTGCCCGAATCCCTCCACCAGACCGGCATTGACCAGCAGCCGGGCGGTGGCGGCAACGGCCTCGCGTACACCGGCGGACACGGTGTCGTCACCGGTCCCACACGCGGAGGGCCATGTCACTCGGCGCGAAGTTGTTGCAGGGCGAGAGGTCCTGAGGACAGGCCACCAGGCACACCACGAGGTCCGTCAGCGCCAAGAGGTCGATCGACGATCCAGCGCCGTGGGGCGGCGCATACGTGACGATGCGGCCGTCCTCGAGGTGGTTGTTCATGAAGACGTTCCAGGCGAGCTCGCCGTGCAGCGGCCAGTCCGAGCCGAACGCGTCGAGCGCGGCCTGGAGGCCCGCCAGGCACGACGGGTGGTCGTGGAGGTCGTAGTCCCTGGAGTACCGTTCCGGGTCGCAGCACGGCACCACCAGGTCGTGCGACCCCACGTCGTCGCGCAGGATCCGCATGAGCGGGGTGCGGTGATTGCTGAACAGCTCGTCGCCGACCGCCGGGACGAGCTTCACCAGGCATGAGCACGTGTGCGCCGGCGACAGGTACTCGCCGGGAGCGTCCGCGCGGTACGCGATGAAGTCGCCCACCTGCTGTCCCTCCAGGTCCACGATCTGGACCACGTGTCCCGCGGCCACGCGCAGGGCCTTCGCGGTACCCGGGGTGAGCCGGTGGTCCTCGACCAGCGTCCCGGTGTCCTCGATGCGCTCGCTCATTCCGTCCTCCCGCTTTGGAGCACCCGGACCTCGCCGTCGGGTGCGGGGGTGTTCCGCGACCGCAGCGCCCGGAGCTCCCCGTCGATGACCACCGCCCCGATCCCGGGGATGTCGCCCAGCTCGATCGCCTCGAGCGCTGTCGTTCCCACGCCTCCCAGCGGGGGGAACGCCAGGAACAGGTCCGCGGGCCGCCCGGGCTCCAGAACGCCCTCCTCCCGGCGCAGCACGCGGCCGTTGTTGCCGGTGGCGAGCGCCACCGCGTCGGCCGCGGACAACCCGGCGAGGGAGCTCACCTCCACGACCGTCTTGATCATCCCGAGCGGCATCACGCCGGTCCCGGTGGGGGTGTCGGTCGCGAGCACGACCCTGCCGAGCGCGTCGCGTTCCCGGGCCAGCTCGAGGATCCGCAGCGACGAGCGCAGGTTTCCGGCCTGCACCAGCTGGATCGCACCCGGAGCGTCGAGCAGGCGCGGCAGGTCGCCGTCGGGCAGCGCCGTGGTGCCGCCGTTCGCGTGCCCGATGATGTCGCAGCCCAACGCCAGGACGTCGTCGATCGTGACCGGCGAGCTGCCCGGGATCGAGGCCCCGCCGGTGTGGTTCATCACCACCATGCCCGCCGCCTGCGCGGCGCGCACCAGCGGGGCGGCCAGCGACTGCGGACGAAAGGCCCCGAACCCGACCTTCGCCAGCCCGACGCCCTCCGCCGCCAGCTCGTCGAAGTCCTCCGGGGTGAGCCCGGGCTCGCAGATCACGCTGCCGGCCAGGACCTTCACTCCGCCCGGACGGAACGACGCGTACGCGCGCTGCGCGGTGAGTGCCAGGGCCTTGACCCCCGCGGGGTCGGTGGGACGCCCCGGCAGATGCACCTCGCTCGCGGACATCATCATGGTGACGCCTCCGTGCATTGAGCTCTCGATCCACCCGAGGGCCCCCTGTCGCGGCGTCCAGTCCCCGAACACCACGTGCGCGTGGCTGTCGATGAGCCCCGGAAGGGCGACGGCGCCGCCGGCGTCGACCACGGTGCCGTCGGCGTCGCCGGGGTCCGGGCCGATGGAGACGACGCGCCCGCGGCGGATGGCCATGGCGCACGGCCCCAGGGGCACATCCCCGAGCCGGCCGGTCACCACACCGCCGAGGTTGCGGATGAGCATGTCGCTCACCGCGCCGCCTCCCGCGCCTCGGCGACGGTCATGCCGCCCAGCCGCTCGTGCATCCTGCCGCGCGTCGTGCCGGCGGCGATCACCACGATCTCCCCCGACAGGGGAGCGTCGGGCACGCGGACGGTGATCCCGTCGTAGTGGGATCGCACCCAGATCTCGTCGCGGTAGGCAAGCGGGATGTCCACCGGCTCGCCGGGGGCGGCGCGCTTGGTGAAGGAGGACAGCCAGGCCGTGCCACCGCCCACCGCGGCCCGCAGGGCGTTGCCGAACGGCGTGGTGATGCACGCCACCGCGTGCTCCTGCTCGCCGTCGGTGCCCACCAGCGCACCCTTGCCGTAGCCCTCCAGCGGGGCGCCGAGGGCCTCGGCGAGCCGCGCGCCGAGCAGCGTGCCCAGCTCCGGGCTGGGCCCCACGAGCTCTGACAGGTCCTCGGAGAAGGGGAGGCCCGCGTACGGGTTGGGGATCACCGCCATGGCGGCGGCCTTCCGCAGGGGCGCGCCGTCGGGCGCCCCGCCCTCCAGCCGGATCTCCTCGACGACCACCACGACCTTGCGGATGCGCTCGATCACGACCCCTGCCCCCAGTTCGGGCGCCCGGTGGGCGTCGCCGCGCCGCAAGGCCGCTGCGGCAGGCCGCCGATGTACTCGATGACCTGGTCCGTGGTGCGGACGTCTCCGTACTTCATCTGGATGTCGAAGAGGTTGACCTTGTGGGTCAGCTCCCCGCGGTCCCAGGTGCACTCCTCCGGCACCACCGTGTGGAAGTTGTACTGCGCGGCGTCCACCGCGGTCGCCCGCACGCAGCCCGAGGTCGTGGTGCCCGTGACGATCACCGTGTCCGCGCCGAGGTACACCAGGTGCCCGAGCAGCGGGGTGCCGAGAAACGCGCTGGGCTTGCGCTTCACGAAGACCACGTCCTGGGGCTGCGGCGCGATCTCCTCCACGTAGTCGTTGCCCTTGTGGCCGACGACGTCGATGGGTTCCGCGGACCGGCTGGACTTCCAGTTCCAGGACCCCTGGTCGAAGCCGTCGGGTCGCCGGTCCATGCCCGTGTAGAAGATCGGCACCTCGCGCTCGTGGCACGCCGCGATGAGGCGCTGCAGGGCGGCGATGCCCTCCCAGCTGCGCTCCCCGCACGAGTACCGCCAACGTTTGATGGAGTCGAGGATTGGCTCCGGGTGGTCGCCGCAGAAGTTGTAGATCACGTCGACGACCAGGAGCACCGGGCGCTGTCCGTATCCCGCGTCGGCGCCCCAGCCGGCCGCCTCGTAGACGAGGCGGTCGCGCTCGGGCAGGACGTCGTCCCACACCGCCATGTCAGCCCACTCTCGCCGGCGCGGCGAGGTCCACCAGGGCGGAGCCCACCTCGCGGCGCAGGTACCGGCCATCGGAGTCGCCGATGTACTCGGGCCCCGGTGCGCCGTCCTCCCACCGTGCGACCTGCCGGCCGCGCAGGAAGGTCGCGACCGGCCATCCGTGGATGGTGTGGCCGTCGAGGACGGTCCAGCCGGAGCGGGTGAGCACCTGCGAGTTGCTGACCGTGACGACGCGCTCGGGGTCGACGAGCACGATGTCGGCGTCAGAGCCCACCTCCAGCGCGCCCTTCCGGGGGTACAGGCCGAAGATGCGCGCCGGGTTCGCGCACGCCACCTCGACCAGTCGCTCGAGGCTGATGTCCCCGCGGTGGACCCCCTCGAGGAGTACCGGGAGGTGCATCTCGACACGCGACGTGAACCCGGTCTTCAGGCTCCAGATGTCGGGGCTGAAGGACGTCTCGTAGTCGCTCGGGACCCACGAGACCACATGGTCGGACCCGACGGAGTTGATGGTGTCCTCGCGGAGCGCCGACCAGATGTTGGGGTTGTTCTCCCTGGAGCGGAGCGGGACGTTGATGCGCCACGCATTGCGCTCCCCCTTGCCGAAGTGGAGCCAGTGGGGCCCGGTCTGCGCCCAGCAGGTCACCCCCCTGGCGCGGAGCTCGGCGATCTCGCGATAGGTCTCGGGCGTGGTCGCGTGCTGGATGTAGATCGGGCATCCCGTGACCTCGGCGATGTAGCCGTAGCCCCGGACATGGTGGGCCTCGAGGAAGTGCGGCGACCTGTCGGACCACGCCGCCCAGTCGGTGCGCCCCTCCGCGCGCAGGCGGCCGTCGAATATGCGGGCGATCTCCCAGTTCTCGCAGTGCATGCACACCACACCGGGTGGGCCGAGCGCCGCCACGTTCTCCATCGTCACGTAGACGACGCCGTCGTCGAACCCGTGGCCCAGGCCGGCCCTCCGGCCGGGCCAATGGGGCTCCGCCTCCGGGCTCATGGACTGCAGGTAGAGCTTGTAGCTCGTGACCCCGTGGTCCCGGGCGTACTCGGGGATCTCCTGGGCCTGCCGGTCGGTCTCCAGCATGTAGGTCAGGAAGACGTCGATCGCCGAGTCGGCCTCGACGGCCTCGACGAAATGCCCGAACACCTCGTGGAACGAGACCACGTCGTCCGGCTGCACGAAGTCCACGAAGTTCGGGTGCCCCATCCGCGTCGACGGCGCGTGGACGCCCCACGTCGTGACGCCGGCGGCGGCGGCGGCACGGCTCTCGGTGCCGAGGTCGTCCCGAAGCGGGGAGTAGCACCCCGGGTGAGCCTCGGAGTCCACCAGGCCGGGCAACAGCAGCATCCCCGCCGCGTCGACGGTGCGCCGGGCGGGAGGGAGCAACTCGTCCGCGGCGATGGCCACGATCCTGCCGCCGTCCACGGCGATGCCCGCCCGTCGGGCCCCGCTCGGGCTCACCACCGTCCCACCAATGATGGCGAGGTCAACTTCTCGAGGGTTGCTCACGCGGCCTCCTCATCCGGCAGCCTGCCGCCGGTCTCGATGGACACTCCGTCGGCGAGGGCACGCAGCTGCTCGCCGACGTCTGCGATTCGGTCCTCGCCCAGCTGTCCCGCGAACCCAAGGGCGGCAAGGATCAGGACCTGCTCGCCCGACGGCCCGTGAACCGCGACCGCCACGGCGTTGTTCTCGTTCAGCTCTCCAAGGCTCGTCGCCCACCCCCGCCGCCGAACGTCGCCGACATCGGCGAGGAGGGCCGGCCCGCCACTGATGGTCCGGGGGGTATGCGCGGGCAGCACGCCGGCCGCGACGATCTCCGCCGCCCGTTCGGCTCCCTGGCCGGCCAGCAGCACCTTCCCGATCGCCCCGTCGAACCACCCGAAGCGATCCCCAATGGTGATCGCCACGTGCAATCCGCTCGGTGGCGTCGCCTGCTCGACGACCTGGGCCAAACGGCCGTTGACCACCTGCGCGATGGTCACCGACAGCCCCGTTCGTGACGCGAGCTCGCGTGCGCGGTCGAGCGCGAGCCGCAGCGGACGGACCTCGCGCGCGGCCGCCGCGCCCAACGGGATGAGTCGGGGACCCAGGTGATATCTCCGGCTGTCGGGCTCGCTCACCACCAGCCCCTCCGCCTGGAGGGTGGAGAGCAGGTTGAAGACGCTGCTCTTCGGCCGGCCGATGCTCCGGGAGATCTCCGAGAGCGTGGCTCCGCCGCCGTCGAGCTCGGCCAGCACGGTGAAGATGCGCGAGGTCGCGACGACCGCGGGCACCCGGTAGCCGTCCTCGCTCATAGGACAACCTCGATCTCAATGAGTCGCTCGTCGAGCCTGTGGGAAGGTGGGCAACCTGGAGGGTTGTCCAAGCGCGCGGAGCGCGCGTCTTTTCCACAGGCCGCCGCTGGCTCAGCGCA
>JADLHW010000002.1 GCA_020848615.1 Thermoleophilia bacterium
AGTCCGGCAGGCGGCAGCGGCTGCTGGACGCCGGCGTGCCGGCCGCGCGGGCCCGCCTGCTGGCGCGGAGGGACGGCGCGGGAGGTTGAGGACCAACATCCCCCGCGTCGCCCGGCGACGGCGGGGTACGGCACCGCCATGGCTCGGCGCGCGCTCGGTGCGGTGCTCCTCATCACCGTCCTCACGGTCGCGGGGTGCGGGGGCGATCAGTCCACGCTCGACCCCCAGGGGCGGGGGGCGGACCGCATCGCGACGCTGTGGTGGGTGATGCTGGTGGGGGCCGCGGTGGTGTTCGCGGTGGTGCTGCTGCTGATGGCGCTCGCGGTGCTGCGGCGCCGGGACGGCGCCCCGCGGGCGACGGTGCTGCGCCCCGGGCCCGTGATGGTGGGGGCCGGCGGCATCCTGGTGCCGTTGGTGGTGCTCACCGCCCTGTTCGTGGTGACGCTGCGCACCCTGCCGGGCACGTCCGCCTCCGCGAACGGTGGGGACCGCGACGCCGCCGTGGTGGTCGAGGCCCGCCAGTGGTTCTGGAACGTCGACTACCCGTCCGCGGGCATCCGCGAGGCGAACGTCATCCACATCCCCGTGGGGCGGCCGGTGGATGTCGCCGTGAGGTCGTACGACGTGGTCCACAGCCTCTGGGTGCCGCAGCTCAACCGGAAGGTCGACGCCATCCCCGGCACCGAGAACCACGTGACGTTCCAGGCGGACCGGCCCGGCACGTTCCGCGGCCAGTGCGCGGAGTTCTGCGGGGTGCAGCACGCGCACATGGCCCTGCAGGTCATCGCCATGCCGCAGGCCGCGTACGACCGGTGGCGGGCCGGCGACCGCGCGACCCCGCCGGTGCGCCCGGCCGCGGCGGAGGCGGGGGAGCAGGTGTTCATGAGCTCCGCGTGCGTCTACTGCCACCGCATCGAGGGCACCAACGCGTCCGGGAACGTGGGCCCCGACCTCACGCACCTGGCGAGCCGTCCGACCCTCGCCGGCGGCGTGGTCCCCAACACCCCCGGGTACCTGGCGGGCTGGATCCTCGATCCCCAGCACCTCAAGCCCGGCACCCTCATGCCGGGCACGGACCTCTCGGGACCGGAGCTCCAGCGGCTGCTCGCCTACCTGGGGACGCTGCGATGACCGCGGCCTCCCCGGGCATCGCGCTGCGCCGCGCGTGGGCGGAGCGGCCCGGGATCGCGAGCGCGCTCACCACCGTCGACCACAAGCGCATCGGCCGCCGGTACCTGGCGACCGCCATGGCGTTCTTCGCCGTCGGAGGGGTGGAGGCGCTCCTCATCCGCGTGCAGCTGGCGCGGCCCGAGGAGCGGCTCCTGCGCCCCGAGGCGTACGACCAGATCTTCACGATGCACGGGCTCACGATGATCTTCCTGTTCGTGACCCCGCTGCTCAGCGGCTTCGGGAACTTCGTGATCCCGCTCATGCTCGGCGCGCGGGACATGGCGTTCCCGCGGGTGAACGCCCTGTCGTACTGGGTGTACCTGGCCGCCGGCCTGTTCATGTACACGGGCCTGCTCATCGGCCGCGCCCCCGACGCCGGCTGGTTCAGCTACGCGCCCCTCTCGGGCCCGGACTTCACCCCGGGCGTGAACACCGACTTCTATGGCCTGGGGCTCATCTTCCTCGGCATCTCCACCACGGCGGGGGCGATCAACATCATCGTCACCACCCTCAAGCTGCGGGCGCCGGGGATGTCCATCGACCGCATCCCGTTGTTCGTGTGGGCCTGGCTGGCGACGGCGCTGGCCATCGTGTTCGCCATCCCGGCGCTCACCACCGCGGCGCTCATGCTGGAGCTGGAGCGACTGTACGGCTTCCACTTCTTCGACACCGCGGCGGGCGGCGACCCCGTCCTGTGGCAGCACCTGTTCTGGATCTTCGGCCACCCCGACGTCTACATCATCTTCCTGCCCGCGGTGGGGATCGTGTCCACGGTCATCCCGGTGTTCAGCGGGCGCCCCATGGTGGTGCACAACTGGGTGGTGATGTCGACGCTGCTCACCGGGCTGCTGGGCTTCGGCGTCTGGGTGCACCACATGTTCGCGGTGGGGCTGCCGCAGCTGTCGATCACGTTCTTCGCCGCCGCGAGCCTCATCATCGCGGTGCCGAGCGGCATCCAGGTGTTCGCCTGGATCGCCACCATGCTCACGGGCCGTCCCCGCCTGGCGACACCCATGCTGTACGCCGTGGGGTTCATCGTGGTGTTCGTGGTGGGCGGGATCACCGGTGTGATGTTCGCCGCCATCCCGTTCGACCAGCAGGTCACGGACTCGTACTTCGTGGTGGCCCACTTCCACTACGTGCTCTTCGGCGGGGCGGTGTTCCCCATCCTGGCCGGGTTGCACCACTGGTGGCCCAAGATCACGGGGCGCCTCACCCACGAACGCGCCGGGGCGGTGTCGTTCTGGCTGGTGTTCGCCGGCTTCAACGTCACGTTCTTCCCCATGCACATCAGCGGGCTGCTGGGGATGCCACGGCGCGTGTACACGTACCCACGCGGCATGGGGTGGGACGCGCTGAACCTCATCTCCACGCTCGGCGCCGTGGTGCTGGCCGCGGGCCTGCTGGTGGTGCTCGCGACCCTGGTGTGGTCGCTGCGCGCCGGGCCCGAGGCCGGCCCGGACCCGTGGGGCGCCGACACACTCGAGTGGGCCGCCCAGAGCCCCCCGGAGCCGTATAACTTCACGCGCATCCCCGTGGTGCGGTCCGCGAACCCCCTGTGGGACCCGCCGCTGCCGCACGTGGACGACCCCCTGGCCGGCGGGCACCGCACGCCCGAGACCTCGCTGGGGGAGGGCGATCCGCAGCGGATCCTGCGAATGCCGGAGGAGTCCTGGCTGCCCCTGTGCATGGCGCTGTCGCTGGCCGTCGTGTTCACCGGTCTCATCACCACGACGACCGTCGTGATCGTGCTGGGCGGTCTGCTGGTTGGCCTGGTGGTGGCGGGATGGGCCCGCCCCGGCGCCCAGGAGGCCCCGGCATGACGGCCTCCGCCGTCCGCGCCCCCGCCCTCACCCGCGAGCCGGGGTGGTACGCGATGCTGCTCGTCATCGCGACGGAGGCCACGGTGTTCGCACTGCTGCTGGCCGCGTACTTCTTCCTGCAGTTCACGCACGAGGGCGCGTGGCCGCCGCCACCCGCCGAGGTTCCGCGGCTCCTCACACCGGTGCTCATGACCGTGCTGCTCACCGGCAGCAGCATCCCCGCCTACCTGGCCGACCGCGGCGCCCGTCGCGGCCGCATGGAACGCGTGGGCGTCCTGCTGGGCGCCACCGCGGTGCTGGGCATCGCGTTCCTGGTGCTGCAGGTGGTCGAGTACCGGGAGAAGCTGGACGTCTTCACCCCGCGCACCGATGCGTACGGGTCGGCGTTCTACACCGTCACCGGCCTGCACGGCGCCCACGTGGCGTTCGGGGTCGCGGCCCTGCTGTTCGTGCTCGCCTTCACCGCGCTGGGCCGGTACTCGGCGCGGCGGCACCTGGCGATCGAGGTGGTCACCCTCTACTGGCACTTCGTGCACGTGGTGTGGCTGTTCGTGTTCGCGTCCCTCTACCTGTCGCCGCACCTGTGACCCGCCCGCCCGCCATCCCGCGCACCGCCTGGCTGGCCTTCCTGCTGGCGCCCGTCGCCTGGGTCGGCCAGCTGCTCACCGGCTACACCCTGGAGAAGGGCGGCTGCTCGACGGGCGACGGGGGATCGGTGGGCGGGGCCACGGTCGACGCGGTCACGGTGGCGGTGACCGTCGCGGCCCTCGCGGTCGCGGTGACCGGGGTGGTCCTCGGCGCCCGCCGCCGCCGGGCCGGGCGCCCCGCCGCGTTCCTGGCGGACCTCACCGTGGCCGGCGGGGCGCTCCTGGCGCTGCTGATCGTGTTCGGCGGCGTCGCCGCCCTCGCCCTCGATCCGTGCAGGGCGTCGTGAGCCGCCGCGCATGCATCGCCGCACTGCTCGCCGCATGCGCCCTCGCGGTCGCCGGCTGCGGCGGCGGTGACGACGCCGCGATCCCCGGCGCCGACCCGTCCCGGGCGCAGGAGGTGTCCGACACCTACGGCTGCGGGGCCTGCCACACGATCGGCGGCCTGCGTGACGCCTCGGGCCGGGTGGGCCCCGAGCTCACCGGCGGGGACGGCCACCGCGCCATCGCGGGCCGCCTGCCGCGCACGCCCGGGAACCTGCAGCGGTGGATCCGCACCCCCCAGGAGATCGCGCCGGGATCGCTCATGCCCGACATGGGCGTCACGGAGCGGGATGCCCGGGACATCGCCGCCTACCTGTCCAGCCACTGACCACGAGGACCATCGATGACCGACGACCGCGCCCTCACCCGCCGCCGCCTGCTGCAGCTGGCCGGCGGCACCGCCGTCGCCGTCGGGCTCGCGGGATGCGGATCGGGCGACCGCACCGCCTCCCCGGAAGTGCGGGTGTCCACCGACGTCGATGCCGTCGCCTGGCCGCCGCTGCCGCCGGGCACGCCGCCGCAGTGCAACGTGCACCGCTTCTTCACCACGGCGGAGGCCGCGGTGGTGGACGCCCTGGTCGCCCGCATCATCCCCGGCGACGCTCGCGACCCGGGTGCCCGGGAGGCCTGCGTGCCGGCCTACATCGACGACAAGCTCGCCCGGTTCCCGTCGTTCGCGACCCCCACCTACTTCCAGCCGCCGTTCGCCAAGCCGGTGACGACGGGGCCGGTGCCGCCGGACCAGCGGGACGCGGAGACGATCCTGGTGGACGCCGCCGACGCGCACCTCTACGGGTTCCAGGCGGACCTCACCCCGCAGGAGTCCTGGCGGAAGGGCATCGCCGCCCTGCAGGCGTACTGCCGGCGGCGGCACGGGCGCCCGTTCGAGCACATGGCGCCGGCACGGCAGGACGCCCTGCTCGACCGGTTCCAGGCCCTCAAGGACGCATCCGACCACGGCGCGCCGGTCCCCACGGCCCACGCGGACCTGGACGCGGCGTTCGCCGGTCCCAGCGCGAGCGGGTTCTTCGGCATGGTGCTCGAGGACACCTACGAGGGCATGTTCGCCGATCCGGCCTACGGTGGGAACAAGGGCATGGCCGGGTGGCTGCTCATCGGCTACCCGGGCGCCCAGCGCGCGTACACCCCGGACGAGGTCCTCACGCCCGGCACCGACCGGCCGCCGCAGTCACTGGGCCAGATGCCGCACATGCACCCGGGCATGCCGGAGGGCGACGCGATGCTCCCCATGGCGGGCACCCTCCGCACGGGGACCCGGCGATGAGCGCCCGCACGCACCCTCCGGTGGACGTGGTCACCGTGGGCGGCGGGTGGACCGCCGCGATCCTCGCCTCCAAGCTCTGCCCGCAGGGCCGCACCATGGTGTCGCTGGAGCAGGGGGCGTCGCGCTGGACGTACCCGGAGTACGCCCATGACCACGACAGCCTCCGGTACTCCGGGCGCTACGCGATGATGGTGAACCTGCGGCAGGAGACCTGGACGTGGCGGCCCCACCCGCGTGTCACGGCCCTCCCGATGCGCCAGTACGGGTCGTTCAACCCCGGGCAGGGGCTCGGCGGGTCCGGGGTGCACTGGTCGGGGCAGCTCTGGCGGTTCATGCCCACGGACTTCGTGCGGCGCACGCACGTGACCGAGCGGTACGGCGCGAAGCGCATCCCCGCCGACATGACCCTGCAGGACTGGGGCGTCACCTACGACGAGCTGGAGCCGTACTACGACCAGTTCGAGTGGGACATCGGCGCGGGCGGGGCCGCCGGCAACGTGGGCGGCCGCATCCTGCCGGGCGGGAACCCGTTCGAGGGGCCGCGCAGCCGCGGCTACCCCAACCCCCCGCTGGTTGTCACCCCGTACGGGCAGATGTTCGCCGACGCGTGCACCGACCTCGGCCTGCACCCGTTCACGCAGCCCACGGGGATCCTGTCGCGGGGGTGGATCGATCCCCACGGCAACGCCCGGTCGGGCTGCCTCTACTGCGGGTTCTGCACCCGCTTCGGGTGCGAGGTGGACGCCAAGTCGAGTCCCCAGAACACGCACCTGCCGGTGGCGCTCGACACGGGGCGGTACGAGGTGCGGCTGGGCTGCAAGGTCACCCGCATCGAGGTGGACGACCGGGGTCGGGCCACGGGCCTCACGTACGTCGACGCGGAGGGCCGCGAGCACTTCCAGCCCGCACGGGTGGTCGTCGCCTCGGCGTTCACGCTGGAGAACACCCGCATCCTGCTGCTGTCACGCAGCCGGGCGCACCCGAACGGCGTGGGCAACGACCGCGGCCGCGTGGGGCGCAACTACACGTACCAGATCTACCCGGCGCCCGTCACCGGCGTCTTCCAGGGCCGCAAGCTCAACATGTTCATGGGCAACACCTGCACCATCAAGGTGATCTACGACTACAACGGAGACAACTTCGACCACTCGGACCTCGACTTCATCGGCGGCTCCCAGCTGTACTCGGAGCCCTGCGAGCGGGAGCCGTTCAACTCCGTCGACGGCCTCACCACCCGGGACGGGAAGGCCTGGGGAGCGGCGTGGAAGGAGGAGCTGCGCCGCAACTGGGACAGCCACGCGTCCATCCTCACCGAGGGGGAGAGCAACCCGTACGAGGACCAGTTCCTGGACCTCGACCCCAACTACACCGACCGCTTCGGGAACCCGCTGCTGCGCATCGCCTTCGACTGGCATCCCAACGAGCAGCGCATGTGGCGGTACCTCGCCGCGCGGGCGCGGGAGATCATGGCCCGCATGAACCCCAGCCGCATCGTGCGGACCATGCCGGAACTGGGCCGGTACAACATCCACGACTACCAGTCCACGCACCCCACCGGCGGCTGCGTCATGGGCACCGACCCGGGCACGTCGGTCACCAACACCCACGGGCAGGTGTGGGACACCCCCAACGTGTTCGTGACCGGCGCGGCGCTCTTCCCGCAGAACGCGGGGGCGAACCCCACGGGCACCATCGGCGCCCTCACCTACCGAACCGCGCAGGCCATGGACGACCGCTACTTCGACGACCCCGGCGAGCTCCTGTCCTGACCGTGAGCCCACCCCGGCGGGAGGCACCAGGCTGTGGGGGTGCCTGTGGGCGAGGCCCATCGAGGACGCGTTCGCCGAGGGCGCCGTCGAGCGCATGCGGACCCACGTGGACCCCGCGGCGATCGCGGTCCTGGTCGCGTCCGGTGACCACCGCGAGTTCATGGGATCAGGATGAGCTTCCCCGTGACGCCGCCTTCTCCGAGGCGCTCGTGGGCGCGGCGGGCCTCGGCGAGCGGGATGCGCTCGGCGATGAGCGGTGCGATCTCCCCCTGGGCCAGCAGGTCGAGCAGGACCCCGAGATCCGCCCGGAACCAGTCGGGATGCCGGTCGCGCAGGATCGCGATCCGATAGGTGAGGACGCGGCGGCCGCCCGGGAGGAGGTTGGCGAGCACGGCCGTGGCGCCGCCGGCGTAGAACGCGGCCAGCCTGCGGGCGCTCCGCCGGCCGTCCACCAGCGTCGAGCGGTGCCCGAACAGGACGAGGCGGCCGCCCCGCCGCAGCACGCGGTATGAGCGCACCGAGACGGGGCCGCCGATCCCGTCCAGCACGACGTCGACGCCGCCGCCCGGCAGCGCGCGCAGCCGCCGGACGAAGTCCTCGGTGCGGAAATCGATCGGCGTTCCGCCGAGGTCGGCGACGACGCGCGCGCCGGCCGCCGAGCAGGTGCCGTACCGCTCGAGGCCGAACAGGCGGCCCAGCTGCATCGCCGCGGTGCCGACGCCCCCCGCGGCGCCGTGAACCAGCAGCCGCTCCCCGCGTCGTACGCGCGCCCGTCGCCTCAGCAGCTGGTACGCGGTCACGTAGTTGAGCACGAGGCTCACCACGGCCGCGGGATCGAGCCCCGCCGGGACCGCCACCACCGACTCGGCCGGCAGGCACACCACCTCCGCGTAGCCGCCGAACACCGGCGGGTGGTACGTCAGCGCCGCCACGCGATCGCCCCGCCGCACGCCGGCGACGCCGGGGCCGACCGCGTCGACCACGCCCACGACGTCACAGCCGGGCGTGAAGGGCGGCCGCGGTCCTCCCGGATACGTCCCCTCCCGCATGAGCAGGTCGGGGAAGCCGACCCCGGCCGCCTCGACCCGCACCCGCACCTCGCCGATGAGCGGCTCCGGCACCCGCTCCTCGATGAGCTCGAGCACCTCCGGACCGCCCACCCGGGCGGCCACGACCCGCCGATACGTGCGAACCGGGCCCGCGGTCGCGTCGGCATGGCCGGCCGGGTGCCGCGTCGAGGCGGGAACCTCACCGGATTCCATCGGCCACCCTCCTCGGACGGTGCATCCAGGGCACTGCGAGTCTGATCGCCCGGCCACGGGGGCGCATCGGGGGCCCGCCCGATCCGGCGCGCACGGACACCGGACCCGGTCCGTCATGGCGCCGGGGGCCTGCGGAACGGGGTACCGACAGGGCCTCCCACCGTCCGGCGGACGGCCGTGAGGTGGACGCATGGACCGTCGCAAGGAGCGGCGACTCGGCGCGCCTCACCCACCGGCTCAGCACCGTGACCGTCTCGGCGCCCCCGCGGCCCGTGCCGCCCGAGCCGCCGGTGGTGACCCCCGATCCCAGCCCGTCCGACCCCACCCCGCCGCCGCCCGGCCCCAAGCCGGACCTGGCGATCACGGCGATGGACACCCGCACCGTCACGGTCACCAACCGCGGTGACGCGGCGTCCGGGGCCTTCAACGTCACGGTCATCGG
>JADLHW010000003.1 GCA_020848615.1 Thermoleophilia bacterium
CTGCTGGTGGGCACCGGCGCCGAGTACCTCATCCTCGACGGCGACGACGGCCTGCGCGCCCGTCCCATGGCACGCGTCGCGACGCCCCTGCGGCGGATGGGCGCGTCGGTGTTCACCGCGCCCGGCGGCACGCCGCCGCTGGTGGTGAACGGCGGGCGGCCGCTGCGGGGAACGCGCCACGAGCTGCCCGCGGCGAGCGCGGACGCCAAGGACTGCCTGCTGCTCGCGGGCCTGTACGCGGACGGGGAGACCTGGGTGGCCGAGCCCGCGCCGTCGCGGGACCACGCCGAGCGGCTGCTGGCCGCGGCCGGCGTCGAGATCCTGCGCGACGGCGGCGCGGTGGGCGTGCGCGGCCCGGTCAACGGCCTGTCGCTGCCCGACCTGCGGGTCCCCGGGGACTTCGGCGCCGCCGCGTTCCACCTGGTCGCCGGAGCCCTGCTGGGCGACCCGGAGGTGCGGCTGGAGGGCGTGGACCTCGACCCGCGCCGCACCGGCCTGCTGGACGTGATGCGCCGCATGGGCGCGGAGGTCGCGGTGGAGGAGGGCGACCCCGTCGCCGGCGCGCCGTGCGGCACCCTCGTGGTGCGCCGCGCCGACGCCCTCCGTGGCACCGTCGTCGCGCCCGAGGAGGTTCCGGCGCTGGTGGACGAGCTGCCCCTGGTGGGCCTGCTCGCCGCCATGGCGCACGGCGCCACCGAGGTGCGCGGCGCCGGCGGGCCCGGGGAGCAGGAGCGCCTCGCGACGGGGGTCGGAGCGCTGCGCGCGATGGGCGTGGACGCCGAGGAGCTGGAGGACGGCTTCCGCGTGACCGGCGCCGGCGCGATCCCGGGCGGCGAGATCGCGTCCCTGCACGACCACCGCTTCGCGATGCTCGGCGCCGTCGCCGGCCTGGCCAGCACGGACGGGGTGGCGGTGCACGGCTTCGAGGCCTGCCAGGCGTCGTACCCCGGCTTCGCCCGCGACCTCGCGGCGCTGGGGGCCGTGTGATCGTCGCCATCGACGGGCCCGCCGGGGCGGGCAAGTCCACGGTCGCGCGCGCCGTCGCCGCGCACCTGGGCGCCGGGTACCTCGACACGGGGGCGATCTACCGCGCCGTGACCTGGGCGGTGCTGCGCGACGGCGCCGACCCGCGGGACGCCGCGGCGTGCACCGCGGTGGCCGCGGGCAGCCCCGTCGACCTGGAGCCCACGCCGGACGGGCTGCGCGTGCTGGTGGGCGACGTCGACGTGACCGAGGACATCCGGGCGCCGCGCGTCACCGGGTCGGTGTCGGAGGTGTCCGCGCACCCCGGCGTGCGCGCCGCCGTCACCGAGGCGTCCCGGCGCATCATGGCCGGGGGCGACTGGGTGTCGGACGGCCGGGACGTCGGCACCGTCATCGTCCCGCTGGCCGAGGTGAAGGTGTTCCTCACGGCGGCCCCACGGGAGCGGGCGCGCCGGCGCCAGGCCGACCTCGCCGCCCGCGGCGTGGACGCATCGCTGGACGAGGTGCTGCAGGACATCGCCCACCGCGACCACCTGGACACCACCCGCGCCGAGGGCCCCCTGCGCCGTGCCGACGGCGCCGTCCTGATCGACAGCTCCGACATGACCGCCGTCGAGGTGGTGGAGGCGATCGCCGCCCTCGCCGGCGCCGCCCGGGAGGCCGCACGCCGATGAGCACCGACGCCGCGGAGGACCGCGCGCGCATCAACCCCGTGACGTTCGGCATCGCCTACGTCCTGTGCAGGCCGGTCTTCCGGCTGCTGTTCCGGCTCAGCCGGGGCGGCGCCCAGCACGTGCCGCGCAGCGGTCCCGTGCTGTTCGTGAGCAACCACATCTCCGGCATGGACCCGCCGTTCCTGGGCGCGGGCGCCCTGCCGCGGCGCCTGCACTTCATGGCGAAGAAGGAGCTGTTCGCCAACCCGGTGGGCGGATGGCTCATCCGCAGCGTCGGCGCGTTCCCGGTGGACCGGGGCGGCGCCGACCGCAACGCCATCCGCATGGCGAAGGACGTGCTCGCCCGCGGCGACGCCCTGCTGATGTTCCCGGAGGGCACGCGCTCGGAGGACGGCCGGCTGGGTCCCGCCTGGCCCGGCGCGGGGTCCCTGGCGCTCGACCCGGGGGTCACCGTGGTGCCCATGGCGATCTGGGGCTCCCAGCGCCGCTTCGGCCCGGTGCGCATCGAGCTGGGGGCGCCCCTGGACCTCGGCGACCTCACCGAGGGCTCGCGTGCCCAGCGGGCCCGGCAGGCCGCGGAACGCATGATGGAGGCCATCGGCGAGCTGCTGGTGACGGCCGGCGGACCGGGGCGGGCATGACCGGCGCCCCCCGCGAGAAGGGCCGCGGGCAGCCGGCGCGCCGGGTGCCCGGCAAGCGCCCGGACGGCCCGTCCGCACCCTCGCTGGGCGAGGGCCTGCCCGTGGTGGCGATCGTGGGCTACCCCAACGTCGGCAAGTCCACGCTGTTCAACCGCATCACGGGTCGCCGGGACGCGGTGATCGACCCGGTGCCGGGCGTCACCCGCGACCGCCGCATGGGGCAGGCCGAGTGGGGCGGCCGGGAGTTCCAGCTGGTCGACACCGGCGGCATCGACCAGGCCGACCCCACGCCCATCGGCCGGCAGGTCGCCACCCAGGCGCTGCGCGCCCTGGACGACGCCGACCTGGTGCTGTTCGTCCTCGACGTCACCACGGCCCCCACCGCCGGCGACCTGGAGGTCGCCGACCGCCTTCGCACGGCCCGCGTGCCGGTGCTGGTGGTGGCGAACAAGTGCGAGCGGCGGGAGCTGGAGCTGCAGGCCCAGGGCTTGTGGTCGCTGGGGCTGGGCGACGTGCACGCGGTCTCCGCCCAGCACGGCCTGGGCGTGGGGGACATGCTCGACGGCCTGGTGCACGCCCTGCCCGGCGAGGCCCGGGTCGCCCGCGACCCCGCCGACACCGTGCCGGCGCTGTGCATCATGGGCCGCCCGAACGTCGGCAAGAGCTCCATCCTCAACGCGATCCTCGGGGAGGAGCGCGTGGTGGTGCACGACCGTCCGGGCACCACCCGGGACCCGGTCGACACCATGCTGGAGTTCGACGGGCGGCGGGTGCTGCTCACCGACACCGCCGGGCTGCGCAAGCGCGGGAAGATGCGCGAGGACGTGGAGCACTACAGCCAGATCCGCGCGATCCAGGCCGCGGAGCGCAGCGACGTGGCGCTGGTGGTGTGCGACGCCACCGAGGGGCTCACCGACGCCGACCTGCGGGCCGTGGACTCCGCGGCGCGCGCCAAGTGCGCGACGCTGCTGATCATGAACAAGTGGGACCTCGCCCAGCCGGACCTGGACGACATCACCGGTGAGCTGCGGGCCAAATCGCGGCAGCGGCCGCCGGTGGAGGTGTGCTCCGCGGTGAGCAGCGAGGGGCTGCACCGCATCATCCCGGCGGCCCTGCGGCTCTATGAGCGCCGCCGTGCCCGGATCGGGACCCGCGAGCTCAACGAGGCCATCCGCGAGCTCGCGGAGCAGCGCCCCGGCCCGCGGCGCGGCAAGCGGCGCCTGTCGCTGCGCTACCTCGTGCAGGTGGACGAGTCGCCGCCCACGTTCCGCCTGGACGTGAACGACCGCACCCTCATGACCCGCGACTACGGCTTCTGGCTGGAGAACCGCCTGCGGCGCACCTTCGAGCTGGAGGGTGTCCCCCTCATCCTGCAGGTGCGGGACCGCGGGGGCGGGTGAGCGGGAACCCCGCGGCGGTCGCCGTGCTGGGCGGCGGCTCCTGGGGCACCGCGTTCGCGGTGCTGGCGGCGCGCCGCGGCGCCGCGGTGCGCCTGGTGTGCCGCGCGGAGGCCCAGGCGGCGCGCGTGGCGCGCGACCGGGTGAACCCCGCCTACCTGCCGGGCGTGCGGCTGCCCGAGGGCGTCGAGGTGACCCACATGGGCGACCCCGGCGCGGCAGCCGGAGCCGGGCTGGTGGTGGCCGCCGTCCCCAGCCGCTCGGTGGCGGAGGTCGCCGCGGGCCTCCGCGGGCGGCTCGCGCCGGGTACCGGGGTCCTGTCGCTCACGAAGGGCCTGGATCCCGGCAGCGGCCGCCGCCTGTCGGAGGTGTGGGCCCAGGCGCTCGGCGCGGGCGTGCCCTTCGCGCTGCTGTCCGGCCCCAACCACGCCGAGGAGGTCGCCGAGGGGCAGCCCACCGCGGCCGTCGTCGCCGGCGAGGTGGCCCTGGCGCGCGCCGTGCAGTCGCTGCTCAACGGCCCCACGTTCCGGGTGTACGTGAACGACGACCTGGTGGGCGTCGAGCTGTGCGCCGCCGCGAAGAACGTGGTGGCGATCGCCGCGGGCATGTCCGACGGACTGGGCTTCGGCGACAACGCCAAGGCGGCGCTCATCACCCGCGGCCTCGCCGAGATGACCCGCCTGGGACGCGCGTCCGGCGCCCGCGGCGGGACGTTCCGGGGCCTGGCGGGCATGGGGGACCTCGTCGCCACGTGCACGAGCCACCACAGCCGCAACCGCCGGGCGGGGGAGCTCATCGCCACCGGCATGCCCGCCGCGGACGTCGAGGGGCGCTTGGGCCAGGTGGCGGAGGGCCTGTGGACGGTGGGCCGGCTGCTGGAGCTCGCCGGGCGCGCCGGGGTGGAGCTCCCCATCAGCGCGGAGGTCGCCGCCGCCGTCGACGGGAAGCCGGTGGAGGAGTGCATGCGCGACCTCATGGCCCGCGCGCCCGCCGTCGAGGAGTGACCCCGCTCAGGCCCGGGGCGGTCGCGCCGATAGGACCGCAGGACCCCGTGGCCAACACTGAACCAAGCCTTTACCGCCTCGCGTGGGGCGCCCAGGAGGCGGTTGCTACGGTCGAACGGTCGATTCGCGAACCACCCCTCTGGAGGTCTCCGGCACATGCGACGCCTTCCCACGATCCCGGGCGGCAGGACACGCCTGCTCCCCATCGCCGCAGGCATGGCCGCGGCCTCCCTCATCGCCACCGGCTGCGGCGGTGGCGGAGCGGAGAGCACCGGCGCCTCGGCCGCATCCGTGGCCGGCTTCGTGCCCGCGAGCTCCCCGATGTACATGGAGGTCTCCACGGACCTCGACGGCCCGCAGTGGACCCAGGTCGACACGCTGGCGAAGACGTTCCCCGCGTACCCCGACATGCGGGCGGAGCTGCAGAAGGACCTCACCGGCGGCGACGTGAACTTCGAGACCGACGTCAAGCCGCTCCTCGGCGACCGGGCCGCCGTGGCCGCCATCGAGCTGCCGTCCGCCGGTTCGGTCACCAACTCCGGCTCCTCCTCGTCCACGATGCCCGGGGTCACTCCCCAGGCCGCCGCCGCGGCGGCGGAGGACGCCAAGGTCATCGGCGTCGTGGACCTCGCCGACGGCAAGGAGGCGGACGCCGAGGCGCTGCTCGCCAAGCAGGCCGGGGGCACGCCCACCACCGTGAACGGCGTGAAGGTCTACAGGGAGGGCGACGACTCCGTGGCGGCCGTCGTCGACGGGGCCATCCTGTTCGCCGACGACGAGGCGGACCTGAAGGCCGCGATCGACGCGCACGCCGCGGGCGGCGACAGGACCCTCGCCGGCAACGACCGCTTCACCGAGGCCATCGGCAAGCTGCCCAGCGACACGTTCGCCCAGTTCTACGTGGACTCCGGCGCGCTGGTGAAGCAGCAGATCGCCGACAGCGGCGACGGTGCCCAGAACCTCGACGCCCTCACCAAGCTCGCCGACGCCCGCGTGGCGGCCTCCGTGGCGGCCGAGCCGGACGGCGTGCGCCTGAAGGGCGTGATCCTCGGCTCCCCCGAGAACCCGGACTCCGAGTTCACCCCGAAGCTCGACGAGAAGGTCCCCGCCGACGCGATCGCCTACGCGGGCTTCGCGAACCTGCAGTCGCAGGTGGCCACCGCCCTGAAGCAGATCGAGGCCACCGGCGAGTCCGGCGTGACCGGCCAGCTCCAGGCCGGCGCCGCCCAGCTGCCGGCCCTCCTCGGCGTGACCATCGACGACCTCAAGGCGCTCACCACCAAGGAGCACGCGGTGGTGGTCACCAAGGGCACCCCCATGCCGGGGGCGGTCCTCGCCCTCGAGGTGGAGGACGGCGCCCGGGCCCAGAACACGCTCGACACCCTCCGCGAGAAGGTGCCGGCCCTCGCCGCCCAGTTCTCGCCCGGCACCACCCTCCCGGCCTGGAGGCAGGTCACCCTCGAGGGCGCCGTGAAGGGCTGGGACCTGCCGGTGAGCCCCACGGGCGGGGTCACATACGGCGTGGACGGCAACCTCGCGCTGGTGGGCACCAGCCCCGGCGCGGTGCGCGCGGTGCAGCGCCCCGTGCAGCCGCTGTCGCAGCTCGCCGAGTTCACCGACGCCACCGCCGACATGCCCGAGAAGGTCACCGGCCTGATGTGGATCAACGCGGGGGAGGCCCTGCGACTCGCCGAGGCGTCCGGCGCGTATGCCAACGACGCGGCGGCCCTCGCGAACGCCCGCAAGGTCAAGAGCGTGGTCGCGTGGTCGACCGGCGGCCAGGAGCCCACGTTCGAGGTGTTCGTCCGCATCGGGGACTGACCCCCACCGGACCGCCGGCAGGCAACGACGGGGCGCCCATCGGGCGCCCCGTCGCCGTTCGGGACCGCACCGCGGAGCCGGGCGGGGCCGCTGCTATCCTCGGCGCCGTTTCGGTTCCGACCAGGGCAGGCGCTTTGAGCGATTACCTCTTCACCTCCGAGTCGGTCACGGAGGGTCACCCCGACAAGATCGCCGATCAGATCTCCGACGGCGTCCTCGACGCGATGCTCGCGCAGGACCCGAAGGCGCGCGTCGCGTGTGAGACCCTCATCACGACCGGCCAGGTGATGGTGGCGGGCGAGGTCACGACCACGGCGTACGTCGACATCCCGGGCGTGGTGCGCGACACGATCACGCGCATCGGGTACACCGACAGCGCGTTCGGGTTCGACGCCGCCACGTGCGGGGTGTCGGTCGCGATCGACCCGCAGAGCCCGGACATCGCCCAGGGCGTGGACGCGGCGCACGAGGTGCGCGCGGGCGGCGCGGAGGACCCCTACGACCTGCAGGGCGCCGGCGACCAGGGCCTCATGTTCGGCTACGCCAGCGACGAGACGCCGCAGCTCATGCCGCTGCCCATCACCCTGGCGCACCGCATCGTGGAGCGGCTGTCCGCCGCGCGGAACTCCGGGGAGCTCGCCTACCTGCGCCCGGACGGCAAGTCGCAGGTCAGCGTGCGGTACTCCGGCGGGCGGCCGGTGGGCGTGGAGACGGTGGTGGTGTCCACCCAGCACGCCCCGGAGGTCGAGGCCGGCCAGCTGCACGAGGACGTCGCCGGGAAGGTCATCCGCCCTGTGCTCGAGACCTACGGCTTCTGGTCGGAGGACATCAGGCGGTACATCAACCCCACCGGCAGCTTCGTCATCGGCGGCCCGATGGGCGACGTCGGCCTCACCGGCCGCAAGATCATCGTCGACACCTACGGCGGCATGGCCCGCCACGGCGGCGGCGCGTTCTCCGGCAAGGACCCGTCGAAGGTCGACCGCTCCGCGGCGTACGCCGCACGCTGGGTCGCGAAGAACGTGGTGGCGGCGGGCTTCGCGAAGCGCTGCGAGGTGCAGGTGGCCTACGCGATCGGCGTGAGCACCCCCGTGTCGATCATGGTCGAGACCTTCGGCACCGAGACCCGCACCCCGGAGTCCATCGGGGCGTGGGTGCGCGAGCACTTCGACCTGCGCCCCGCCGCGATCCTCGACCGGCTGGACCTGCGCCGGCCGATCTACCAGAAGACCGCCGCGTTCGGCCACTTCGGCCGCGAGCTGCCGGAGTTCACCTGGGAGAACACGGACATCGGCCGCGGGGCGGCCGGCTCCTGACCTCCGCCCGCGGCGGGCGGCCGTGACCGGCGCGCCCGCCGCGGTCCAGGTCCACCTGCTGGTGGACGCACGCGCCCTGGACCGGCCGCTGGACTACCTGGTCCCGGCGGAGCTGCAGGGTGTCGTGGGCCCGGGCACGCTGGTGGCGTGCCCGCTCGGTCCCCGCCGCGGGGTGGGGGTCGTCGTGGCCGCCGGCCCGCCCACCCACACCGGGCGGCTCGTGCCGCTGTCGGGGGTGGTGGACGCGCCGCCGGTGCCGGCGGAGCTGATGGAGCTCGCCGCGTGGATCGCCGCGTACGACGCGGCGCCCATGGCCGCCTGCCTGCGGCTGGTGCTGCCCCCGGGCGCCGAGGGCGCCCTGCGCCGCCGGCCCGACGGCACGTGGGCGCTGGCCACGCCGCCGCGCGGCCCGCGGCCGCGGCTGGTGGCGCGCGCCGGGCCGCTGGCGTCCGCCGCCACGGGCCGGCAGGCGGAGGTGGTGGCCGCCCTGGCCGTCTCGGGCGCCATGCCCGCCGCCGACCTGGTGCGCGCCGCCGGGACGACCATGCCCACCCTGCGGCGCATGGCGAAGGCCGGCCGGCTGGTGCTGCGCGAGGAGACCCCGGACGCCGAGGACGTGCACGCGCTCACCGCCGCGCCGCCCGCCCCGCCGCCGGAGCCCACCGCGGAGCAGGCCGCGGCGGTCGCGCGCATCGCGGGCCTCGCCCGCGGCGGCGGCGGCTCGCTGCTGCTGTACGGGGTCACCGGATCGGGCAAGACCGAGGTGTACCTGCGGGCCATCGAGGAGGTCCGGCGCGCCGGCCGCGGGGCGATCGTGCTGGTGCCCGAGATCAGCCTCACGCCCCAGGTCCTCGCACGCATGCGGATGCGCCTGGGGGACGGGGTGGAGGTGTGGCACTCCGCGATGGCCCCGGCGGAGCGGGCCGCGGCCTACGCCCGCCTGCGCGAGGGCCGCTCGGACGTGGTGGTCGGCGCGCGGAGCGCCGTGTTCGCCCCGGTGGACCGCCCCGGGCTGGTGATCGTCGACGAGGAGCACGACGCCTCGTACAAGCAGGACGCCATGCCGCGGTACGACGCGCGGCAGGTGGCGTTCCTGCGGGCGACGCGGGCGAACGGCGTGGTGGTGTACGGGTCGGCGACGCCGCGGCCGGAGACCTGGCACGCGCTGGAGCGGGTCGTGCTCACGACGCGCGCCGACGGCTCCCTGCCGCCCAGGGTGCGGGTCGTGGACATGCGCACCCAGGGGTCCGGGCCGGTGTCGGCGCCCCTGGCCCGCGCGCTGCGGGACGCCGCGGACCGCGGCGAGAAGGCCGTGATCCTGCTCAACCGCCGGGGCTTCGCGCTCATGGCGCTGTGCCGGTCCTGCGGATGGCTCGCGGCGTGCCCGTCATGCGACACCTCCATGGTGCACCACCTGGACCCGCCGCGGCTCGCCTGCCACCACTGCGGCCGGGAGGCCCCGGTGCCCACCGTGTGCCCGCAGTGCGGGGCGGCGGAGGTCATGCGCGGCGGCCACGGGACGCAGGGCCTGGAGCAGGCCCTGCGGCGCGTCGCGCCGGCGATGCGGCTGGTGCGCATGGACGCGTCCTCCGCGTCGGGGCGCGGGGCCGTGGCCCGCCTGCTCGAGGCGTTCGCCGCGCCCGGTCCCGCCGTGCTGCTGGGGACGCAGATGGTGGCCAAGGGACACGACCTGCCGGACGTCACGGTGGCCGCCGTCCTGGACGCCGACGCGGGGCTGCGACACGCCGACTTCCGGGCGGAGGAGCGGACGTTCTCGCTCATCGTGCAGGCGGCGGGCCGCGCCGGGCGGCGGGGGGAGCCCGCCACGGTGATCGTGCAGGCCTTCGAGCCCCAGGCGCGGGCGGTGCGGCTGGGGGCGGACCTCGCGGTGCCCGCGTTCCTGGAGGGCGAGCTGGAGCGCCGCGCCAGGCGCGGGATGCCGCCGTTCGGGCACCTCGTGCGCATCGTGATGGACGGCCCCACGCGCGACGCCGTGTCGCGATGGGCGGGACGGCTGCTGGAGGAGATCGGCACGGCGGATCCGGAGCTGCGGGTCATGGGGCCGGTGCCGCTGCACCGGCTGCGCGGCCGTCACCGCCGGGCGCTGCTGGTGCGGGCGGAGCGGTCGCGCGCCGCCACCCGCGCATGCGTGCGGGCCCTGGAGCGGGTGTGGCCCGGGATGGAGCCCGAGGGGGTCCGCGCCGCGATCGACGTGGATCCGCAGGTCACCTAGCCCGCGGCGGCGTCAGGCCCCGGCGACCGCGGCCTTGCGGAGGGCCTCCGCGGCGGTGCGCAGCCCGCCCGGCTCGTCGTCGAGCGCCGCGGTGAGGCGCCGGGCCATCGCGTGGGCGACCGTGAGCTCGCCGTCGGTGTCCCGCGTGTCGCCGTGCGGGACGGCGTCCTCGCCGGACTCCATGAGGACGGCGGCGAGCAGGAGGGTGCGCCGCTGGGCCGGGGTGAGCCCGTAGACGTCGGGTGAGAGGGAGGTCATGGCGGCGATGCTCAACCCAACCGGTGATGAACCATGGCGCACTTCTTGAACATTCTGTGAACGCTTGGGCGGATCCGCCGGATCCGCGGAGTTGTAAAGTGCCGCGCGGCGAGAAACCGACCCGGGGAAGCGAGGACCATGCCGGTTCCGAGACTGTTCGAGGCGTTCAACGATCCAGCGGAGCAGTGGGTGCACGTGCTCGGCACGATCCTGCAGATGTGCGGGCCCGAGACCCGCAAGGCCCTCGTGGCCGAGCTGGTCGGCGACCCCATGATCGAGGGCACCGACGCCATGCTGGTCCGCGAGCAGCGCGCCTTCGGCTCCGGCGACGACGCCACCGTGGTCGACCTGGTCCTCCGCAACGGCGCCGCGTGGGGCATCGGCATCGTCGCCGGCCTCGGCTTCGGCGTCGACCGCGCGGCCCGCATCGCCGCCGCCCAGGCCGCCGTCGCCGGTTCCGGCGTGGAGCGCCCCATCCTGGTGGTCATCACCTCCGACCGGCGCCCGCCGGCCGAGGTGGAGGCGGCCGCCCAGGGCGGCGCCGAGGTGGTGCACAAGAGCTGGCTCCGGGTCCGCGACTGGGTGCAGGAGCGTCCGGAGCGCGGCCAGGCGACGGGGGTGGACCTCGCCGTCCTGCGCGAGGCCGAGTACTACCTCACGCCGCGCGTCGCCGAGCTCTACCGCGCGGAGGGCCTGTTCGCGATGGTGCGCCCCGAGCTGCGCGACACGTTCGCCACGCTCTTCTTCGACCTCAACGAGCTGGCCCCGGCCCCGACGGTGCTCAATCCCACGGACGGCACCGCGGTGGTGAACTTCCCCCGCACCGGCGACGCCACGGTCACCGTGAAGCTCGGTGAGGGCGACCCCGTCGTGCGGGTCGCCGGTGGCGAGCCGGTGGTCGTGGGCTCGCCCGAGGCGTACGTTGCGGCGCGGTCCGCGGTGGTCACGGGCGCCAAGCGGGTGCTTCCTCCCCGCAAGTGATCCCGGCCGGGGGCGGGGGACTCGGCTAGCATGTGCCGATGTCCTCCCGCTCCCTTGCCGACCCCGAGCTCGAGCAGCGCCGCCTGGATGCGCTCCGGCTCGTCCGCCAGCTGGGCGACCCGGTGCTGCGGACCCCCACCGCCGAGGTCACCGCGTTCGACGACGCCCTCCGGGAGGAGGTCGAGCGGATGCAGCGGATCATGGTCGACGCGCACGGGGTCGGCCTCGCCGCCCCCCAGATCGGCGCGCTGCGGCGCCTGCTGGTCTACCGCACCGGTGACGGGGAGCCCGCCCGGGCGCTGGTGAACCCGCGCCTGGCGTGGGCCTCGGAGGAGGAGGAGATCGACGCCGAGGGGTGCCTCTCCATCGGCGAGGTCAGCGTGGACGTACCGCGTGCCGTCGCCATCCGGGTGGAGGCCCGCGACGCCGACGGGGCGGAGCTCGTCATCGAGGCCCGCGACTTCGAGGCCCGGGTGATCCAGCACGAGATGGATCACCTGGACGGCATCCTCATCCTGGACCGCACCACGAAGGAGCAGCGCCGGGAGGCCCTCCGGGCCCTCCGCGCCCAGACCTGATGCGCGTCGCCTTCGCGGGGAGCCCCGCGCCGGCGGCCGCGGTCCTCCGCACGCTGGCGTCGTCGCGCCACGACGTGCGCCTGGTGATCTCCCAGCCCGACCGGCGCCGCGGCCGGTCCGGGACGGCGACGCCCACCCCCGCCGCGCAGGAGGCGGAGCGCCTGGGCATCCCGTGCCTGCGGCCCGTCACGATCAACGCCCCGGACGTCGTGGAGCGCCTGCGCGACGAGGACGTCGGCGCGCTGTGCGTGGTCGCGTTCGGGCAGCTGGTGAAGGAACCCATCCTCAGCGAGTGGCCGTGCATCAACGTCCACTTCTCGATCCTGCCGGCCTACCGGGGCGCGGCGCCGGTGGAGCGCGCCCTCATGGACGGCGTCACCGAGACCGGCGTCACCATCATGCGGATGGAGGCGGGACTGGACACCGGTCCCGTCGTGAGCGTCCACCGCACGCCCGTGGACCCCGGCGAGGACGCCGGCGCCGTCATGGACCGCCTGTGCGACCTCGGCGGCCCCGCGCTGGCCGAGGCGGTCGACCGCCTCGAGGCCGGCACCTTCGATCCCGTCCCGCAGCCCGAGGAGGGCGTCTCCCTGGCCCCCAAGATCACCGACGCCGACCGGGTCCTCGACACCGGGCTCGGCGCCCGGGCGCTCGCCGACCGCATCCGGGCCCTCTCGCCCCACGTCGGGGTGCGGTGCGCCATCGGCGGCGAGCCCTTCAAGGTCTGGCGCGCCGCCCCGAGCCCGCTCCCCGTGGGACCGGGGCTGTCGGTCGTGGACGGCCGTCTGCTGCTGGCCTGCGCGGACGGCTCCCTGGAGATCCTCGAGCTGCAGCCGCCCTCGAAGGCCCGCATGGCGGCCGGCGCGTTCCTGCGCGGCTGGCGCGGCACCCTGGAGCTCACGTGAGCGAGGGCGGCGGCGTGTCACCGGAGCGCCTCGCGGCATACCGCGTGCTGCGGCGCGTGGACGAGGGCGCCTTCGCCGACCGGGCGTTCGCCTCGGAGGCCCGCAAGCTGGACCTCCCGCCGCGGGAGCGGGGGGCGGCCATGCGGCTCGCCTACGGCGCCACCCAGCGCCGCCGCACGCTCGACCTGCTCATCGACGAGGCCATCGACAACCCGGCGGCGCTGGAGCCCGAGGTGCGCGACGTCCTGCGTCTGGGGGCGTACGAGCTGGTGTGGAGCGACCGCGTGCCGGCGCCCGCCGCCGTGGACCAGTCGGTGCGCCTGGTGCGCGGGGTCCACGGCGTCGACCGCCGCCGGAAGGCCCGCGCGGGCCTCGTGAACGCCGTGATGCGGCGGCTCGCCGACGGGGCCGCGAGCCGCGTCGCGTCGCTGGAGGACCCCGCCGTCCTGCATTCCATGCCCGACTGGATCGCCGAGGGCCTCACGGCCGCGCTGGGGGCCGAGGACGCCGCCGGGGTCATGGCGGCCGCCAACGAGCCCGCCGTGTCCGCGCTGCGGTGGAACCCCCTCCGCGGGCCGCGCGAGGCCGTCCTGTCCGAGCTGCCCGTGCCGTGGCACGGCGACGCCGTGCTGCCCGAGGCCATCGTCCTGGACGGGCCGTTCGGCATCGAGGACTCCCCGCTGTGGGCGGAGGGCCGCGCCATGGGGCAGAGCCGCGCCTCGATGCTGCCCGCCCGGGCCCTGGACCCCCGGCCGGGTGAGCGCATCCTCGATCTGTGCGCGGCGCCCGGGGCGAAGTCCACCCACCTGGCCGCGCTGTCCGGCAACGAGGCGACCATCGTGTGCGTGGAGCTCCACGAGGCGCGGGCGAAGGCGCTCCGCGCGCTCGGCGAGCGCATGGGCGCGCGCCTGGAGGTCGTCGTGGGGGACGCTCGGGATGTGGACCTGCCCGGCGGTCCGTTCGACGCGGTCCTGGTGGACCCGCCCTGCACCGGGCTGGGCGTGCTCGCCGCGCGGCCCGACGCCCGGTGGCGGCGCCGGCCCGAGGCCCTGGCCGAGCTCACGGCGCTGCAGGCGGCGCTCCTGGGCCGCGCGCTCGGCGCGGTGCGCCCCGGGGGCCGGGTGGTGTACAGCACCTGCACCCTGCTCGCGGCGGAGAACGAGGACGTGGTCACGGCGTCCGGCGCGGAGCTCGAGTCCCTGGAGGCGGACTTCCCCGGCATGGCCCACCCGCGGTTGCCCGGGGCGCTGCTCACCCTCCCGCACCGCCACGGGACCGACGGGTTCTTCGTCGCGCGGCTGCGGGTGAGATGATCGCGCCCGCCCGCTGTCCCTGCGGGGGGTTCCGCCCCGCCCGGACGGGCGTGTGACCGGGACGCCGGATCGGCGATCCTCCCGGTGCGTGCACCACCCGCCCGCGGCCGCCTGAGGAGGAGGATGCGCCGGACCGTCCCGATCGCCGCTCTGCTCGCCCTGGTCGCCGCCGGGCCCGCGATGGCCGGGACCTCCGGCGAGCTCGTGGTGCGGTTCGACCCCGGCACGACGGCCCGCGAGCGCGCCGACGTGCTGGCCGCCGCCGGAGTCGTGCCGGCGGGCGCGGTGGGGCTGCCGTCCACCGAGGTGGTGGCCGTCGACGGCGACGGGACCCGCCGCGAGGCGCTGGACGCCCTGCGGGCGCGCCCCGAGGTGCGGTGGGCCGAGCCGAACGTGGTGTACCGGGCCCTGGAGGCCCCCGACGACCCGCTGCTGCCGCGGCAATGGGCGCTGCGCAACACCGGGCAGGACGTGGAGGGCGTCGCCGGGACGGCGGGCGCCGACATCGGGGCGGCCGCCGGCTGGGACCTCGGCACCGGCGACGCCGCGGTGAACGTCGCGGTGGTCGACAGCGGCATCTCCGCGGGGCACCCGGACCTCGCGCCGAACATCTCCGCCACGGTCCCGGCGACGGACCTGGTGGACCGCGACGGGCAGCCCACCGACCTGGACGGCCACGGCACGCTGGTGTCGGGCATCGTGGGGGCGCGCGGTGACGACGGATTCGGCACCGCCGGCGTGGCGTGGCATGTGGGGCTCGTGCCGGTGCGGGTGCTCGACGACGCCGGCGGAGGGAGGTCCGTGGACATCGCCGAGGGCTTCCGGTACGCGGCCCAGCGCGGCGTGCGGCTGGTGAACGCCAGCCTGGGCGGCGGGACCAACGCCGCGGTGATCTCGGATGCGATCGCCGCGAGCCCGGGCACCCTGTTCGTCGTCGCCGCCGGCAACGACGGCGCGAACGTCGACAGCCCCGGCAACGGCATCTACCCGTGCGGCCTGGCGCTCGACAACGTCCTGTGCGTGGCGAGCACCGACGCGACCGACCACCTGGCCCCCAGCTCCAGCTGGGGACCCGTGAGCGTCGACCTCGCCGCACCCGGCGAGAACATCACCGGGCCGGCGCCCGCCTACCGGGAGCCGGCGTTCTCCGACGACTTCGAGTCCGGGCTGGACGGGTGGGTGGTGTCCGCGGGCGCGCCGTGGGGCACCGAGGCGGTGGGCGCCGGCACCGCGCTCGCCGACTCGCCGGGCGGCCGGTACGACACGCCCCGCTCCGACGCGATCACGACCGCCGCGCCGTTCTCCCTGGCGGGCGGCACCGGGTGCCGGCTGTTCCTGACGATGCGCCTGGAGACCGCCGCCGGCGACGGGCTGATCGCCGAGGTGTCGGCCAACGGCGGGCCGTGGACGCCGGTCGGCAGCTACAGCGGGTCGAGCGAGGGCCGCACCGAGCGGCTCTCCGAGTCGCTCGGCTCGATGAGCGGCGCGGCGAGCGTGCGGCTGCGGCTGCGCTTCCTGAGCACGGGCGGGGAGCGCGCCGACGGCGCCTCCATCGACGACCTGTCGGTCGCGTGCCTGGGCGGGCCGTACGACGCGAACGACTTCGTGACCGAGAGCGGCACGTCGTTCTCGGCCCCGCACGTCACCGGGGTGGCCGCCGTCATCATGTCCCGGTACCCGCAGCTCACCGCGCAGCAGGTGAAGCAGGCGATCCTGACGGGCACCGACCGGATCCCGGCCCTCGCCGGCAGGGTGGCGACCGGCGGCCGCCTGTCGTTCCCCGGCGCGATGCAGGCCGCCGCCCGGCTGGCCGGCGGCGGCGCGGCGACGCCCGGGGGCGGCGGTGGGACGGCCGCGACCCGCCCCGGCACCTTCCGGCTGCGGCCGCCCGTGCGCCGTTCGGGCGTGTGGACCGTGGACGCGGTGCTCTCGCGGCCCGCGGTGGTCCGGACCGTGTTCGAGCGCCGCAGGCCCGGCACGGGTGTGCGCGGGATCCGCGCGCGCTGGATCGTGGTGCGCACCGACGGGCCGCGCAGCCGCTCCGGCACCGTCCGCATCCGCCTGGGCCGCCTGGGGCCGGGCGTCTACCGCGTCACCCTCCGCCTTCCCCAGGAACGCCGCGTGCTGCGGCGCACGCTCACCGTGAGGGCGCGCCGGTGACGGCACCGCCCGCCTTGACCCCGCACGGCGGCCGCGAGGAGGATCTGCCGGCCGCACCCGGCCCCCATCCGGACACCCCGCGACGCGACTGGACACGATGAGGACACGCACGATCACGGCCACGGCGCTCGCCGCGGCCGCCCTGGCCGGGGGGCCGGCCGCGGCGCAGAACACCGGGCAGGAGTTCACCGACGCCATCGGGGACGTCGCCACCCAGGCGGGCGGCGTGTACTACGTCACGCCGGACATCATCTCCGGCCGCGTGCTGTTCACCGACGGCAACGACTTCGCGGCGACCGGCGACGACCTGCTGGGGTTCTACGCCACGGTCGACTCCAAGCCCGCCGCCGGGATCACCTCCGAGCTGTTCTCCGTGGTCGAGAACGGCCAGACGGTGGAGTCCGACTACCTCGGCGTCTGGATCAACACCGACGGCAACGCCGCCACGGGGGCGTCGCCCGGCACCGTGGCCCTGGGCGCCGACGCCCGCATCGTCATCACGGGCGTGGTGGGCGGGCAGCCCAGCACCGCCCGCGTGGACACCTGGAGCGGCACCGCGTGGATCACCTCGCAGATCACGGCGAGCGTCGTGAAGGTGAACACCGACTTCGGCGTCGTGCTGGCCCCGCAGTCCCTGGGGTTGCAGCGCGGCGCGAGGTTCGCCTACCAGGTGGTCACGACGAACGAGTCCGTGAGCGCGCAGGCACCGAACGGCGCGGACTTCACGCCGGACACCGGCGAGCCGCTCGCGTTCACGCTGCCGGCCCTCGGCCCGCCGGTGACGGTGCAGTCGCCCGCCGCCGCCACCACCCAGGCGCGATCGGTCGGCACGGACCGCGCGACCCTCGCGGGGACGGTGGATCCCCATGGCCAGGGGCTCACCTGGTGGTTCGAGTGGGGCACCACCACCCGGTACGGCAAGCGGACGCCGCGGGTCACGATCCCGGCCGGCCAGACGGGGGTGCGGGCCGTCACCGCCCGCCTTGCGGGCCTGCGGTCCGGCGCCCGGTACCACTACCGCCTGGTGGCGGAGCCCGCCTCGGGCGCCGCGGTGGCGGGCGCCAACATCTCGGTGCGCACCGCGAACCTCGATCGCCTGGTCCTGGCCGCGAACCCGGACGGCGCCTGCCAGGGCGGCGTGTGCCGCATCACCGGCTTCTCGGTCGCGGTGCGCGGCCGCGACGGTGACACGAACCGCCCGCTGGTCCTGCGGCCCGGGGCGGTGCGGGCCACCGTGCGGTGCCTGTCCGGGTGCTCGGTCAGCACCCGGTTCCGGCTGTCGGGGCGCAACACGCTGCGGGCGCAGATCGGCCGTCTGGTGGGGGGCAGGAGCCTCCCGTCGGGCGCGACCATCGAGGTGCGCGTGACCGGCGGGGCACGCTGGATGGGCGCCGCCTACCGGGCGACGTTCGTCCGGAGCCGCCTCGTGGAGCGCATCTGCGAGATCCGCCCGGGCGGGCGCACGACCTGCACGACCGCGTGAACGGGCGGCTCCTCATCGCGGCCGGTGCCGTCGCGGTCGCCGCGGCGGGGGCCGGCCTGGCCGTGGGGTTCGCGACCGCCCCGGACGAGACGGTGCCGAACACCCGCTCCGCGCCGGCATCCGGCCCGGCCACGGGTGCCGTGACCGTCACGGGTGTCCGGGCCGGGACCCTTCCCGCCCTCCCGGCGCTCAGGAGGCCCCAGGTCGCCCGGCCCGCGCCGTCCCCGTCGCCCTCGCCGAGTCCCACACCGTCGCCGACCCCGACCCCGACCCCGACCCCGAGGCCGTCACCGACCCCGGGTCCCGTCTCGCCGTTCTGACCGGGCGGGTCAGCGCGTGACGCGGTAGCCGTACGGCGCGAGGGCGCCGAGGGCGTCCCCGAGCGCCGACTCGCCCCGCCGGACGCGCCGCGACGCGGCGGCCCAGCGCGCCCCGGACCCGGCGCCGGCGGCCGACGACAGGGCCCCGTACGCGCCCTCCAGGCCGGTGAGGGCGTCCCGCACCGTCGTGACCTCCCGGGCGGGCCCCGGGGCGAGGCCGGGGATCGACGCTCCCAGGGCCTTCGCGGCGTCGCCGTACAGCCCGGCGATGCGCCGGGCGGTGTCCGCCTGGGTGCGCGGCAGGGTCGCGGCGCGCAGCGCCGCCCGCCGTGAGCGGACCCCGGGGTTCAGGGTCGCGAACGCGGCCCTCAGGCGCGCGGTGAACGCGCGGTCGGGGCCGCCGGAGAAGACCCTGGTCCCGGTGATCTCCAGCCCCGCGGCGGCGTCGTCGCAGTCGGCGGCCGGGATGCCGACGCACGCGAGCACGGCGTCGCCCCTGCCCGTGACCACCGTGTAGGTGGTGAGCGTCCCGTTCCCGTCGCCCGCATCGCGGTCCCGCCGGGCCTCGGTGCCCGAGCCGAGGATCACCGCCTCGGCGGCCGCGGGCGGCGGGGCCGGGTCACGGAACCCCAGCAGCACGCCGTCGCCGGTGGCCGGATCGGAGGCCCCGCCGGTCATCGTGACGTCCCCCAGCCCGGACGGGGCGGCGGGCGCATCCCCGGTCCAGCTCGCCGGCACGTGCACGGTGAGCCCGTCGCCGCCGACGGTGCGGGGCGGATCCTCCGGGGTGGTCCCGCCGCCGCCGGCGCGGCCCAGGAGCAGTCCGCCGGCGCCGAGCGCGATGGCGGCGACGGCCGCACCGGCGACCAGCACGGGGGTGCGCCCGCCGGCGTCCCGCGGGCGCCGCCGCGCCGTCGTGGCGTCGGGGGACGGCGCCGGCGCGGCAGGCGGGGCCACGGTCGCCGCGCCGTGGGGCGGGGAGGGCGGCGGGATCGTCGACGGAACCGGCGACGGCGGGGCCTGCGCCACCTCCGTCCCGGCGGCGGGCACCGCGGGCACGGCCGCGACCGGCACCGGCGAGCCCGGCGGCGGGGGGACCGTGGTGCCCGGGCTCGCGATGGTCGCGGCGGGCGGCCCCATCGTGGGGACGGCGCCCTGCGCGATCTCGGTGCGGCCGGCGCCCGGCGGCGGGGGCGGCGGAGGCGGCGGCCCGCCGGCGGTGGCGCGCAGCCGTGCCGCCATCTCCGCCGCGGAGCCGAACCGGTGCTCCGGGTCCTTCGCCAGCGCCCGCATGAGCAGCTCCGCCGCCACCGGCGGGACGTCGGGGCGGAACTCCCGGGGGTCCGGGATGGGCGCCGCGATGTGCATGAACGCGGCGGCCGGGCCCGGTTCCTCCGCCACGAACGGCAGCCGCCCGGTGACCGCCTCGAACAGCACGGCTCCGAGCGCGTACAGGTCGGTCTGCGGCAGGATCCGCTTCCCCAGGGCCTGCTCCGGCGCCCAGTAGCCGGGCGTGCCCATCACGATGCCGGTCTTGGTGGCGATGTCGGACCCGCTGCCGGGGCCCAGGCCGGCGAGGCGGGCAAGGCCGAAGTCGGCGACGCGGACGTGCCCGCCCGGCTCGACGAGGATGTTGCTGGGCTTCACGTCCCGGTGCACCACCCCCTCGGCGTGGGCGGCCTGCAGGGCGTCGCACACCCGTGCGCCGATCTGCGCGCAGCGGGTCCACGGCACGGGGCCGCGTGCCATGAGCCGGTCCAGGGGCTCGCCCGGCACGAACTCGAGCACCAGGTACAGGTGGTCGTCGGCGAGCCGGAGGATGTCGTACAGGGCGATGATCCCGGGGTGGCGCAGCCGCGCCAGGGCGCGCGCCTCCCGCCGGAAGCGGCTCACCAGGTCCGGGTCCTTCGCCAGGTTCGGCAGCAGCGACTTGATCGCCACGTCGCGCTCCAGCTCGCGGTCCCAGGCGCGCCACACGGCGCCCATCCCGCCCTGGCCCAGCAGTGCGCGCAGTTCGTAGCGGTCGGCGAGGATGTCTCCGGCGGATGTCACGGGCGCATTGTGCCGGGCGCGGACATGGGCTGTCACATCCGCGCCGCCGCCGTCAGCGGGCGACCTGGATGGCGGCGAGGCCGGACACCGTGCCGAGCGCGGTCGTGGCGAGCACGTGCCGCCTGGTCGGTGGTGCCGGTCACAGGATCGAGGACGCCGCCTCGGCGGAGGAGCATCGGGTCCCGTCGGATGCCAGGTGCGCCGACGCCGTGGGAAGACCGGCGGCGATTCGCGGGAATTGGTTGCTCATACGAAGGATCTCCGCAGAGCGGACACGGAGGATCCGCGCTCCCACCGAACGTCTCGACGCGCGTCACGGTCCGCGTACCGCCGGCCCCGGTGCCCGGCCGGACCGATACCCTCCGGACATGGCGATCAGCGATCCCGTTCCCGCGGTCCTCCCGTCGGTCATGTCCGCCGACATGCTCGCGCTCGGCGCGCAGCTCGACGCCCTGTGCCACGCGGGTGCCCGGGTCTTCCACGTCGACGTCATGGACGGGCACTTCGTCCCCAACCTCACCGTGGGGCCGGACTTCACCGCGGCGGTCGCCCGCGCCGTGCGGCCGCACGGCGGCGCCGTGGACGTCCACCTCATGGTGGAGCGCCCCGGCCCGCTCCTGGAGCTGTTCGCCCCGTACGCCGACGCGATCAGCGTGCACGCCGAGTCGGACCCGCACGTGCACCGGCTGCTGGGGGAGATCCGGCGGCTGGGATGCCGCGCCGGCCTGGCGGTGAACCCCGGCACCCCCGTCGCTGCGGTCGCCGAGCTGGCCGAGGAGCTCGACTACGTGAACTGCATGTCGGTGAACCCGGGCTTCGCCGGCCAGTCCTTCATCGCCACCACCCCGGCGAAGCTCGCGCGGTTGCGCGACGCCCTCCCGGACCGCGTCCTGCTGGAGGTGGACGGCGGCATCGGCCCCGCGACCCTCCCGCAGGCCCGCGATGCCGGCGCGCAGTGGCTGGTCTCCGCGTCGGCGATCTTCGGGCAGCCGGACCCGGTGGCGGCGTACACGGCACTGGCGGCGCTCGCCGGGTGAGCGGGGCACCGCCCGACGCCGCGGAGCTGGCGGCGCTCGCCCGCGCCCGCGGGCTGGCGATGAACGCCCGGGGGCGGGTGAGCCCCAACCCGCTCGTGGGCGCCGTGGTGCTGCGGGACGGCGTCGTGGTGGGGGAGGGCTGGCACGAGGGCCCCGGCCTGCCGCACGCCGAGGTCATGGCGCTGCGGGCCGCCGGGGAGGCGGCGCGCGGCGCCACCGTGGCCTGCACGCTGGAGCCGTGCTCGCACTTCGGGCGCACCCCGCCCTGCACGGACGCCCTGCGGGAGGCCGGCGTCGCGCGTGTGGTGGTGGGTTGCCTCGACCCGCTGGAGCGCACCCGCGGGCAGGGCGTCCGGATCCTCGCCGAGGCCGGCGTGGACGTGGCGATGGCGCCGCCCGCCGAGGAGGTCGCCTGCCTCGAGCTCAACGCCGCGTTCGTCACCCACTCGGTCCGCGGCCGGCCGCACGTGCTGCTGAAGCTCGCGACGAGCCTGGACGGCAAGATCGCCACCGCCGCGGGCGAGAGCCGGTGGATCACCGGGCCGCCCGCCAGGGCGCTCGTGCACCGCTGGCGCGCCGACCACGACGCCGTGGCGGTGGGGATCGGCACGGCCCTGGCCGACGACCCGGACCTCACGGCCCGCGACGTGGACGGCCCCGTCCGCCAGCCCGCGCGGGTGGTGTTCGACACCGCGGCCCGCCTGCCGGTGGACTCCCGGCTCGTGCGCACCGCCGGCGAGGTCCCGGTGCTCGTGGTCGCCGGGGACGGCGCCCCCGCGGACCGCGTGGCCGCCCTGGAGGCGCGCGGCGTGCGGGTGCTCCGCGTGCCCGGTCCCCCCGCGGACCCGGCGGCGGGCATGGCGGCCCTGGCCGCGGAGGGCATCCAGTCGGTGTTCCTGGAGGGCGGCGCGCAGCTCGCGGGTACGGCGCTGCGGGCGGGACTGGTCGACGTCGTGCGATGGTTCTGTGCCCCCATGCTCATCGGCGGCGACCGCGCACCGGGCGCGATCGGCGGCGAGGGCGCCGCGCTGCTGGCAGACGCGTCACGGCTGCGCGGCGTCACGGTGGAGCGCGTGGGGGAGGACATCCTCGTCTCGGGGCGGATCGTGCCGCTGCCGGGCGTGGACGGGGACTGACAGGAGGACAACGGGTGTTCACCGGGCTTGTCGAGGAGATGGGGACCGTCGCGGCGGTCGCGCCGGGAGCGGCCGGCGCGCGCGTGACGCTGCGGGCGCCGCTGGTATCCGACGGCCTGGCGCTGGGTGACTCGGTGGCCGTCGACGGCGCGTGCCTCACCGCGGTTGAGCTCCTGCCGGACGGCTTCGCGGTGGAGGCCGTCGCGGAGACCCTGCGGCGCACCTGCCTGGGCGACCGGGGGCCCGGCGACCGGGTGAACCTGGAGCGCGCCCTCCCGGCGGGCGGCCGGCTGGGCGGGCACATCGTGCAGGGGCACGTGGACGGCACCGGCACGGTGGCCGCCGCGACCCCCGAGGGCGAGAGCGTCGTGCTGCGCGTGACGGCCCCGCCCGCGGTGATGCGCTACGTCGTGGAGAAGGGGTCCATCACCGTCGACGGCGTGAGCCTCACGGTCGCCGGCCGCGACGCGGAGGGGTTCACGATCGCGCTGATCCCCCACACGATGTCCGCGACCACCCTGGGTCCCGCCGCCGTGGGGCGGCGCGTGAACCTGGAGGTGGACCTTGTGGCAAAGTACGTCGAGGCGCTTGCGGCGCCCTATCTGACGTCGCGGGAGGAGCGATGAGCACGCAGACGCGCCCGTTCGCGACGATCGAGGAGGCCATCGAGGACATCCGGGCCGGCCGGATGGTCGTGGTGGTCGACTCCGAGGACCGGGAGAACGAGGGCGACCTCATCATGGCGGCCCAGTTCGCCACCCCGGAGGCCATCAACTTCATGGCGCGGCACGGCCGCGGCCTCATCTGCCTGGCGCTCACGCCGGAGCGGTGCGAGCAGCTGGGCCTCACGTCCATGGTCCGCCGCAACGAGGCGCCGCACCACACCGCCTTCACGGAGTCCATCGAGGCGCGCGACGGGGTCACCACCGGCATCTCCGCGCCCGACCGGGCCCGCACGGTGATGGTCGCGATCGACCCGAACTCCGGCCCGGGCGACCTGGTGCGCCCCGGCCACATCTTCCCGCTCCGGGCCAAGCCCGGCGGGGTGCTGGAGCGCGCCGGCCACACCGAGGCGGCCGTCGACCTCGCCCGCATGGCGGGCCTCATCCCGGCAGGGGTGATCTGCGAGGTCATGCGCGAGGACGGCGAGATGGCGCGGGTCGACGACCTCGTGCTGTACGCGAGGGAACACGGACTGCGGATGGTCACCATCGAGGATCTGATCGAGTACCGCCGCCACACGGAGCGGCTTGTCGAGCGTGGCGGACAGGCCCGCCTGCCCACCGTGTACGGCGAGTGGACGGCGGTGGGATACCGCAACGTGATCGACGGCAAGCACCACCTCGCGCTGGTGAAGGGCGAGGTCGCCGGACGGGAGAACGTCCTGGTGCGGGTGCATTCCGAGTGCCTCACCGGGGACGTGTTCGGGTCGCTGCGCTGCGACTGCGGGGAGCAGCTCGCCGCAGCGATGCGGATGATCGACGCCGCCGGCGAGGGCGTGGTGCTGTACATCGCCCAGGAGGGGCGCGGCATCGGCCTGCTGAACAAGCTGCGGGCCTACGAGCTGCAGGACGAGGGCTACGACACCGTCGAGGCGAACGTGCGCCTCGGCTTCCCGCCCGACCTGCGGGACTACGGCATGGGCGCGCAGATCCTCGTGGACCTCGGGCTCACCACCATCCGCCAGCTCACGAACAACCCCAAGAAGATCGTGGGGCTCGAGGGCTACGGGCTGCGGGTCGTGGAGCGCGTGCCGATCGAGGTGGAGCCGGGCCCCGACAACCTGCGGTACCTGCAGGTCAAGCGGGACAAGATGGGCCACATCCTCCACCACCAGGACCTGCGGCTGGAGCCGGACGGCGAGGGCGCCGATGGCGCGGACTGAGGCGGCCCCGGCGGCGCCCATGCTGGAGGCGCCCGGCGTGCGCGTCGCGCTGGTGTGCTCCGGATTCCACCGGGGGCTCACGCAGAACCTCGTCACGGGCGCCCGTGAGCGGCTGGTGGAGTCCGGCCTGGCGGCCGACCGCATCGACGAACACTGGGTGCCCGGTGCGTACGAGACGCCCCTGGCGGCGCAGATGCTCGCCCGCACGGGCCGATACGCCGCCATCGTCGCCCTGGGTGCGGTGGTGCGCGGCAGCACCCCGCACTTCGAGCACGTGTGCTGGAACGCGTCCCGTGGCCTCACCCGCGTGTCGCTGGACACCGGGATCCCCTGCACCTTCGGGATCCTCACCTGCGACACGGTGGAGCAGGCGTGGGCGCGGGCCGGCGGCGAGGTGGGCAACGCCGGGGCGGACGCGGCGGACGCCGCGGTGTCGCTGGTGAACCTGGCACACCGGCTGGCGGGCCTGTGACGGCCTCCGGGCCGGAGGCGCGCTACCGGGGGATGTACCTCATCCGCCGGTTCGAGGAGACCCTGCTCGACATGTTCTCCCAGGGCCTCCTGGTGGGCACCACCCACACGTGCATCGGCCAGGAGGCCGACGCCGTGGGGGTCATCGGGCACATGCGGCCGGGCCTGGACCAGGTGGTGAGCAACCACCGCTGCCACGGTCACTACATCGCGTTCACCGGCGACCTGGCGGGCCTGGCGGCCGAGGTGATGGGCCGCTCGGGCGGCACCTGCTCGGGGCGCGGCGGCAGCCAGCACCTGTGCCGCGACGGCTTCTACACCAACGGCGTGCAGGGGAGCATCGTGCCGCTGGCCACCGGCATCGCCCTCGCCGAGCGGGAACGCGGCGACGGGGCGATCACCACGGTGTTCATCGGCGACGGCACCCTGGGGCAGGGCGCCGTGTACGAGTGCCTGAACATGGCGTCGTTGTGGAGGCTCCCGCTGCTGTTCGTGGTGGAGAACAACCGCTACGCGCAGACCACGCCGGTGGAGCTCGCGGTGGCCGGCACGGTGCCGGACCGGGCGCGGGCGTTCGGGGTGGACGCCGCGCACGTGGCGAGCACGGACGTGGAGGAGATCCACGCCGTCGCCGGCGAGATGGTGGAGCACGTCCGGTCGGGCCGGCCGGCGGTGCTGTCCATCGACACCTACCGGCTGCGCGCGCACTCCAAGGGCGACGACGTGCGGGACCCGGCCGAGGTGGACGCCCGCTGGGCCACCGAGCCGCTGGCCGTCGCCGGCGCCCGCCTGGACGCCGCCCGGCGGGCCGCCCTGGAGGCCGACGCCGACCGGGAGCTCGCCGAGGCCCTGGCGGTCGCCCACGCCAGCCCGGTCGCGGTGCTCGATGAGGCGCTCGCATGAGCCCGCCCCGCTGCGGCGCCGAGCTCAACCGCGGCCTGCACGAGGCGATGGCCGCCTTTCCCGCCATGTACGTGCTGGGCGAGGACGTCCTGGACCCGTACGGGGGCGCCTTCAAGATCACGAGGGGCCTGTCGGAGGCCTTCCCGGATCGGGTGATCACGACCCCCATCTCCGAGGCGTCGCTGTTCGGGGTCGCCGCCGGCATGGCGATCCGTGGGCTGCGGCCCGTCCTGGAGATCATGTTCGGGGACTTCATCACCCTGGGCTTCGACCAGATCGTCAACGGGATCTCCAAGTTCCGGGAGATGTACGACGACCAGGTGACGCTGCCGCTGGTGGTGCGCACGCCCATGGGCGGCCGGCGCGGGTACGGCCCCACGCACAGCCAGTCGCTCGAGAAGTTCCTGATGGGCGTCCCGAACATCCGCATGGTGGCCGCCAGCGAGGTGCACGACCTGGCCGGGCTGATGACGGCGGCGGTCGCCGACGACGATCCGGTGTTCCTCATCGAGAACAAGGTGATGTACGGGCGCCCCAACCTGCGGCCGGTCGACGGGCGCATCGGTGAGCTCGACGTCACCGAATCCGGCGGGCCCTCCCCGGCCCTCACGTTCTCCGGCAGCGGCTTCACGGAGGCCGCCGCCACCCTGGTGGCGTACGGCGGCATGGTGCCCATCGCCCTGGAGGCCGCCACGGCGCTCATCATGGAGCACGAGGTGTTCTGCGAGGTGGTGGCGATCAGCGGCCTGCTGCCGCTGGACCTCGACCCGGTCCTCGCCTCCCTGTCCCGGTCCGGCGTGGTGGTGACGCTGGAGGAGGGGACCCTCACCGGCGGCATCGGGGCGGAGATCGCCGCCCGCGTGCAGGAGCAGGGATGGGACGACCTGCGGCGCCCCGTGGTGCGCGTCGCGGCGCGCGACGGGATCATCCCGTCAGCCCCCACCCTGGAGGACGCCGTGCTGCCGGGCGTCGCCCACGTCACCCGCGCCGTGCTGGGCGCCGTGGGCGCCCGGGCGTAGCCCTCGAAGGACTCGGGGACTGCGATGCCCCTCGGGGGTGCGGCGAAGCTCCGCGAGGCCGGTGGGACGCCCGTCGTTCCGACGCCCACGCCGCGGCTCGGGCCGTGACGGTCATGCGGGGTTCCCCGCCCCGCGTTCCCATCGAAGTGGCGTTGACACACAAGAACGAGTGTTCTTGACGTGACCACGATGGAGACACCCGGGGGATCGCGACGGTGGCCCGCGCC
>JADLHW010000004.1 GCA_020848615.1 Thermoleophilia bacterium
AGGTCCTCCACCTCCAGGGCGATGTGGTGCAACCCCTCGCCGCGCTTCTCCAGGTACCGTGCCACCCCGCACTCCGGGTCCACGGGGGCGATGAGCTCCACGGCACCCTCCCCGGCGCCCAGCATCAGGGCCTCCACGCCCTGCTCGGGCATGAGCTCCCGGATCGCGACCTCCAGGCCGTACCGCTCGGTGAACACCGGCAGCGCGGCGTCGAGGTCGTTCACCACATAGGCGACGTGGTGCAGGCGGGTCACGTTCACGCATCCTCCAGGGGGTCGTCCCAGCTCACCGGCTCCAGCCGCGGGTTGGGCCGCTCCTCACGGCCCACCTTCGCGCACGGCCGGCCGTCGACGCGCACGACGTCGGCGGTGTAGTCGTTGCTGCCGCGCAGCAGGCTGCTGCCCACCCCGTACGCGTCCACCGGCACGCCGGCCTCCTCGAACGCGCGGATGCGGGCCGCGTCGAACCCGCCCGACGCGACGATCTTCACGTGTCCGTGCCCGGAGTTGTCCAGGGCCCGGCGCACCTTCCACACCAGCTCCGGCACCACCCCGGTGGGCGTGAAGCGCCCCAGCTCATGCCACAGTGAGCGATCGACCATGGTCCCCGAGGTGTCCAGGCGCACCCCCCACAACCGGGGCCCCAGGGCCTCCGCCACCTCCAGCGCGGTGCGCACCGAGTCGTTCTCGAAGTCCACCAGCACCGTCACGTGCAGCTCGTCGGCGAAGCGGTCCGCGAACTTCGTGGCGGCCAGCACCGTGTCCCCGCCATAGGCGGCGATGAGCCCGTGCGGGACGGTGCCCATGCCCTTCCCGCCCCACCACGAGGCCTGCGCGTCGGTGGACACGCCGATCGCCCCCGCGATGTGCGCGGCCCACCCGTCGCCGGTCTGCACGTGCCAGTGGTCGAACCGGGCGGGGAAGTACATGATCGGCTTGCCGCGGGCGGCCTCCACCACGTCCCGCACGTTCCGGGAGATGAGGGTGCGGCGGGCCAGGACCCCCAGGTACAGGGTCTCCAGGTGCACGAACAGGTCGTACGGGCCCTCGATGGTGAGCACCGTCTCCCACGGGTCCACGATGTCGCCGTCGTGCAGGGCGCGCACCGCCAGCTGCGGCCAGCCGTCCTCCCAACCCGCGCCGGTGCGGCGGCCCGAGCACAGCCGCAGGATCGCGAGGGCCTCGTCGATGCCGCCCAGCACCGACCGCTCCCGCTGGAACACCTGCATGAGCACGCGCGGGCGGTGGCCGTCGCTGACGAGGACGTCGCGGGTGAACGTGAAGTACGCGTCCGAGTGGTACCCGGACCGCATCTTCTCCACGGGAAGCTGGAACGTCTCCGGCGGCAGCCGCCGCCGCACCCGCGGATCCGGGCTCACGCCTTCCCGCCGGGCGGGTCCTCCGGGAGCCGCATGGGCCGCTTGGTCCACAGCCACCCGGCCGTGAGGAACGCGGCGGCGGCGATGACGATGGCGATGAGGCTCGCCCAGATCGCCGCGTCCGAGCTCTGCGTGGTGGAGGTGGCCGCGGCGGGCGCCTGGGTGGCGCCGCCCGTGGCCTGCGCGAGGGTGCCCTTCGCGACGACCCGCACGCCGGCGGCGGGGCCCGGTTCGGTGGGGCCGCTCTCGGCGCTGATCGCGTCCTCCGGCTCCGGCGCGGCCGTCCAGGGCTTCACCTTGCCGTCGGCGTAGGTCTGGTACGTCCTCCACGCGGTCTCGCCGGTGTCGAACGGCGTGCCGAGGAAGGTGAAGTCCAGGTAGCCGTCCACCGGGATCCGGCCCCCCGTGTACACCACGCCCGCCAGGGTCCCGTCCGGGGCGATGCGTTGCCGCATCGTCCAGCCGGCCGGCGGGGGGGCGAACGAGTACACCGTGATCTGCTCGGGGAAGTCCACGCGCACCGCGGTGGTGGGCACCTCGCGCTCGGTGGGCACCCGCATGGTGAACTCGGTGGACCGCTCCGCCTCCACCGTGGTGGGCAGGATGTCGATGTGCGCGGCGGCGGGGACGGCGCCGGCGGCGAGCGCGGCCGCCGTGAGCGCCGTGGCGGCGAGGCGCCTCAACGGAAGCTCTCCGCCAGGCCGTCGAGCATCGCCGACCAGATCCGCGCCTGCGTCCTGGGCCGCATGGCCCACCGATAGCTGAATCCCATGGGTCCCCCGGAGTCCGCCGTGAGTGTGATCCTGGTGCCGTCCACCTCGTGCGTCACCTCGACCTCGGTGCGGGCCCGTACGCCCAGCGCCCGGATCTCCCACGCGAGGCGCCGCGGACGCTCGAGCGCGGTGAGCCGCGGGCGGGTGTGGAACCCGCGCCCGCCGGGGTGCCGCAGCTGCAACCGCATCGCCGTGCCCGCCTGCGGCGGCCCGTCGAGGGCCGCGCCGATGCAGGACGGGTTCCAGCCGGGCCAGCGCGGGATGTCGGCGAGCCGGTCCCAGGCGGCCTCCCGGCCGGCGTCGACGACCACGGTCACCCGGCAGTCCACGTCACGCCGGGCCGGCGGCCTCGGGGATCCCCTCGGCGCGGAACAGGGCGCGCATCGCGGCGCCGCCCACCTCCAGATCCTCGGGATCCGGCTCCTTGGTCGCCAGGCGGGCCTGCAGGGTGTGCCCCGCGGCGTGCACCAGGCGCGACACGGGGTGCTCCGGCTTGCGGTGCGCGAACGCGAACAGCTCAACCGCCATGCCCGCCGACACCGCGCCGGCCGCGGCGCGCACCGCGGGGCCCGTCGCGCCGCGCAGGCGGCGGGTCACGAGGTTGGTGATCGTGGTGGACACCAGCAGCGGCAGCACCAGGTTGCTGCCGCACCGGGGGTGCTCCTTGGGGTGCGCGGCGGCGTTCGCGACCTCCGCGGGACCGCCCTGCTCGTAGGCGGCGATGCTCTTGTGCTCCACCGCGTGCCACACCGCCGCGCGGGACCCGCGCAGCGACACCACCGCGGGGATGAGGCCCGCGACCGCTGCGGCGGCCTCCTGGGCGAGCGGCGACCGCAGCCTGCGGCGGGCGACGGCGCCCACCACCATCGCGGCGGCGAGCCCGGCGGGGCCGCCACGGCCCTCCACCGCGAAGCGGGCCTGCGGCATCCCGCGGCGCATCGCCGGGAGCACCGCGATCGCCTCGCCCAGGCGCAGCACTCCGCGCAGCAGCGGCACGCCGCCCAGCGGGCCCACCACGAACCGCGGCTTCGCGCCGGACGCGACGCTCACGCTGCCGTCCCCCTCGCGCACCGCCGCCGCCCAGTGGCGGGGCCCGTGCACGAGCAGTCCGTTTGCGAGGGCCATGCCCCCAAGGCGAGGTCGGCGGTCGGACATCGCGCCAGAGGCTAGCGCAGCCGCTCCTGGTGGCGTCGTTCGGCGGCCATGCGGCCGGCGTCGGCATGGGAGTGGTCCACGAACCCCATCATCCCGGCGATGTGATGGTGCCCGGCCACCTCCGCGATGGCGCGGTGCATGTCCTGGGCCACCCGCCGGTACGACTCGTGCCCCTGCGGCTGGCTGCGCAGCTCGATGAGGTGCATGGCCTCCCGGGCGTTCATGACCAGGGTGAACCGCATGCGGTGGGCGAGGCTCACCGCGTACGGCGCCTCCTGCGGGAACACCTCCCACAGGGCGGCGTGCAGCCCGGCGCTCTCGCGCATGACCCGTGCGTAGTCGTCCCCCAGGCCGGCGTCCCCGACCTCCGGGGGCAGCGTCCAGCCCAGGTGCGGCGTGAGGGGCTGCGCCTGCAGGGTGAGCAGGCGGTGCCGCTGCAGGTCGCGGTACGCGCCGTAGTCGCAGGTCACCTCGAACGTGTACGAGCAGGCCTCCAGCGCCCGGCCCGGCCGGTGGCGACGGTCGCCGCGCTCCCCGGCGTATGCGGCGAGCACGTGGCCGCGGTCCTCCGAGCTGAGGCCGCGCACCAGCTCCATCACCTCGCCCAGGCCGAGGCCGCTGTCGGGCCACAGGGCGTGGGCGACCACGCGGTCCTCGCCGTCCCGGTCCCAGTCCACGAGCGCGACGTGGGCATCGGCCGGGGCGTGCGGGGCGGGCGGCAGCAGCTCCGCCGCGCACCGCGCCGTGGCGGTCCGCGCGTCGGCGAGGTACGCCGCGGTGCGCACGCCGCGGTCCGGCCGGTCGACGCGCGTGAGGAACGCCGGGATCACCTGCCGCAGCTGGGCGAGCATGCGCTCACCGCACTCCCTGGCCTCCGCGAGGGGATGCGCCATCAGCCGGATGAGCAGCGCCTCGTACGCCTGCCCGGAGGCGAAGATCCCCATGTTGCTGGTGGTCGCCGCCGGCAGCAGGCCACGCAGCGAATCGAGCGCGCGGGCCCGGATCGCCCGGTCCCGGGCGACGGGCGGCGACCCGTCGTCCGGGACCCGGGCGTCCCAGTGGGCCGTCATGCGGGGCACCAGGTCCGCGTAGATCGCGAACGCCCGGTCCAGGGTCCCGGTGTACAGGTCCCCCAGCTCGGCGTGCGCGGCCACGTGGGCGGGGGTGTGGTACCGCCACCTGCCGCCCGGCCGGTCGGTGTACGCGATGTACCGGGTGGACTGCTCCAGGTAGCTCGCCAGGCGCCCCCACTGCAGGACCTTGGTGAGCACGTTGGAGGCGCCCTCCACCGCCACGTGCGCCCCGCCCAGCTGGGCCACCGAGTCGTCGCCGTACTCGGCGAGCACCCGGTCGTACAGGGCCTCGGCGCGCGCCAGGCCGGCGCCCGCCGCGCCGCCGGCGTCGCCGTCGGGCATGAACTCGTCGAGCAGCAGGCGGCGCAGGCTCTTCGGGGATCGCGAGTACCGCGCGAACAGCGCGCCCTTCACGGTCTCCGGCAGGTTCGTGAGGGCGAACACCGGGCCGGAGGTGTCAGTGACAAACGGCGTGATCCGCGCGCGTTCGACCTCAGTGAGCTCCGAAACCACCACAACGTCCAGTACGGATTTGCGAAACGCGCCCTACCCTAGCGACGTGCCCGGAACGCCAGCACGGATGGCAGCGTTCACGATCCTCGCCGCGACGGCCGTCGCGGCGCAGCCCGCGCTGTCCGCAACCACCCCGCCCGCCCAGGTCCTGGTGCGCCTCGCGCCGGGTGCGTCCGCGGCCGCCCTGGGGCGCTCGGCGCAGCCCATGATCCCGCCCGCCCGCGCCGCCCGCCTGCGGACCGCCGCCGGCCGCTCGGGCCGGCGCAGCCCCGACCTCACCCGCTGGGCCGTCGTCCCCGCCGCGAACCGCGCCGCCGCGGCGCGGCTCGCCGCACGCCTGCGCGGCCTCCCGGCGGTCCGCACCGCGACGGTGGCACCGGGGCCCGCGGAGGCCCCCGCCCAGCAGTGCGCCGCCATCGGCGACGTGTTCCCCCTGGCGGACGGCACGCCGCCCGCGCTCGACGGCCGCTCCTCCATCGCGAACACCCTCGGCATGACGGATCTGCCGGCCGGCGGGGACGGCGCCGGCGTCAAGCTCGCCGATGTCGAGTACGACTGGGATCCCTCGCACGTCGAGCTCGCCGACCGCAACCTCCCCCAGCCGTACCGGCCCGGGTTCACCCCGGCGAAGAACATCAGCCACGGCACCGCGGCGCTGTCGCTCATCGGCGGGCGGGCCGACGGCGTGGGCATCACCGGCCTCGCGCCCCGGGTGGAGCTCATCCCCGTGGGCCCCTGGGTGGGCAGCACCTACAATCCGTCGTTCGCGATCGCCGCCGCGGCCGACGAGCTCGACCCCGGCGACGTGCTGCTCATCGAACAGCAGTCGCAGGACAAGGGCCCGGCGGACACGGGCGAGTTCGGGCCGTCGGTGGCGGCCGCCATCGCCGCCGCCACCGCGAAGGGCATCGTGGTGGTGCTGCCCGCCGGCAACGGCGGGTTCGCCCTCGACCCGCGCGACGATCCCGCGGTGGACACCGCGATCGTCGTGGGCGGCGGGGAGATCGCGGCCGGCGGCGGCACGCTCGCCGCCCGGCACGTCTCCTCGAACCACGGGCCCCGGGTGGACGTCCAGGGCCCCGCGCACGCCGTCGTCACCGCGACGGCCGCGCCGTCCTACTACCCCTACCTGGTGGGCGGCGACACCGACGGGAGCCGCAGCTACACCGCGTGCTTCAACGGCACCTCCAGCGCATCGGCGGCGGTCGCCGGCGCGATCGCCTCGATGCAGGGCATCGCGCGGGCCAGGCGCGGCACGCCGTTCACGCCGGGCGAGGTGCTCGCCCGCCTGCGGGCGACGGGGACGCCCCAGCCGGACGCCGCCGGGCAGAACGTCGGGCCGCTGCCCCGCATCGCCCTGGCGGCGGACCTCACGGCGCCCACGGCCCCGGCCATCAACCTGGAGTCCGACTCCCGCGTGGGCGTCGGGCAGCAGGTCATCCGGTGGGCCACGGCCGAGGAGGCGGGCGGCAGCGGGTTCGCCCGGGTGACGGTGTTCGTGGACGGCAAGGAGGCGTTCCGCTCCGACCTCGCGGCGGGCGCATCGGCCATCACCCTCACGGCCGGTGCGCACCGCGTGACCGTGCGTGCCGCGGACACCGTCGGCAACCACGCCGACACGATCGTCCGGGTGACCGCCGTGGACGGGCTCGTGGAGTCGCATGACCCGCCGCCACCCGCCCCGCCGGGCGTCGGCGACGCCCGCAGGCTCGCGGCGCGCGTGGTGCGGCAGGCCTGGAACCCCGCGGCGGGGACCCTCACGCTGCGGTTCCGCACCATGGCGGGCGCGCTGGTGCGGCTCGACCGCCGGCCCGTGGCCGCGCGCGGCGGCGTGCTGGTGGTGCGGGTCCCGCGCACCGGCACGCGGCTGGTCGTCGTGCGGGCAAAGGGCTGCCGGCCGCTGCGGCTGCGCGTGTGGCGCGCCGCGAACGGCATCGGCCGCTTCAAGCGCCTGTCCTGACCGTGAGCGCCGCCGGTGTACGGTGGCGTCCGTGACCGGCATCACCGTCACCGGGACCGCGGGCGTCGAGGCCCGCCCGGACCTCGCCCGGATCCACCTGGGCGTGCAGGCCGAGGCCGCCACCGCGGCGGAGGCGATGGCCGCGCTCGAGACGCGCGTGACCGCCGTGACGGGCGCGCTGCGCGCCGCCGGCCTCGGCGACGGCGACCTCCGCACCGCCCACCTGTCGGTGGGGCAGCGCTACTCCAACGCCGGTACGCCCGACGGATACGTCGCCGGCTGCGCCACCGCCGCGACCGTCAGGGACCTCGACCGGGTCGGTGCGATCCTGGACGCGGCGATCACCGCGGGCGCCGACCGCGTGGACGGCCTGTCGATGGAGATCGCCGACCCCTCCGGCGCCTACGCCAGGGCCCTCGCCCTCGCCGTCGACGACGCCCGCGAGAAGGCCGCCGGCCTCGCCGCGGCCGCCGGCCTGGAGCTCGGGGCGATCGAGGCCGTCGCCGAGGGCGCGTCCACGGCGGGGGGTCCCCCGGTGCCCTTCGCCGCGGAGCTCCGGTCGGCGAAGGGAATGCCGGTCGAGCCGGGCGAGCACACGGTCACCGCGACGGTGACCGTGCGCTTCGCTACCAGTTCCGGGAGCCCGACTCGCCCTTGAACGGTCCCACCACGTGGGACGTGATCCAGCCGCCGTAGAACCCGCCGGGCTGCGGGGTCACCAGCTCGCCGTCCACCTCGCACCGGTCCATCGGCGCCGCGTAGAACGCGACGTATCCGGCGAGCGGCGCGAACGGCGCCGTGGGGGACGGGTAGCTCCAGGCCGAGCGGCTCGCCACGCCGCCGCCGCCGTGGACGTCGAAGTACTCCGCCTCGCCCTTCCACTCGCACACGGTGCGGCCGCCGGCCGCCTCGCGCAGCGCGCCGGCGGAGATGTCCTCCGGCGGGAAGTAGTACTGCGGCGGATGGGAGGTCTCCAGCACCCGGTAGCCGCCGCGGGTCTCGGCGACGACCTCGCCGCCGAACACCACCACCAGGTGGCGGGTGCTGGGCTCCAGGCGCGGTGGCCGCGGGTAGTCCCACACGGACTCCTGCCCGGGGCCGGGGGTGGCGGGGTGCACGCCGCGGGGGAGGTGCGCCATCGCTCAGCCCGCCAGCAGCTTCTGCGCGATCTCCCGCACCCGGCCGCCGTCGGCCTGGCCGGCCAGGCGCGCCATCGCCGGCTTCATGATCTTCCCGAGGCCCTTCATGTCGGTGACCCCCTCCGCGGCGATGACGTCCGCGACGACCGCCTGGATGGCGGCGTCGTCGAGCTGGGCGGGCAGGTACTCCTCCAGCACCGCCATCTCGGCGGTCTCCTTCTCCACCAGGTCGTTCCGGCCGCCGGCCGTGAACTGCTCGATGGATTCCCTGTGGCGCTTCACGAGGCCCTGCAGGGCCTTCACGGCCTCGTCCTCCGAGAGCGCCCCGCGGGCGTCGATCTCCGCGTTCTGCAGGGTCGCCCGGGCACGGCGCAGCACCGCGAGGCGGGCCTTGTCCCCGTCGCGGAGCGCCTGCTTGGCGTCGGTGTCCAGCTGTTCGGCGATGCTCATGCCGTGACGGTAGCGGACCGGGAGGCCGGAACCGCCCGCCGGCATCCGTGACGGGCTTGCGCGAGCTATTTAGTCGTGGCTAAATTGGGCGCATGGGGGATGGGCCGATGCGGATGGGCATCACCCGGGCGACCCTGCTGGGGTCGGCCGCGGCGGCGGCCGGACTGGCGGCCGCGGGGAGGATCGCCGGCCCGGCGCCGGCGGCGAGCCCGCCGCCGGACGCCGGTCCCGCTGCGCACGGCGGCGCCGCCCATCACGCGGCGGCGGCGGGGTCCGTGGACCCGGCGGCCAACGGGTTCGACCCGCACGCGATCCTCGAGGACTTCGACGGGGGCGTCGTGTCCAGGGACGCGGCGGGCCGCACCGTGCGCGAGTGGACGATCGTCGCCCAGAACCGGGAGATCGAGGTGGCCCCCGGCGTCCGGTACGCCGCGTGGACCTACAACGGCCGGGTGCCGGGCCCCACGCTGCGCGCGACGGCCGGCGATCGCATGCGCATCCGGTTCGTCAACGGCGGCGACCACGTCCACACCATGCACTTCCACGGCATCCATCCGGCGGCGATGGACGGGATCCCGGGATCCGGCCCCGGCGGCCTGGTGCACCCCGGCGAGGCGTTCACCTACGAGTTCACCGCCGAGCCGTTCGGCCTGCACCTCTACCACTGCCACTCGTTCCCCCTGGCGATCCACATCGCCAAGGGCCTGTACGGCGCGGTGGTGATCGACCCGCCGGGGGGCCGGCCGGCCGCCCGTGAGCTGGTGATGGTGCAGAACGCGTTCGACACGAACTTCGACGCCGCGAACGAGGTGTACGCGGTGAACACCGTGGCGTTCGCCTACTTCGAGCGTCCCATCCGCGTGCGCCGGGGCGAGCTCGTGCGCATCTACCTGGTCAACGTCCTCGAGTACGACCCGGTGAACTCGTTCCACCTGCACGGCAACTTCTTCCACCACTTCCCCACCGGCACGTCGCTGACGCCCGCCGAGTACACCGACACCATCAGCCAGGTGCAGGGGCAGCGCGGCATCCTGGAGGTGCGGTTCCCGCACACCGGCCGCTTCATGTTCCACGCGCACAAGTCGGAGTTCGCCGAGCTGGGCTGGGTGGGGCTGTTCGAGGTGACCGGGTGACGGCACCGGCCCGCCGGGAGCGGCTGTCCGGGGTGCCGACCTGGCTGCTCGCGCTCGTCCCGCTGCTGCTCGCCGCGGCGCTGGCGGCCGTGCTGCTGGGCCCCGGCGGCGCGGGCCTGGACCGGAACGGCATCCCCGTCGAGGACGTCGCGGTCGAGCGCACGGTGCTGCGACCCGGCGTGATCGAGCTCCACGTCCGCAACGACGGCCCGGACGCCGTCACCGTGGCGCAGGTGATCGTGAACGACGCCTACCTCCCGGGCGCCGGGCCCCTGCCGCTCCGGCTGGGGCGCCTGGAGGCGGGGCGCCTCACCGCGCCGTACGACTGGATCGAGGGCGAGGCGTACGAGATCGGGCTGCTCACCTCCACCGGAGGGGTGATCGCGGCGCCCGTCGAGGTGGCCGCGCGGACGCCCTCGGCCGACGCCTCGTTCCTGGGCCTGATGGGGCTCGTGGGGATCTACGTGGGCGTGATCCCGGTGAGCATCGGGATGCTGTGGCTGCCGTTCGCCCGCAGGGCCCGCGCCGGCGTCATCACGTTCATCCTCGCGCTCACCGTCGGGCTGCTGGCCTTCCTCGCCGCCGATGCGGCCGTCGAGGGCATCGAGATCGCGGGCACCGGTTCCCAGGCGTTCGGCGGGCCCGCCCTGGTCATCGTGGGCGCCGTGACCGCGTTCATCGCGCTGTCGGGCGTCGACGCGTGGCTCCGGGGCCGGCGTCGCGGCGCGGAGGGGTATCGCCTGTCGGCGCTCATCGCCACCGGCATCGGCCTGCACAACCTGGGGGAGGGGCTCGCGATCGGCAGCGCCTATGCGGCGGGCGAGCTCGCCCTGGGCGCGTTCCTGGTGATCGGCTTCGCCCTGCACAACACCACGGAGGGCCTGGCGATCATCGCGCCCGTCGCCCGGGAGCCCGTGCGGTGGTGGCCGCTGGTGGGGCTCGGGCTCCTGGCCGGCGCTCCCGCGGTGCTGGGGACCTGGATCGGCGGGGTCGCGTTCACCGCGCCGCTCGCGGCGTTCCTGCTGGGCTTCGGGGTGGGGGCGATCGCCCAGGTGTGCGTCCAGCTGCTGCCGGGCCTGCGAACCGGATCCGGCGGGTCCCGGGGCCTGTCGCCCCTGGGGGCCGGGGGGATCCTGGCCGGGCTCGCCCTCATGTACGCCACGGGGCTCATCGCCGCATAGCCGCGGCCGCCGTCAGAAGGGCCGCTCGTCCGCGTCGTCGCGATCGTCGCCGCGCAGGCGCCGCAACCGCTCCGACATCCGGCCCTCGGGGCCGCGGTCGGTGGGGGCGTAGAAGCGCTCGCCCTCCAGGCCCTCCGGCAGCAGCGATCCCGGCAGGTACCCCTGCGGCGTGCGGTGCGGGTTCACGTAGCCGGTGCCGTGGCCGAAGTGCCGCGCGTTCGGGCGGCTCGCGTCGCGCAGCGCCAGCGGCGGGCGTCGCGCGCCCTCGGCCTCGACCTTCGCCAGGGCGGCGTCGATCGCGCGGTACGAGGCGTCGCTCTTGGGGGCCAGTGCGACGTAGATCGCGGCCTGGGCGAGGTTGATGCGGGCCTCCGGCAACCCCACGAACTCCACCGCCCGCGAAGCCGCGGTCGCGACGGTGAGGGCCATGGGGTCGGCGTTGCCCACGTCCTCGGAGGCCGCCACGATGATGCGGCGGGCGATGAACTTCGGATCCTCGCCGCCGGCGATCATCACCGCCAGGTAGTAGACCGCGGCGTCCGGGTCGCTCGCGCGCATGCTCTTGATGAACGCCGAGATGGTGTCGTAGTGGGCGTCCCCGGCCCGGTCGTACGCCACCGCGCGGCCGCCGCCGGCGGCCATCACGTCGTCCACGGTCACCGTGGCGCCGTCGGCGACGCCGCCCGCGGCGGCCTCCAGCAGGTTCAATGCGGCCCGGGCGTCGCCGTTCGCGCGGCTCACCAGCGCGTCCCGCGCATCCGGGGCCAGCACCACGCGGCCGGCCAGGCCCCGCTGGTCCGCCACGGCGCGGTCCACCAGCCCCGCCACGGCCTCCGGCGGCAGCGGCTCCAGCACCATCACGCGCATGCGGGACACCAGCGCCGAGTTCACCTCGTAGTACGGGTTCTCGGTGGTGGCGCCCACCAGCGTCACCAGTCCCTCCTCCACCGCCGGCAGCAGGGCGTCCTGCTGGGACTTGTTGAAGCGGTGGATCTCGTCGATGAACAGCACGGTGCGCCCGCCGGTGACCGCGCGGTCCCGGGCGCGCTGCAGCGCGGCGCGCACGTCGGCGACGGTGGCCTGCGTGGCCGACAGCTCCTCGAACGCCGCTCGGGTGGTGTTCGCCACCACACGCGCGAGGGTCGTCTTCCCGGATCCCGGCGGGCCGTACAGGACCATCGACGGCACCCGGTCCTCCGCGATGGCCCGTCGCAGGAACCCCTCGTCGCCCAGCAGGGCCGGCTGCCCGGCGATCTCCTCCAGCGTGCCGGGCCGCATGCGCGCCGCCATGGGCCCCGTCTTCGCGAGGCGGTCCTCCACCATCGCCCCGAACAGGTCCTGGCCCGGCTGCTTCGGCGTGCCGCGGGCCATCAGGCGGGCGCCGTCCGCGGCGCGGGGAGCATGAGCGCGAGCAGCCCGCCGGCCACCGGCAACGCGGCGAGGGCCAGCAACGCGGACTCCCGGCCGGCGGCGTCCGCCAGGGCGCCGAAGAGCGCCAGGCCGGGCGGGGCGGAGCCGATCGCCCCGAACCCGATCATGAGGCCCGCCGCCAGCGCGAGCCGGCCCGGCAGGTACTCCTGCCCCATCGCAACGGTGACCGAGAACGACGCCATCAGGACCAATCCTGCTCCCGCCATGCACCCGATGGCCAGGGGGGTGGGCGACACCGCGACGCCGGCCACCAGCGGCGCTGCGAGCGGCATCGTCCACATGAGCATGCTGCGGCCGCCGACGCGGTCGGCCAGGCGGGCCCCGGCGACGGTGCCCACGGCGCCCGCGAAGGAGAACGCGAACACGGCGAGGCTCGCGGCCTGGTCCGACAGGCCCCGCTCCCGGGTGAGCAGCAGGGGGGCGAGGGCCAGCACCCCGAACTGGCTCCAGGTGCGCAGCGTGGTGACCACCAGCAGCAGCGACAGGCCGGGGACGTGCGACGCGCCGGCCTCCGCCCGGGCCGCCGCGTGCATCACCGGCACCGCGAGCAGCAGGCGGCGCGACACCAGCCACGCGGCGACGGCCAGCCCCGGCACCACGAGCACCACGGTGCTGCGCACCCCCAGGAACGGGATGGCGGCGGCGGCCACCAGCGGGCCGGCCGCGAAGCCCGCGTTGCCGCCCACCATGAACCACGCCAGGCCCGTCGCCGGGCGCCCCCCGGACAGCCGGTTGGCGACCCGGGCGGCCTCCGGGTGGTACGCGGCGATCCCCAGGCCCGACACCACCACCATCCCCAGGATCGCGACGTAGGTGCCCAGCAATCCGGTGAACGCCATCGCGGTGGCGCCCACCGCGACCCCGCCGTACAGCAGCCACGGCGCCGCCCGCCGGTCGGCCACCACCCCGAACACCGGCTGGATCGCCGAGGAGGCCAGCAGCGACGCCCCCAGGATCATCGACGCGGCGAGGTCCGACAGCCGGTACTCCCGCACGAACAGCGGCAGCAGCGCCGGCAGGGCGCCCACCACCATGTCCACCACGAAGTGCCCCGCCGCGAGGCTCAGCAGGCCCGTGCGGTCGAACGCCCCGCTGCCCGCGGTCGTAGCATCCGCGGTCGTGGACACCTACGACCGCCCCGTCCGCGGCGCCGACGTCATCGCCGCGTGCGCCGCCTTCCCCGGCCACGCGGGCCTGCGCGCGGCCGTCGCGGCGCACGTGGACCCGGCGGCGGTCTTCGGCGACCTCGCGGAGCTGGAGCGGGCCTGCCCGCCGGCGGCGATGGGCGTCACCCCGGGAGCGTACGCCACACTGTTCGCCCCGCTGTTCGGGGAGTTCGAGTAGGTCGCCGACCGGGTGACCCGCGAGGCTGCCGCGCTACTCGGTGAAGCCCTCGGGGCGGTAGCCGGTCTCCCCGGCCTCCGGCTTCTCGTCGGTGAAGATCCCCTCGATGCTCTCGCGCAGGTCGAAGTGCTTGCGCTGCCACCAGTCGGTGCTGCGCACCAGGGCGTGCACACGGGCCATGGCGACCCCCGCGGCGATCGCCGCGACCAGGGCCACGACCGCGATGGCCGCGCCGGCGTCCGTCCCGAACACCCCTCCGGGGAACTCGGTGCGGTCGCCCGCCAGGGGCGCGAACACCAGGCCCCACAGCACGAAGACGACCACGCCGGCCGCCACGCCGTGCACCAGCCAGTGACGGGGTATCAGCGCCGTCGCCACCGCGTGCAGCACCGCCAGCACCAGGGCGGCGACCGCCATCCAGAACAGGCCCTGGCGCGGCACCTGGTCGCCCGTGGCGCCCACCAGCTCGCCCATCGCGGCGTTCACGTCGTGGTCGGTCCAGCCCTTCTTCCACGCCTCCTGCATGGGGATGAGCCACACCATCCCGGCGATGGCGGCCGCCACCAGGACGGCGATGACCTCGCGCGCCGCGGTGCGCAGCCCCACGTGGGACGCGGCGTCAGGCGTCATGCGGCCCCTCCATGGGATTGGCCCGCATGTGGGAGACCCTGAGGAACAGCTCGCGGTCCGACATGTCCTGCTCGATCTCCACGACTCCCCCGCACAGCGGGCACATCGTGCGCGGCAGGAAGGCCGGGATGCCCTCCTCGTCGGTCTCGCCGGTGGGCATGAGCAGGAGCTCGCCCCAGCAGTCCTCGGTGGGACATCTCACACGCGCGTCGATGTTCGCGAAGTCGGTCTTCCGAAGGGTGGGCCGCTCCATACCCACCAGCGTATGCTGACCTGCGCTCGACGGGAAAGGCTAGAATACCCCTAGCATTTACCACCGATTGAGTCGCGAGGATCGGGAGACCCACATGTCCCGCACGTACCAGGACCTGCTTGCGCACGCGCGCACGGAGATCCCCGAGATCCAGGCCGCGGAGCTGGCCGGCCGCATCGCCGCCGGCGACGCGCCGCTGGTCGTCGACGTCCGCGAGCAGGGCGAGTGGGACGAGGGGCACGTCCCAGGCGCGGTGCTGGTGCCGCGCGGGTTCCTGGAGAGCCGCATCGCCGGGGTCGCGCGCCCCGACCAGGAGGTCGTGCTGATGTGCGCGGGCGGCAACCGCTCGCTGCTCGCCGGCCTCACGCTGCGGGAGATGGGCTTCACGAACATCAGCAGCCTGCACGGCGGATTCACCCGGTGGAAGCAGTCCGGAAACCACGTGCAGGTGCCGCGCACCCTCACCGCCGGCCAGCGCGCCCGCTACAGCCGCCACGTCCTCATCCCCGAGGTGGGCGAGGAGGGGCAGCTGAAGCTCCTGGACTCCAAGGTCCTGCTCATCGGCGCCGGCGGCCTGGGCTCGCCCACCGCCTACTACCTGGCGGCGGCCGGGGTGGGCACCATCGGCCTGGTCGACGACGACGTGGTGGACTCCAGCAACCTGCAGCGCCAGATCATCCACACCACCGACCGCGTGGGGATGCTGAAGGGCGAGAGCGCGAAGGTCGCGATCCAGGCGCTCAACCCGGACGTGGCCGTGAACGTGCACGCCACCCGCGTGAACCGCGAGAACGTCCTCGACCTCATCTCCGGATACGACCTCATCGTCGACGGCGCGGACAACTTCCCCACCCGGTACCTGCTGGCCGACGCGTCCCTCATGACCCGCACCCCGCTGGTGCACGCCAGCATCCTGCGGTTCGAGGGCCACGCCTCGGTGTTCATGCCATACGAGGGCCCCTGCTACCGCTGCCTGTTCCCGGAGCCCCCGCCCCCGGACCTCGCGCCATCGTGCGGCGAGGCGGGCGTGCTGGGCGTGCTGTGCGGCGTGATGGGCAACATCCAGGCGAACGAGGCGATCAAGGTGCTGCTGGGCATCGGAGACACGCTCTCCGGGCGCCTGCTGGTGTACGACGCCCTCGGCATGACCTTCACCGAGCTCAAGGTGCGGCGCGACCCGCACTGCCCGGCGTGCGGTCCGGACGCCAAGCTCGAGTTCCGTGACTACGAGGCATGGTGCGCCGGCGTCGGCCGCCACGCCGCGACCGTGGGGGCCCATTCGTGAGCACCGTCCGCATCCCGCCCGTCCTGCGTCCCGCCGTCGGCGGCGCCCGCGAGCTGTCCGTCGAGGGCGGCACCGTGGGCGAGGTGCTGGAGGCGATCTACGCCGAGCACCCGACGGTGCGCCAGCAGCTGGTCACCGACGACGGTGAGCTGCACCGCTTCGTGAACCTGTACGTGAACGACGAGGACGTGCGGATGCTGGAGTGGCTGGACACGCCGGTCGGCGACCGCGACACCGTGCTCATCCTGCCCGCCATGGCCGGCGGGGCCGGTTGACCACCATGTCCTCGCCGACGGGCCTGGAGCCGCCGCGGGCGATCAGCCCGGACATCGTCGCGACCATCGGCAACACGCCGCTGGTGGAGCTGTCGCGCATCACGCCGAACCCGGACGTCCGGATCCTGGCGAAGCTCGAGAGCCACAACCCGACGGGCTCCATCAAGGACCGCACGGCCCGCTCGCTCATCGACGACGCCGAGCGTCGCGGGCTCATCCGGCCGGGCGACACGATCATGGAGCCCACCTCGGGCAACACCGGCATCTCGATGGCCATGATCGCCCGGGTGCGCGGCTACCGGCTGGTCGCCGTGATGCCCGACAACGTCACCGAGGAGCGCAAGGCGCTGCTGCGGCTGTACGGGGCGGAGATCGTCGCCACCGACGGTGAGTTCGGCAGCAACGGCGCGGTGGACGTCGCACGCAGGCTCTCCGCCGAGAACGGCCTGTTCATGCCGTTCCAGTACGGCAACCCCGCGAACCCCCGCGCCCACTACGAGGGCACCGCGGAGGAGATCGTGCGGGACTGCCCCGATCTGGACGTGTTCGTGGCGGGCCTCGGCACCGGCGGCACCCTCATGGGCAGCGCCCAACGGCTCAAGGAGCACCGCCAGGACATCCAGATCGTCGCGTGCGAGCCCATGCAGGGCGATCCCGTGAGCGGCCTGCGGAGCCTGGAGGACGGCTTCGTGCCGCCGATCCTGGACATCAGCAAGCTCGACCGGAAGCTGCTGGTGGGCAACCGGGACGCCCTGGTGATGACCCGGCGCCTGGCCGCGGAGGAGGGGATCTTCGCGGGCATCAGCTCCGGGGCGGTCATCCACACCTGCGCGCGCATCGCGAGCCGCATGGAACGCGGCACCATCGTCGGCATCGTGTGCGACGGCGGGTGGAAGTACCTGTCCGCCGGCATCTGGACGCGCGACGTGGACGAGGTGGAGGACGCCCTGGACCACGGGATCTTCTGGTAGCCGTGAAGCTGCCGAGGGCCCTGGCGGATGACCTCGTCGCGCACGCGACCGAGGAGCTCCCGAACGAGTGCTGCGGGATGATCGGCGGACGCGACGGCGTCGCCGAGCGCGTCCACCGGGCGGTGAACACCGAGGCGAGCCCGTTCATGTACGTCATCGACCCGCGCGAGCAGATGCGGATCATGGACGCCATCGACGACGAGGGCATGGACCTGCTGGCCGTGTACCACTCCCACACCCGGTCGGCGGCGTACCCATCCCGCACGGATGTGGAGCTCGCGTTCTTCCCGAAGACGCTGTACCTCATCGTCTCGCTCGCGGACCGCGCCGCGCCGGAGATCCGGGCGTTCCAGATCTCCCGCACGCTGCCGCCCCAGGAGGCGGTGCGGGAGGAGCCGGTCGAGATCGTTTGACCCGGGACCGCCCGGGCCGTACGTTCCGGCCCGTGCCCCGCGTCGCGCCGCTCATCGCCGTCCCGCTCGCAGCCGGCGCCCTGCTGGCCGGGTGCGGCGACACCACCACGGTGCAGGTCACGGTGACCGTGCACACCGGCACGGGCGCGACCACCGCCACGACGCCGGTCACCGGCAGCACCACGGGACCGGTCGAGGCGACGCTGGAGCAGCGGTTGCCCCCCCAGGGCACCATCCCCTCCCTGCGCAGCGGCGACGTGCTGTCCAAGCCCACCGCCGCGAGCATGGTCACGGCGCTGTACTCGGCGAACGATCCCAACATCCCGGCGGCCACCGGCCGCCTGCTGGCGGGCGGGTACGAGGACGGCGTGCTGCGCGACCAGCGGGGGACGGACGACACGACCGGCCTCACCCTCATGCGCGTCTACGTCTACCGCCTCAAGGACCATGCGGCGGCGCAGGCCGAGGTGGACGCGACGACGGCGGAGTTGAAGTCGACGACCTCCGCGCCCATGACCGACGTCGCGGTCCCGGGGGTGACCGGGGCGAAAGCCGTGAGGATCACCCCGACGCTGGGCGGGCAGAAGGCCGTCGTGCTGTACGTGTCGTTCGCGGCGGGCCGCGACGTCTTCGGCATGCAGGCGTTCGCCCGGGCCGGCGCGAAGCTCTACCAGGCGCAGATCCTGGAGGCCGCGGGCTCGGTGTACCGGGCCTGGGGCTGAGGCCCCCCGGAGGGGATGCCCCGGGCGCTCGGGCGATGCTACGGTCGGCCGATGCGCTTCTTCCGAGACAAGACCCTCCTGCCGTCGCCGGAGGACGCCCTGCCCGGCCGCACGGCCACCATGCCCGTCGAGGGGCGGCACGCGGTGCTGGGCACCTCCATGGTGCCGCCGTTCCCCGACGGCTTCGAGACCATCGTGGTGGGAATGGGCTGCTTCTGGGGCGCGGAGCGGAAGTTCTGGGAGGCTCCCGGCGTGCACACCACCGCCGTGGGCTACTCCGCCGGGCTCACGCCCAACCCCACCTACGAGGAGGTGTGCTCCGGCATGACGGGGCACAACGAGGTGGTGCTCGTGGTGTTCGACCCGTCGGCGACGTCCCTCGAGGAGATGCTGCGCGTCTTCTGGGAGAACCACGACCCCACGCAGGGCATGCGGCAGGGCAACGACGTGGGCACCCAGTACCGGTCCGGGATCTATGTCTCGGGCGACCGGCAGCGGGAGGTCGCCGAGCGGAGCCGCGACGCGTTCCAGGGGGTGCTCGCCGCCGCCGGAATGGGGCGCATCACCACCGAGATCGAGGACGCCGGCCCGTTCTACTTCGCCGAGCCGTACCACCAGCAGTACCTCCACAAGAACCCCAACGGCTACTGCGGCCTGGGCGGCACGGGGTTGAGCTGTCCGGTGGGCGTCGCCTCCGCGGACTGACCGCCGCATGAGCCCGGAGGAACTGGCGGGGACGGTCATCCGGCTGCAGCCCCTGGTGGCCGAGCACCTGCGCGCCGGGGCGCCGTGGGACCTGCCCCGGTTCCTGGACGAGGCCGCGGCGTACGTGGGTGCCGCCGCCGATCCCGCGGACACCGCGCTGGTGGAGCAGATGCTCGACCAGGCGGCCCGTCCGGAGGACCCGGTCCCCGGGGAGTTCGCCGAGCTCTACACCTCGTGCCTGCGCGGCGGGGGACTGGAGCTCGCCCGCGTGCAGATGGCGCTGTTCGGGGCGGTCGTGATCGCCACCTGGCGCGCCCGCCCCGCGGGCGACTGAGGCCCGCCCGGAGCGACTGAGGGGCGGCCTCGGAGGCCGCCCCTCGCGTGGGGTCCTTACTCCTCGGTGGCCGCGGCCTTGCGGGTCCGCGTGCGCCGCTTGGGGGCCGGGGCCTCCTCCGCCGCCGGCGCCTGGGCCGGCGTCTCGGCGGGGGCCTCCTCGGTGGCGGCCTTCCGCGTGCGGGTCCGCCGCTTGGGCTTCTCCTCGGCGGGGGCCTCCTCGGCGGCGGCCGGCGTCTCCGCCGGGGCCTCCTCGGTGGCCGCGGCCTTGCGGGTCCGCGTGCGCCGCTTGGGGGCCGG
>JADLHW010000005.1 GCA_020848615.1 Thermoleophilia bacterium
CACCGGTGCCGCCCGTGCCGCCGGTCCCGCCGGTGGAGCCGTCACCGGTCCCCGAGGAACCTCCGCTCCCACCGGACCCGGTGCCCGTCGAGCCGTCGACCGTCCCGGGGCCGCCGCCGGTACCGGAGCCGGAGCCGTCACCGACGCCGGTGCCGACGCCGCCGCTCCCGGTGCCGCCACCGCTCCCGGTGCCGGTGCCGCCGCTCCCGTTGCCCGCACCGCCGCCCGAACCCGTCCCCCCCGTGCCCCCGGTGCCGGAGGCCGGGGTCTGGCTGCCGCCGGCGGCGGGATCCGCCACCACGGCCGGCTGCGGGGTGGGGGTGAGCCCGCTCACCGCGCCCACCGGCAGCGGCGTCGCCGCGACCGGCACCGCGGGCGTCGTGGTGGCCCCGCCGGCCGGCGTCTGCCCGCCACCCGACCCGGAACCACCCGACGGCGTCCGGTCGCCGCCCGACCCGGAACCGCCCGAGGGCGTCTGGCCGCCGCCGGACCCGGAACCGCCGGCCGGGGTCTGCCCGCCACCCGAGCCCGAACCCGGGGAGGCTCCTGAACCGGGGCCGGCGCCCGCGCCGCCGCCGCCGCCCGGCACGACCGGTGACCCGGCCTGCTGGGAGGAGGCACTCAGCGACGAGGCGGCCGCGCCGGCCCGGTTGGCCCCGGCGGTGGATGCGGTGACCGGACTCGGCGACCCCGACCCGCTGCCGCCGCCCGAACCGCCGGGGGAGCCCCCGCTCCCCCCCGCCGGGGAACTCGCCTGCCCCGGGGCGAACGTGCCGCCGCCGGCACCGCCCACGGGCAGGATCCCTGTGAACATCGCCGCCGCCACGGCGAGTCCCGCCGCCGCCGCGACGCCCGCGGCCACCGCCGCGCCCATCCCCAGGCCGGCGCCCGGCCCGCCGGCCGAGCCCGCGCCACCACCGGCGCCCGCCGCTCCGGCGCCCGCCGCTCCGGCGCCCGCGGCCGCGCCGCCGGTCACCGACGACACCAGCGCCTTCGCGGCGAGCGCGGGCGCCACCGGGAACCAGGCCGCCAGCCGCCGCCGGCGGGTGCGCTCGGCCTGGGCGAACAGGCTGCACGCCTCGCACTCGCGCAGGTGCGCGGTGATGCGGCGGCCGCGCAGCACGCGGCCGTCGCCGTCCGCGATGCGGCTGCGCACCGCCTGGCAGGCGTCGTCACGGCCCGCCTGGGTCTCCGACAGCGCGATGCGCGCGTCGTGCACGAGGCGGCGGGCGTCCTCCGGCGACGTGCCGAGGGCCCCCGCGACCAGGGCGTGCGACAGACCGCCCACCTCCCGCATCATCAGCGCCGCGCGCTGGCGCTCCGGCAGGGCCCCGATGTCGGCGAGCAACCCGCGCAGGCGCTCGCGCTGCTCCAGCCGCTCGTGCGGCCCGCGGCCGCCCGGCAGGTCCTCGGCGTCCACGTCGGGATCCACCGGAGGGCGCACCCGGATGATGCTCACCGCGGCGTTGTGCGCGATCCGCATGAGCCACGGCTTCACGATGAGCTCTCTCGGCACGCGGCCCTCGATGAGGGCCCGGTACGCATTGGCCATCGCGGTCCCGACGGCCTCCTCGGCGTCCTCCCGGTTCCCGGTGATCGACCAGCAGTACTTCAGCAGCACGTCCCGGAAGCGCGTGAACAGCGCCTCGAACGCACGCGAGTCGCCGGACTGCACCAGCCGCGCGAGCGCGCTGTCGCCCAGTGCGGAGTGCGGCGTTCCCTGCTGGCGTCGGATGGAGACGGTGCCCACGGTTCACCCGGGTCGGAGAAGGGGCGGTCCATCGCGCTGGTCGAGCGGCCATGCCGGGTGCAGGATTCAACCCCGGCCGGGGGCGGCCGCTCCACGTGGGAACGCCAGAAACGCCGACAGACTCCCCGGTCGGCGGCGCGCGCCTCCCCGCCGGTCGAGGCCGTCGCGGGGCCGCCTGGACCCCCGGGGGGAGGGCACTCCCCCCGGGGAGCGTCAGGCGGCTCCGCCCGCCTCCGCGGTGGAGGGCATCATCGCGAGGGGCTGCGGGACGGCGCGGGGCCACGACCGCCGCTCCAGGCGGCGCAGGGCGGCGGGAAGGGCCGCCACCGCCCACGGCGCGAACTGGGCGCCGGCCTCGCTGAAGCACTCCTCGAGGGCCTCGCCCTTCGACAGCGCGCCCGACGACGGGCGGGTCGTCATCGCGTCGTACGCGTCGGCGACGGCCAGCAGCGACGCCCCGGACGGGATGTCGCGCCCCGAGAGCCCGTTGGGATACCCGCCGCCGTCCCACCGCTCGTGGTGGTGCAGCACCCACAGCGTCTGGTCCACGTCGAGCGCGACAGCGACGATGGACGCGCCCACCGCCGAGTGCGTGCGCACCAGGGCGTACTCCTCGGGCGTCAGCGGGCCGGGCTTGCAGAGGACCTCGTCGGGCAGGGACACCTTGCCGACGTCGTGGACCAGGGAGGCCTCGGCGAGGCGCTCCGCGTCACGCGCCGACCAGCCCAGCGCGTCGGCGAGGGACACGACCAGGCGCGCCACCCGCTCGGAGTGACCGGTCGTGGACGCATCCTTCGCATCGACGCTCCGCGCGAGCTGCCGCAGGCCCACCAGGGTGCGCCAGCGGAGCATGAGCCGCCCGTTGGGGGTGTCGGTGCGCGGCGGGTCGATGGGGGGGAACCAGTCGATCATCTGATCCTCGAAACGCGCTTCGAGACCGAATGTCGGCTGCTATCTCAACGGCCACCCGGGAAAAGTCCGCTCGGAGCGAACTTTTCTGTCCCGATCCGGGTTCAGGAGTTCACGAGGGCGAACAGCGCGGTCGCCCAGATGCCCAGCATCACGACGCCCGCGAGCCACCCGCCCTCCAGCACCACGGCGGCCACGATGGTCGCCAGGACGCCGCATCCGAGCACCGCCCACATCGCCCATCGCGCCTCGCGCGCGTCGGAGCCGGGCGGCCGCGAGAAGTCGGCCACCGGCGTCTCCCGCCCGCGCCGCGGCGCGGAGTCGATGTAGGCGTCCAGGGCGCGCATGACCTCCCTGGCGGCGGCCTCCGGGTCGTGCGCGTCGCGCAGGCCGGCGAGCGCCTCGACGATGAGCGCGCGCTGCGCCTCGCGGGCGCCCAGGCCGTCCGCTGATGGGCCATCCATCACCGGCTGATCCTAGCGCCGGTCCGGCGGCCCCCGGGGGGCCGCCGGATGTGCCAGAGTGCCGCACGTGCGAAGGACCGTGCTGGTGGTCGGCGGGGGAGGTCGCGAGCATGCCCTGGTCAGGGCGCTCGCGCGGTCGTCGGGCAACCCGCGTGTGGTCTGCGCGTCCGGCAACGTCGGCATCGCGCTGGACGCCGAATGCGTACCGGTCGCCGAGACCGACGGCGCCGAGGTCGTGCGCGTGGCCCGCGAGGTGGGCGCCACCCTGGTGGTGATCGGCCCCGAGGCCCCGCTGGTGGCCGGCGTCGCCGACGCCCTGCGCGCCGCCGGGATCCTCACCGTGGGCCCCGGTGCCGCCGCCGCCCGCCTGGAGGGCAGCAAGGCGTTCGCGAAGGACGTGATGATCGCCGCCGGCGTGCCCACCGCGAGGGCCGCCACCGTCACCACGGTCGCCGACGGCATGCGAGCCGTCGAGGAGTTCGGGCTGCCGGTGGCGGTGAAGGCGGACGGCCTGGCGGCCGGCAAGGGCGTGGTGGTGGCGCGCACCGCCGGGGAGGCGCGTGACGCGCTGACGGCCAGCATCGAGGAGCGGGCGTTCGGGGACGCCGGCGCCGTGGTGCTGGTGGAGGAGGGGCTCACCGGCAACGAGGTGTCGCTGCTGGCGGTGTGCGCCGGCGAGGCGGTCGCCCGGTTCCCCGCCGCCCGGGACTACAAGCCCATCGGCGAGGGCAACACCGGGCCCAACACGGGTGGCATGGGATCGGTGTCGCCGGTGCCGGACATCCCCGACGAGCTCGCCGACGAACTGGTGGAGCGGGTGCACCGCCCCGTGCTCGCGGAGATGGCACGCCGTGGCATCCCGTTCAACGGGGTGCTCTACGCGGGGCTGATGATGACCCCGGACGGCCCCAAGGTGCTGGAGTTCAACACCCGCTTCGGCGACCCCGAGACGCAGGCCCTGCTGCCGCGCCTCGCCGAGGACCCGCTGGACCTGCTGATCTCGGTGGCCGACGGCACCCTCGCCGACCGACCCGTGCAGGTGACCCCCGGCGCGTGCGTGGCCGTCGTGCTCGCGGCCGCCGGGTACCCGGGCACGCCGTCCCGCGGCGACGTGATCCACGGCCTGGAGGCCGCGGCCGCCGACGGCGCCGAGGTGAACCACGCCGGCACCGCCCGGGACGACGCGGGCCGGATCGTCACGGCGGGCGGGCGGGTGCTGGCCGTCGCGAGGCTCGGCGCATCGGTCGCCGACGCGCGCGCCGCCGCCTATGCCGCGGCGGCGAACATCAGCTGGGAGGGCATGCGGATGCGACGCGACATCGCGGCGGGCCTGTGATCCCGCGGTACTCGCGGCCGGCGATGTCGGCCGTGTGGACCGAGGAGGCGAAGCTGGGGCGCTGGCTCGAGGTGGAGCTGGCGGTGTGCAGGGCATGGGCCCGGCGCGGCGTGATCCCCCCGGAGGACCTCGCCGAGATCGAGGCGAGGGCCGGGTTCAGCGTGGAGCGCTCGCTGGAGCTGGAGAAGACCCTCAACCACGACGTCGTGGCGTTCCTCACCGACGTGAACGAGCGCATCGGTCCCGCATCGCGCTGGGTGCACTACGGCATGACCTCCAGCGACGTGCTGGACACCGGGCTCGCCCTGGCCATCAAGCGGTCGGGTGAGATCGTCCTGGAGGGCCAGGCCGCGCTCACCGCCGCGCTGCGGGCGCTGGCGCTGGAGCACCGGGACACGGTGTGCGTGGGCCGCACCCACGGCGTGCACGCCGAGCCCACCAGCTTCGGGCTGAAGATGGCGACGTTCGCGATGGAGAGCCGGCGGAACGAGGAGCGCCTGCGCCGGGCGATCGCCCAGGCGTCGTTCGGCGCCCTGTCGGGCGCCGTCGGCACGTACGCCACCCTCTCGCCCGAGCTGGAGACCGAGGTGCTGGACGAGCTGGGCCTGGGCGCCGAGCCGGCGTCCACGCAGGTGGTGGCCCGCGACCGGCACGCCGACCTGGTGACCCAGATGGCCGTCGCCGCCAGCTCCCTGGACCGCCTGGGCACGGAGCTGCGCCACCTGCAGCGCACCGAGGTGCGGGAGGCCGAGGAGGCCTTCACCGTGGGCCAGAAGGGCAGCTCGGCGATGCCGCACAAGCGCAACCCCATCACCGGTGAGCGCATCAGCGGCCTCGCCCGGGTGATCCGCGGGCACGCGGTGGCGGCCCTGGAGGACGTGGCCCTGTGGCATGAGCGGGACATCAGCCACTCATCGGTGGAGCGCGTGATCCTGCCGGACGCGTTCCTGGCGCTCGACTACCTGCTCCACATCTCCAGGCGCCTCGTGGAGGGCCTGGTGGTGTACCCGGAGCGGATGCTCGAGGTGCTGTGGAGCTCCGGCGGCCTGGTCTTCAGCCAGCGTGTCCTCCTGAGCCTGGTGGAGCGGGGCCTCACCCGCGAGCAGGCGTACGCGCTGGTGCAGCGCAACGCCATGCGGTGCTGGGACACCGGCACGCCCCTGCGCGACCTGCTGGCCGCCGACCCCGAGGTGACCGCGGTGCTGGACGGGGCGGCGCTCGCCGAGGTGTTCGACCCGTCGTGGTACCTCCGGCACGTCGGCACCGTGATGGAGCGGGTGGAGGCCCTGTGATCCCGGAGCCCATCGCCCGGGGCAAGGTGCGGGAGCTGTACGACGGGGGTCCCGGCCGCCTGGTGATGGTCGCCAGCGACCGCATCTCGGCGTACGACGCGATCCTGCCGAACCCGATCCCCGACAAGGGCCGGGTGCTCACCGCCCTGTCGCTGCACTGGTTCGCGGTGCTGCGCGACATCGTCCCGAACCACCTGGTCAGCGCGCGGCTGGAGGACCTTCCCGACGGCCTGCGGACGCCGGAGAACGCCGGCCGGTCGATGCTGGTGGAGCGGCTGGAGATGCTCCCGGTCGAGTGCGTCGCCCGCGGCCACCTGGCCGGCTCCGGCTGGCGGGAGTACGCGGAGACCGGGACCGTGGGCGGCCACCGGCTGCCGCCCGGCCTGCGCCAGGGCGACCGCCTGCCCGAGCCCATCTTCACGCCCGCCACGAAGGCCACCGACGGGCACGACGAGAACATCACCCGCGAGCAGGCGGCGGCGATGGTGGGCATCCCCATCGCGCTGGCCATGGAGCAGATCACCCTGCGCGTGTACCTGCGGGCCCACGAGGAGTGCGCGAGGGCCGGGATCATCCTCGCCGACACCAAGATCGAGCTGGGCCGGGACGACGGCGGCACGCTGGTGCTGGGCGACGAGGTGCTCACGCCCGACAGCTCGCGGTTCTGGCCCGCGGACGGCTGGGAGCCGGGCGCCAGCCCGCCGTCGTACGACAAGCAGTACGTGCGGGACTGGCTGGACGCCAGCGGATGGAACCACACCCCGCCCGCGCCGGCGCTGCCGGACGAGGTGGTGCGGGGCACGCGCGACCGCTACGTGGAAGCCTACGAGCGGATCACGGGACGCAGGTTCGACGACTACCTTCGGGAGGCCGGAGTGAACGAGGTGGGCGCATGACCCGGGTCGTGGTGACCGTCATGCCGCGGGAGGGGGTCCTGGACCCCCAGGGGCAGGCGGTGCAGGGCGCCCTGGGGCACCTGGGCTTCGACGGGGTCGACCACGTCCGCGTCGGCAAGCGCATCGAGCTCACGGTGCACGGCCCCGAACCGGAGGCCGAGGCCCGCCGGATGTGCGAGGAGCTGCTGGCGAACCCGCTCATCGAGGACTTCACCGTGACGGTGGAGGGCGGATGACGGTCGCGGTCGTCCGCTTTCCCGGCTCCCTGGACCACGACAGCGCCGCCCGCGCCGTGCGGACCGCCGGCGGGGACGCCGCCCCCGCCTGGCACCAGGACGCCGAGCTGCCCGCCGGCACCCACGCCGTCATCATCCCCGGCGGCTTCTCCTACGGCGACCATCTGCGCCCCGGCGCCATCGCCTCCCGCTCCCCCATCATGGGCGCCGTGCGCCGCCACGCCGAGGCCGGCGGCCTGGTGCTGGGCATCTGCAACGGCTTCCAGGTGCTGTGCGAGAGCGGCCTGCTGCCCGGCGCGCTGCGCACCAACGCGAGCCTGAGCTTCGTGTGCCGGCAGGTGGAGCTGGACGTGGCCGACGGGGACACGCCGTTCACACAGGCCCTCATCGGCCCGCTGAGCATCCCCGTGAAGAACCACGACGGCGCCTGGTACGGCGACCCGTCGACCGCCCGGGTGGTGCTGCGGTACCGCGGGGAGAACCCGCTGGGCGCCGTGGACTCCGTGGCCGGCGTGGCCAATGGCGCGGGCAACGTGATGGGCCTCATGCCCCACCCCGAGGAGGCCGTGGATCCGCTGCTGGGCTCCGTGGACGGCCTGGGGCTCATCTCGGCCCTCGTGGCGCGATGAGCGAGGCGCCGCTGCACCGGCAGCTCGGCCTCACCGACGCCGAGAACGACCGCATCCCGGAGCTCATCGGGCGGCCGCCGACGGACCCCGAGCTGGTGATGTTCAGCCTCATGTGGAGCGAGCACTGCTCCTACAAGCACAGCAAGCCGCTGCTGCGCCGCTTCCCGACCGACGGCCCGCGCGTGGTGCAGGGCCCCGGCGAGAACGCCGGCGCGGTGGACGTGGGCGACGGCTGGGCGGTGGCCCTGAAGGTGGAGAGCCACAACCACCCCTCCGCGGTGGAGCCCTTCGAGGGCGCCGCCACCGGTGTGGGCGGCATCGTGCGCGACATCCTCGCCCTGGGCGCGCGACCCATCGCGCTGCTCGACTCCCTGCGCTTCGGCACCCTGGACTCCGCACGCAGCCGGCACCTGTTCACGCGGGCGGTGGACGGCATCGGCCACTACGGGAACTGCATCGGGGTGCCCACCGTGGGCGGCGAGGTGCTGTTCGACGACCGGTACGAGGACTCGTGCCTGGTGAACGCCATGTGCGTGGGCATGGTGCGCACCGACGGCATGCTGAAGGCCGCGGCCCGCACCCCCGGCAACCACCTGGTGCTCATCGGCAACCGCACCGGCAGGGACGGCATCGGCGGGGCGAGCGTGCTGGCGTCCGCGGAGCTCTCCGAGGACGACGCCGACAAGCGGCCGTCGGTGCAGGTGAGCGACCCGTTCACCGAGCGCAAGCTCATGGACTGCTGCCTGGAGCTCGCCGCCGCGGGCGCGTTCGCCGCGCTGCAGGACCTGGGGGCCGCCGGCCTCACCAGCGCCGCGTCGGAGATGGCCGCCAAGGGCGGCGTGGGCCTGCTCATCGAGCTCGACCGCATCCCGCTGCGCGAGCAGGACATGGCGCCCGCCGAGATCCTGGTGTCCGAGAGCCAGGAGCGGATGCTCGCCGAGGTCACCGAGGCGCGGCTGGCCGAGGTGCTCGCGGTGTGCGAGCGCTGGGAGCTGCTGGCCACCGTCATCGGGACGGTCACGGACACGGGCAACTTCACGGCGGTGCACCGCGGGGAGACCGTGGTGGACATCCCCGCCTCGGCGCTCACCGACGACGCCCCCGTGTACGGGGTGCCCGTCGACCCGGCGCCGGCCGCGGCCCCGTTGGACCTGGACGCCGTGCCGGCCCCGGCGGACCTGTCGGCCGCCTGGCTGGAGCTGCTCGCCCGGCCCACGATCGCCAGCAAGCGGTGGGTGTACGAACGGTACGACCACCTGGTGGGCGCCAACACGGTGCGCCGCCCCGGCGGCGACGCCGCGGTGGTGCGCCTGCCCGGCATGGACCGCGCCATCGCCATCACCACCGACTGCGCGGAGCGCCACTGCGAGTCCGATCCCCTGGGCGGCGGCATGGCGACCGTGCTGGAGGCCGCCCGCAACCTGGCGTGCACCGGCGCCCGGCCCATGGCGGCCACGGACTGCCTGAACTTCGGCAACCCGGAGAAGGGCGCCACCGGCTGGCGGCTGCAGCAGGTGATCGAGGGCATGTCCCAGGCCCTGGAGGCCCTGCGCGTGCCGGTCGTCTCCGGGAACGTGTCCCTCTACAATGAGAGCCCCGGCCGGGTGATCTACCCGACGCCCGTCGTGGGGATGATCGGGCTGCTGGAGGATGCCGGAGCCAGCGTCGGCCACGCGTTCCAGGAGGCGGGCGACACCGTGCTGCTGATCGGCGGGGGCACACCGCGACTCGACGCGAGCGAGTGGCTCGGGCGCGCCGAGGGGGCGCCGCCCGTCCCGGACATCGCCGCGGAGGTCGCCCTGGTGGACTTCCTGGCCGGCGCCGCCGAGGCGGGGCTGCTGCGCTCCGCCCACGACGTGTCGGGCGGCGGCATCGCCGTGACGCTGGCGGAGTCCGCCATCGCCGGCGGCATCGGTTGCGAGGTGAACGTGCCGCCCGGGCGCCGCGCCGACGAGGACCTGTTCGGCGAGGGCGGCGGCCGGGTGGTCGCGACCTGCCGGCCCGGCGACCTCGCCCGGTTGCGGGAGCTCGCCGGCGGCGTCCCCATGGCGGCCATCGGCACGGTCGGCGGGTCCACGGTGACGGCGCGCGTGGGCGAGCGGGACGCCACCGTCCCGGTGGCACGCGCGCGCGACGCCCACGAGGGCGCGCTCCGGGCGGCGCTCGCGTGAGCGCACCCTTCCTCGACGACCTGCACGAGGAGTGCGGGGTGGTGGGCCTGGTGGCCCCCGGCCGCGACGTGTCGCGGCTGGCGTTCTTCGCCCTCCACGCCCTGCAGCACCGCGGGCAGGAGAGCGCGGGCATCGCGGTGAGCGACGACGGGCACGTGATGGTGCAGCGCGACCTGGGCCTGGTGAGCGCCGTGTTCGACGAGCCCTCCCTGCGCAGCCTCACCGGCGACGCCGCGATCGGGCACGTGCGGTACTCGACCACCGGCGCGAACAAGTGGGACAACGCCCAGCCGGTCACCCGCAACCGCGGGACCGGGATGGTGGCCCTGGGCCACAACGGCAACCTCACCAACACCGACGAGCTGCGCGAGATCGTCGCCGACGACCCCGACCCGCTGCGTGCCACCACCGACTCCGAGCTCATCGCCGCGCTGCTCTCGCGGGAGCCCGGGTCCCTGCTGGACGCCGTGGTGGCGGTCATGCCGAAGCTCGTGGGCGCGTACTCCGCCGTGGCGCTCAGCGACAGCGAGCTGGTGGCGTTCCGCGACGCGCACGGCGTGCGGCCGCTGGTGCTGGGCCGGTTCGAGGGCGGCGGGCTGTGCGTGGCGAGCGAGACCTGCGCGCTCGACCAGGTGGGCGCGGAGTACCTGCGCGACATCCGGCCCGGCGAGGCCGTGCGCATCACCGAGCGCGACGCCGAGAGCCGGCAGGCCCTGCCCCCCGCCGAGCCGCGCCTGTGCATCTTCGAGAGCATCTACTTCGCCCGGCCCGACAGCCGCCTCGAGGGCTCCAGCGTGTGGGGCCAGCGCCGCGCGATGGGCGTGCAGCTCGCCCACGAGCAGCCCGTGGAGGCCGACCTGGTGGTGGGCCTGCCCGACAGCGGCACCCCCGCGGCCATCGGCTACGCGCAGGAGTCCGGCATCCCGTACGCGGAGGCGGTGGTCCGCAACCGGTACGTGGGCCGCAGCTTCATCCAGCCGGACCAGGAGCTGCGCCGCAACGGCGTCAAGCTGAAGTTCAACCCGCTGCGGGAGATCATCGACGGCAGGCGCCTCATCGTGGTGGACGATTCCATCGTGCGGGGCACCACCACCCAGCAGGTCGTCACGATGCTGCGGGAGGCCGGCGCCAGCGAGATCCACATGCGCATCTCCAGCCCGCCCCTGGCGTGGCCGTGCTTCTACGGCATCGACATGCCCAGCCGGAAGGAGCTGGTCGCCGCGTCGATGTCGGTGGAGGAGATCGCGGAGATGACCGGCGCCACGACCCTCGCCTACCTGTCGCTCGACGGCCTGCAGCGGGCGATGGGCCTGCCCGCCGACCGCTTCTGCCGGGCGTGCTTCACCGGCGAGTACCCCATCCCCGTCCCCGACACCCCGCTGAAGCTGCGCTTCGAGCAGCCCGTGCGGACCCCGGCCTGACCGGCCCCGTGGACCGCGAGATCTCCTACCGCGACTCCGGGGTCGACCTGGACGCCGCGCGCAAGCACACCGAGAACATCGCCGGGCTGGTGCACGGCGGGGTCACCGGCTTCGCCGGGGCGCTGCCACTGCCGGGGATGCGCGACGGCCTGCTGCTGGCCTGCACCGACGGCATCGGCACCAAGCTGCTGCTCGCCCGGGACCTGGGCCGCCTGGAGGGCCTTGGCCAGGATCTGGTGGGGATGTGCGTGAACGACCTCATCTGCAGCGGCGCGAAGCCGCTGGGGTTCCTGGACTACCTGGCGGTGGGGAAGCTCGACCCGCGCGAGGCGAAGCTGCTGGTGCAGTCCGTGGCGCTCGCCTGCACGGCCGCCGGCTGCGTGCTGCTGGGCGGCGAGACCGCCGAGCTGCCCGGCCTGTACCTGCCGGGGCACTTCGACATGGCGGGCTTCGCCATGGGCGTCGTGGAGCGCGAGGAGATGCTGGGCCCGCACCGCGTGCAGGCCGGGGATCTCATCGTGGGCATCCCCTCCTCGGGGGTCCACTCCAACGGCTACTCCCTGGTGCGGGCCCTGGTGGACGACGGTGCCCTGGCGCCTGACGCCGAGCTGCTGCTCGCCCCCACCCGCCTGTACGTGAGCGAGGTGCTGGGCCTGCTGGGCGCCGGCGTGGAGCTGCACGCCGCGGCCCACATCACCGGGGGCGGCCTGCCGGAGAACCTGCCGCGCGCCATCCCTGACGGCATGCGCGCCGTGCTCGACCCCAAGACGTGGACGCCGGGCCCCGCCATCGAGGCCGTGCTCGCCACCGGCAGGGTCTCCTCCGAGGACGCCTGGAGCACCTTCAACATGGGCATCGGCCTGTGCCTGGTGGTCCCGCCGGACATGCTGGAGCCCGTCACCACCGCCGTGCCGGACGCCCGCCTCATCGGGTGGGTGGAGCACGGCGAGGCGGGGCTGCGGTTTGTCTGACCCGTTCCGCGTGGTGGTGCTGGTGTCCGGGGAGGGCACCACCCTGCAGAGCCTCATCGACACGGTCCATGATCCGTCCGGCCCCATCCGCATCACCCGCGTGGTGAGCAGCAGGGACGGCGCCGGCGGGCTGCGGCGGGCCGAGGCGGCGGGCATTCCCACCTCGGTGGTCGCGCAGGCCGACCACCCCACCCGGGAGGACCGCGACACGGCCCTCGCCGATCTCGTGGCCGCCGAATCGCCGGGCCTCGTGGTGCTCGCCGGGTGGATGAGCATCCTCACCGGGCGGTTCCTCGACCGCTTCCCCGACCGGGTCATCAACCTGCACCCGTCCATGCTCCCGGCGTTCCCCGGGATGCATGCGATCGAGGAGGCGCTGGCCTGGGGCGTGCGGTGGACGGGGGTCACGGTCCACTACGCGGAGGAGCAGGTGGACGCCGGTCCCCCCATCCTGCAGGAGCCCATCCTCGTTCTGTACGGTGACACCGCCGCGACGCTGCGCGAACGGATCCGCGAGGCCGAGCACCGGCTGGTGCCCGAGGCCGTGCGGCTCCTCGCCGGGGGGCGCGTGCGGCGCGACGCCGTCGACCGGCGCCGCGTGGAGATCACGTAACGGGGGGATCGGTGAGGGTCAGGCGCGCGCTGCTCTCGGTGTCGGACAAGACGGGCCTGGAGGAGCTCGCCCGGGGACTGTCGGAGCTCGGCGTGCAGCTGCTGTCCTCCGGCGGCACCGCGTCCGCGATCGCCGGCTGGGGGATCCCCGTGACGCCCGTCGACGAGGTCACCGGCCAGCCGGAGATCCTCGGCGGGCGCGTCAAGACCCTCCACCCCAAGGTGCACGGCGGCATCCTCGCCCGTGAGGACGTGCCCCAGGACCTGCAGGACATGGCGGACTCCGGGATCGAGCCGATCGACCTGGTGTGCGTGAACCTGTACCCGTTCGAGCGGTACGTCGCCATGCGGGGCACCACCGAGGCCGAGCTCATCGAGAAGATCGACATCGGCGGGCCCGCGATGGTGCGGGCATCCGCGAAGAACCACGGGCGGGTGGCGATCCTCACCAGCCCCGCGCAGTACGCGGGGGTGCTCGAGGAGCTGCGCGCCGGCGACGGCGAGGTGTCGGCCGAGACCCGCCGCAGGCTCGCCGGCAAGGCGTTCCAGCTCACCGCCCGCTACGACTCGGCGATCGCGAACTGGATGGCGGAGCTCGAGGGCGAGTTCCCCGACAGCGTCCTCATGGGCTACGACCGCGCCCTCGACCTGAGCTACGGCGAGAACCCGCACCAGCGCGCCGCGTACTACACCGAGCGCGGGGCCCGCGCGCACCTCCTGAGCCGCGTCGAGAAGCTCCACGGCAAGGACCTGTCGTTCAACAACCTGTTCGACCTGGACGCCGGCCGGAACCTGCTCGCCGAGTTCGAGCTGCCCGCGTGCGTGATCATCAAGCACAACAACCCGTGCGGCGTGGCGATGGGCCAGGACGTGATGAGCGCCTACACCCGAGCCCGCGACTGCGACCCCGTGTCCGCGTACGGCGGGGTGATCGTCCTGAACCGCCCGGTGGACGCCGCCCTCGGCGAGCTGCTCGCCGGGACGTTCGTGGAGGTCCTGCTCGCGCCCGGCTACGACGACGCGGCGCGCGAGGCCCTCACCCGCAAGCCCAACACGCGGATCATGCTCAACGAGGAGCGCCGCCGCCAGAACGTCGGCGAACGGGACCTGCGCCGGGTGGTGGGCGGCCTGCTCATCCAGGACCGGGACGCGGAATCCGAGGAGCGCGACCTCATGAGCGTCGCCACCAGGCGCCAGCCCACCGAGAAGGAATGGGGCGACCTGCTGTTCGCCTGGCGCGTGTGCAAGCACGTCAAGAGCAACGCCATCGTGCTCGCCCGGGACCTCGCCACCGTCGGCGTCGGCGCCGGGCAGATGAGCCGGGTGGACTCCGTGCGCCTGTCGATCGAGAAGGCGCAGTCCCCCGTGCCGGGCGCCGTCCTGGCCAGCGACGCGTTCTTCCCGTTCGCGGACGGTCCCGCCGCCGCCATCGAGGCGGGCGTGACCGCCATCGTCCAGCCGGGCGGCTCGATCCGCGACGACGAGGTCGTCGCCGCCGCCGACGAGGCGGGCATCGCGATGGTCATGACGGGGCGCCGACACTACAAGCATTGAGCGGCGTCCTCTTCGCCGCCGGGTCCGGCGGTCGTTTTGGCGCTGAGATGCGTTCCGGGGGAGTCGACCCCTGACACCGCGCATTGCCGTGGGGGTCGGGTGCGGTCAGCCCTCGGGCTCGCGTGCGACCGCGCCGAGCCGGGGACGCGGACGCCGCGGCCGGTGCCGGGCTCACGGTGGGAGTCGTCGTACCGGTCGGGGAGCCCCGCCGG
>JADLHW010000006.1 GCA_020848615.1 Thermoleophilia bacterium
CCCCACGTCGCTCACCATCACGTCGGTGACCCAGGCGTCGCGGACGGTGACCACCACCACGACCTCCGGGCAGACCGTCACGGCGAGCCTCGGCCTGTTCAACCTGCGGCTGGTGCCGCAGGGCGGCGGCGCGGTGACCGCGCTGGGCTTCTGCGACGACCCCCTCGTGGGGATCGGCGTGGGGAAGACCTACAACATGGCGATGCAGGACGCCTCTGAGGCGCCCGAGCTGGCCGGCCCGTCGTACCGGGCCGCCGCGTACCTGGTGCGCACCGCCGAGGCCCGCATCGCGGCCGCGGCCGATCCCCGCCTGGAGTCCGGCGCCCACCAGATCGCGGTGTGGCAGCTGGGTGGCCGGGTGAGGATCGACACGCCCACCAACGACGCGGCGATGAACGCGCGGGCCGCGGCCCTGCGCACCGAGGCGCTGGCCACCGCCGACAGGACGCCGGGCACCGCGACGTCGGCCGCCACGGCGTGCGCGGGGACCGGTGTCGTCACCGTGACCGTGTCGGGCGCCGCCGGCGCGAAGGCGCAGGTCTCGGTGAGCAGCGGCAGCGCGACGGTGAGCGCGAACCAGGTGATCCTGGGCGCGAACGGTCAGGCGACGGTGCGGGTGACCGCGTCGGCGCCGGGCGCGTCGGTGGTGCGGGTGGTGCTCGACACCGCCGCGCTGCGCCGGGCGGTCCGGGTGGGCACCAGCGGCCCTCAGCAGACCGTGTCGGTGACCCCCGGGTCCACGGCGTTCCAGGTGCCCGGGGCGTTCACGGACTGCACGAGCGCGCCCAGCATCCCGGGTGGCGGCGACGCCACGCCGTCCACGCCGAACCCGCTGGCCCCGTCGGGCGAGCGGCCCACCGGCGAGACCCCGCAGGGCGGCGGCGGCACCCCGGCCCCCACGCCGCAGCGTCCCGGCATCACCCTCATCAAGACCGCGCCGGCGCGCGCCCGCCTGGGCGCCGCCATCACGTACCGCCTCACGGTGAAGAACACCGGTGACACGACCCTCACCGCCGTGGCGATCACCGACCCCGTGCCGGACGGCCTGGTCGTGCCGTCGGGCTCGCCGGCCTCCCGCCTGCGGCGCGGCGGCGCGATCGGCATCACCGTGGGCCGCCTGGCCCCCGGCGCGTCCCGCACCTACTCGGTGCGGCTGCGGAGCCTGAAGGACCGCACCGGGCGCATCTGCAACCTGGCGACGGCCACCGGCACCAACGGCTCCGGGTCGTCGGCGACGGTGCTGCGTGCCCGGGCGCGGGCCTGCACCACGCTGTTCGGCAGGCCGCGGGACGTGGTGCCCGCCGTCACCGCCTAGGAGCGGGGCACGACGGACGACGGCCCGGCCCCGCCGGGCCGGGCGCAGGACGACGAGGGGCGGCCCCATGGCCGCCCCTCGTGCGTTCCCTATGCGGACCCGGCGGCCTCTCGCTCCGCCTCCTCGGCGACGGCCGCGAGCGCGACCTCCAGGCGTTCCCATGCCCGGCGTTCCGCCTCCTCGTGGTCCTGCGGCGACGCGTACAGGTGCGCCCCGCGGGACACGGCGAGGTAATCGTCTCGTGCGCGCTCGAGTTCCTCTGCTGCTGTCATTGAGCTGAGCTCGGTCATCGGGCCACGCCTCCTGGTCCTCGGCCGGGTCTATGGGGTGAGTATGACGCGAGTTGCGGCGTGCGTCACCGTGACCCGGCCGCACGCGACCGAACCCGGTCCCGCATGCGGATGGCGCGGGGGCCAGCTACCCTCCCGTGCGGTGGCGAGGGGGCACGGCAGATGACGCGGCGGATCCTGCATCCCAAATTTGTCCTGCCCGCGGTGGGTGTGCTGCTGGTGCTCGGGCTCATCGTGTTCCGCGTGGCCGCGGAGATCACCGTCAAACGGGCGTTCTACGCGCCGCTGGACATGTCCGGCGTGTACGACACCCGCATCCGGTGGACGCTGCTGCTCGCCGGCATCGGCATCGTCGTGGCGCTGCTGCTGGCCGCGCCGGTGTGGATGGTCGGGCGGGCGCTGGGACGCGAGGACGTCCGGGCGCACCGGCCCAAGCGGCCCACCGGGCCGCTCACCGAGGAGGAGATCGAGCGTCTCACGCGGCGCCTGGACGTCGCGGACCTCACCGCCCTCGCGCAGGGCGACGAGACCGAGGCGGAACCCGCCCCGCCCGACGACGCCCAGCGGCGGACGCTGCGCTGGGGGGCCCGCGGCGGCGCCGTGGTGACCTTCCTGCTCACCGCCGGGGTGCTCGCCCCGGGCCTGGTGGCGTCCCGCGATCGGCTGCTGGCCGCCCGGCACGCCGTGCCGTTCGACCGCACCGACCCGGTGTTCGGCCGCGACGTGTCGTTCTTCGTGTTCACCGAGCCGGCGATCCGGGACGTGGTGCAGGCGGCGGCGTCGTCCCTGTTCCTGGCGGCCCTCGGGGTACTCGCGACAGGCCTGTCCATCTGGTACTCGGAGCGGCAGCGGGGGGCGCTATTGCGCTCCGTCGCGGTCCTGGACCGCACGCTGCGGGCCGCGTTCCTGCTGGGCGGCGCGTTCCTCCTGTGCATGGCGGCGCTGCTGTGGCTGTCGCGGTACACGCTCACGGTGGGGACGGGGGAGGTCATCGCCGGGGCGGGCGCCGCCACCCGGAACATCGACATCCCGACGCGGGCGGTGGGGGCGGTCACCCTGGCCGTGCTGTCGGTGGGTCTCATGGCGCTCAGCGGCCGGCGGCTGCGGCAGCGCATGGGCATCACCCGGGTCGGCACCGCCGTGCCGCTCGGCCTGCTGCTGTGGGCCGCGGCGGCCGTGGCGCTGGTGGTCGTCGCGAGCCCGTGGTGGCTGGTGCTGGCCCTGCCCCTGGTGGTGGCCGCCGTGGTGGCGTGGCGCGGACGGGGGCTGTCGTGGGGCCATGAGGACACCCCGGTGTGGGGCGTCCCGGCGTTCTGCGCCGCCTCGGCGATCCTGCTGAGCGCCCTGGGCCCGGTGGGGGCGCTGCTGAACGACGCGATCGTCCTGCGCGGCACCCAGCTGCAGGTGGAGGAGCAGAACATCCAGGCGACCCTGGACTCCACCCGGCGGGCGTCGGGCATCGACGCGGCGGGCATCGTCGCGTCCCGGTACTCCCCGGGCGGCGTCACCGCGAAGGCGGTGGCCGACTCTCCGGCGTCGGTGAGCTCCCTGCGGTTCCTGGACCAGGAGCCCGCCCAGCAGGACTGCCAGCGGCTCCTCACCCAGATCAGCCCGTTCTACGTCTGCGCGGACACCGATGTGGACCGGTACGTCATCGGCGGCCGGCCGCGCACCGTGTTCACGGTGGGCGGGGAGATCAACTACCAGCGCGCCCCCGACTTCCAGCGCCGGCACTTCACCTACACGCACGGCAACGGCCTGCTGGCCGCGGCGGTGAACGAGATCGACCCGGTGGACGGCCGGCCCGTGTGGTCCGGGTTCGGGGTGCAGCAGGAGGACGTCACCCAGCTCACGCCGCCCCTCACGCACCCGGAGATCTACTTAGGCGCGCAGGCGAGCACCCCGTGGGCGGTCGCCAACACCCGGCAGGCGGTGTTCGACCGCGGCGAGAACCGGCCGGACGTGACCTGGTGCACGGGGGAGGACGCCGCCCGGTGCGGCGGGGAGGGCGGCACCGGCATCCGCATCGGCTCCGGCTGGCGGCGCCTGGCGATCACCGAGTTCCTGGGCGGCCTGCCATACATCGGCGGCGGCCGGCGCGTGTGGAACGCCACCTCGGGCAGCGCCCGGGCACCGGCGAACGCCGACAGCCGGCTGCTGCTGTACCGCGACATCGGGGCCCGGGTGCACGAGCTGGCCCCGTTCCTGGTGCCCGACAGCGACCCGTGGTTCGTGGCCGCCGAGGGCCGCATGTGGGTGCTGCAGAACCTGTACGTGGCGCCCGACCGCTACCCGTACGCGGCGCGGTTCAACGGCGTGAACTACGAGCGCCAGCCGGTGGTCGCGGCCATGGACGCGTACTCCGGCGAGACGCACCTGTTCGTCACCGACCCCGACGAGCCGATGCTCGCGACGTACCGGCGGGTGTACCCGGGGCTGTTCACCGACGGTGACCAGATGGACCGCCTGGCACCGGGGCTCCGCGCGCACCTGCGCTACGGGGAGGACCTGTTCGACTTCCAGAGCCAGGCGACGCAGCGGTTCCACGTGACCACCGCCGAGACCCTGTACAACGGCTCCGAGCAGTGGGCGCCCACCCAGGAGCGCCTGGGCAGCGGGGCCGAGGGCGTGCTGCAGAACTCCGCGGCCCGCTACACCTACGCGGTGCTGCCCGGTGAGCAGCGGGAGCGGTTCCTGCTCATCCGGTCGTTCAAGCCGCAGGCCGAGGGCGCCACGGGGTTCTC
>JADLHW010000007.1 GCA_020848615.1 Thermoleophilia bacterium
ACGAGCAGGCGCCGCAGCCGCTCCGCGCGGGCCGGCGAGAGCGTCCCGGCCAGGGCCGGGGCGTCCTCGGTGGGACCCACCAGGAACCGGTCGACGTCATCCACGAGGGGTCCCTCGCCGGCGTCCCGGATGGTGGTGAAGCGGCTCCCCTGGGGGATGAACCCGAGGATCCGCGTGCCCCGGGCGCCCTGCGCCCACACGCCCCAGGGCCGGTCCTGCGGGGGCACGCCGAGGGTCACCCGCAGCCCCGTGAGGCGCGGGCCGTCCAGCAGCACCACGCCCGGGTCCGGAGCCGGGGCGGGCGGGATGCCCGGTGCCGGGCCGGTCCCGGTGGAGGCCGGGGGAGGCGCGCCGCCCGAGATGCCCGCCACGTAGGCGGACACGTCCGCGGCGTTCGCGTCCTTGAGCAGGCCGGCGGGCATCGCGCCGCGTCCGGCGGCGATCACGCCCGCCACGGTGGGGGCGTCCAGGCCGGCGTCCACCAGCCTCGGCCCGATGCCCCCGCCGGCCCCGCCGGTGCCGTGGCACCCGGCGCACGTCCGCTGGAACAGCTCGGCGCCCCGGGCCGTGTCACCGCCCGCGACGTCCCCGGCGGCGGGTGCCGAGGGCTGGAGCGGGTGCAGGCGGGCCAGGCCGTACACCGCCACGGTCACGACGGCGAGCATGCCGATCAGCAGCGGCCAGCTGGGGCGGCCCGCGGTGGACATGGCACTCCCGGTGGACGCGGGGCGGGGCGCGCCCATCGTGCAACGGCCGCCGGTGCGGCGGCAAGGGCCTACCCGGCGAGCTCGGCCCGCAGGACCCCGGGGTCGGTGACCGGCGCGCGGCAGGCGGACCCCACGCACACGTACGCGGCGGGGGCGCCGTCCACCAGCGGGCGGTCCGCCAGCAGCGGCGACGCGGCGACGGCATCGGCGTCGTCCGGCCGGCCGCAGGCGATCACGGTGCCCGGCCCCGCGGTGCGGGCCGCGGCGATGAGGGCGATCGTCGCCGGATGCGCGGGATCGCCGGCGATCGCGATCTCGCGGCGCTCGTGGGCCAGGTGGTCGGCGGCCACCAGCGCCGTCCCGAACGCATGCGGGAAGCGGAACAGGTCGGTGCGCACCAGGCGCACCGCGCCCTCGGCGATCTCCAGCAGGCGCCCGTCGCCGGTGAGCCCCGCCAGCCGCAGCAGCACCCACGCGGCCTGGGAGTTGCCGCCCGGGGTGGGGTGGTCCTCCAGGTCCCGGGTGCGGGCCACCAGCGCCTCGCCGTCGGAGCCCGAGTAGAAGAACCCGCCCTCCCCGTCACCGTCGTGGAACAGCGCGATCATCCGGTCCGCGAGATCGCGGGCGGCGATCAGCCACCGGGGCGCGAACGTGGCGGCGTACAGCTGCAGCAGGCCGTGGGCCAGGTCGGCGTGGTCGTCCAGCTGGCCCAGGTGCCGGGCGGCCCCGTCCTGCAGGGTGCGGTGCAGCCGCCCGTCCACCACCAGCCCGTCCAGCAGGGCCGCGGCGGCCTCCTCGGCGGCGCGGACGAAGTCCGGGCGCCCGAGGATCACCCCGGCGTCGGCGAACGCGGCGATCGCCAGGCCGTTCCACGACGCGATGACCTTGTCGTCCCGGGCCGGCGCCTCGCGCCGGGAGCGCGCCGCGTACAACTTGCCCCGGGCGGACGCCAGGAGCGGCTCCGGGTCCTGGCCCAGATCGGCGGCCACGTGCTCCAGCGGCAGCTCGACGTGGAGGATGTTGCGGCCCTCGAAGTTGCCGGGTGCCGTCACCCCGTACCGCAGGGTCACGGCCCGGGCCTCGTCCTCGGTGAGCAGGTCGTGGAGGTCCTCGGGGCCCCACACGAAGAACGCCCCCTCGCCCCCCGGGCTGTCGGCGTCCTGGGCCGCGGCGAACGCCCCCTGGGCGCGCATCTCGCGCAGCAGGTAGTCGAGGGTCTCCTCCGCCACGCGCCGCCAGTCCGGGTCACCGGTGAGGCGGTGCGCCTGGGCGTACACCCGGGCGAGCAGCGCGTTGTCGTACAGCATCTTCTCGAAGTGCGGCACCAGCCACACCGCGTCCACCGAGTACCGGTGGAACCCGCCGCCCACCTGGTCGTACACCCCGCCGTCGGCCATCCGCCGCAGCGTGAGCTCGGCCATCTCCCGCGTGTTCATCTCGTCGGGGTGCCGCTCGGCGCGGCGCAGCATGAACTCCAGGGCGAGCGACGGCGGGAACTTGGGGGCGCCGCCGAACCCGCCGTTGGCGGGGTCGAACGCCCGGGCCAGGCCGATGACCGCGTCGTCGAGCAGGGCGGGGGAGATCTCCCCGGGGGCGGTGCGCTTGATCGCCAGGCGGCCGATGCGGTCCACCACGTGCGCGGCCTGCTGATCCACCTCGCCGGGGCGCTTCGCCCAGGCGTCGGCGATGCCGCGGCACATGTCGGCGAAGCCCGGCAGGCCGCCGCGGGCCGTGGGCGGGAAGTAGGTGCCGGCGTAGAAGGGCCGGCGGTCGGGGGTGAGCCACACCGTCATGGGCCAGCCGCCGTGCCCGGCGAGGGCGAGGGTGGCCTGCATGTAGAGGGCGTCCACATCGGGCCGCTCCTCGCGGTCCACCTTCACGCACACGAACAGCTCGTTCATGACGGCCGCGGTCGCCGGGTCCTCGAACGACTCGTGGGCCATCACGTGGCACCAATGGCACGATGAGTACCCGATGCTCAACAGCACGGGCCGGCCGGTCGCCCGGGCGGCGTCGAAGGCCTCGTCCCCCCACGGGAACCAGTCCACCGGGTTCCCGGCGTGCTGCCGCAGGTAGAGGCTGCTCTCGTGGGCGAGGCGGTTCGCCATCCACGGACAACGTACCCGCGGCGGCGCCGGTCCGCCCATCCGCCCCGTCCGCGCCGATGGCGCTACCCTGCGCAGTCGTGATCGACGACCTCATCGCATCGGCCGGGCCGGTCCCGGCGCGTGCCCCGGGGGCCCGGTGGCACCAGGTGGCGCTGCTCGCCACCGCCGCGGCCCTGGGCGCGAACGGGCGGGTCCGGTCCGACCTGGCCGGGGTGCTGCAGTCCCTGGACCGCCCGGAGGCCGCCGCCCAGGCCGCCGCCGACGCCGGCGACCAGCCGTGGGCCCATTGGTGGGCGACGCTCGCGATGGGCCAGCGCACGGGCGAGCTGGCGATGCGCGCGGTGCGGGAGGCCCTGGCCCACGCGCGCCTCGACGGGCCGGACGGCCGGGACGTCCAGCGGCGCCTCGGGGACCTGCGGGACGAGCTGGACGCGCTGTCCGGCCGCGACGCCGGGCACGCGCGGTTCTCCCTGCAGGGCGTCACCCAGGGGAACCCGCGCCGCGCGCTGCTGGTGGGGCGCTCGTCGGCGACGTTCCTCGTGGAGCCGACCTGGGAGGCGATGCGCCTCGTGCGGCTGGGGCCGTCGGAGGGGCCCACCGGCGGGAACCGCGCGCACCTGAACCTGGGGGAGATCATCCAGTCGGTGCGCCGCGGGGAACGCGGCGCCGACCGGCCCCTGCCGCCCGACCAGGCGGAGGCCCTGGGGGCCGATGCCCTGCTCGCCGGCCTGCGCGAGGACCGGGGCGTGCGGGACCGGCGCCTGCTGGGCCTCGCGGACGAGGTGCGGGAGGAGCGCGAGCGGCTCGCCGCCGAACGCGCCCAGCTGCAGAAGGAGAAGTCCACGCTCGCGGCCGTGCTGCGGCAGGCGCAGGCCATCCGGGCCGAGGGCGCCGCGGCCGTCGCGTCCCGGGTGCCGGCCACCCGTGAGGACGCCGCCGCCCTGCTGGAGCTGTCGCCCCAGGCGACACCCGCCGAGGTGGAGCGGGCGTTCCGCGCCCAGATCGTGCGCTGCCACCCGGACCGCGTCGCGGACATGCATCCCACGATCCGCGGCCACGCGGAGGGACTGACGGTGGCGCTGAACGCGGCCCGCGACCTGCTGCTGGGGAACGGGGTTTCCCGGGGGAGGCCCGCGGGGTAGGTTCGGCGGGCGGACCGACATCCACGGAAGGCCCACGACCGTGACCCACACCGCCGCCGCACCGCACTCCACGCACCCGTCGCGCCCGTCGCTGTACTGGCGCGCCACCCGGCCGCTGTACCTGCCCACCTCCGGCATCCCGGCCCTCGCGGGCGCCGCGGTGGCGGTGGGAGCCCCGGATGCGAACTGGTGGTTCGCCGCGCTGGCGGTGGTGGCCGTGGTGCTCGTGCACTGCGGGGTGAACGTCACCAACGACGTGGAGGACTACGCGCGGGGCGTGGACACCGCGGACAAGATGGACAACTCCCGCGTGTTCACCACGGGCCTGCTCGGCGTCGCGGAGGGCCGGGCCCTGGCGTGGGGGTACTTCGGCCTCGGGGCCCTGCTGGGCCTCGTGATCGTGGTGGTGCAGGGCCCGGCGCTGCTGGTGGTGGGGATCCTCGGGATCCTCGGCGGCTGGCTCTACACCGGCGGCCCGCGCCCCTACAAGTACGTGGGCCTGGGCGACCCGCTGATCGTGCTGCTCATGGGGCCCATGATCACCCTGGGCGCATACACCGCCGTCACCGGCGACGGGTTCGACTGGACCGCCGCCGCCGTGGGCCTGGTACCCGGGTTCCTCATCGCGGCCGTGCTGCAGGGCAACAACCTCTCCGACATCGCCGAGGACGGCGCCGCCGGCGTCCGCACCCTCGCGGTGCGGGCCGGCTTCGACGGCGCGCGGGTGCTGTACCTGGTGAGCCTGGCCGCGGCGTTCGCGGTGCTGCCCATCATCTGGCTCGCGACCCACCTGGGCCCGGCGGTGCTCATCCCGCTCGTGACGCTTCCCATGGCCTGGTCACGCGTCCGCCAGGCGCTCGCCGGCACCGGCCCGGCCGACGCGAGCCTGCGGAGCCTCGCCCCGCTCACCGCCCAGCTGCACCTGCTCACCACCACCCTGCTGGTCTGCGCCATCACCCTGGACCGGGCGTTGTCCTAGTCGCGATGCTCATGGCCGGTCGCTCTTCATCGCCTGGTCGACTCGCGTGAGCGTGCCGTAGGCGCGCGTTCGGGGCCGTTGGCCCCAGGAACCACCGCCCGCGCCTGCCCGGATCCGACCCCAGGTCGCCGTCCATGGCTCCCGGCATCTGGCCCTCGCCGTCCACAGGGGGCTGCCTCGAGCCCGCCGGGGCCGGCGTCCTCGCCGGTACCGGGCGTTGCCTCTCGTGGGTCGACTCGCCAGGGGGATGCGGTTCGGGATTGCCGCATCAGGTCGCCGGCGACGTGCCGGCCTCCAGGCCCGCGGGGGTGATCTCCCGGTCGGCGACCAAGCGCCGGCCCCGCCACAGCCGCACTCGCATGGTGCCCCGCGCGAACTGATCGACGTGGGTCACCGCGCCGCCCGGCGTCCTCGGCGGAACCGGCAACCGCAGGGCCGGTCCGGGCCCCGCCCAGGCCTCGATCTCCAGCCGGTGCGCGGCGTCGCGGCCCCGCACGTGCCATGTCCCGGCGCCCAGCCGGGTCCGCACCACCGCGAGTGGCAGGGCCAGCTGCACCACGCGCCCGTCCACGGCCACGACGACGGTGGTGGCGTGCAGGCGCGCCGGCCCGAGCCGCACCTCGCCGCCGGCGAAGGCGGCGGTCACCTCGTCGTCGTGCGCCTCGCCCCACCACCAGCGCTCCGGGAACCCCGGCCCCCAGTTCTTCTCGGCGTAGGCGGTCCCGGTGAACGTCTCGGCATGCCCGCCCAGGGTGAGCGTGCCCGCCGCCCGGCCGCCCAGCACGTGGGGGTGCCAGTACTGGGAGAGCCCGGGCACCATGCCGCCCAGGCCGAGGCCGCTCAGCCGGCGCGGCCACCCGGCGCCGGTGATCACCGCGTCCAGGCGCTCCGCGGGACCCAGGTCCACCAGCACGCGGCCACCGTCCGCGCGCAGCAGCCCGCCGGCGTCCACGCCCAGCCCGTGCCGGTCGAGCCGCGCGGGCCCGCCGGTGCGCCAGCTGACGCCCCCCGGTGACGCCGCCAGCGCCACCAGGGCGGTGTCGCCGGTGACCCCGCCCAGGGCGACCACCACCCGGCCGGCGTCGGTCACCAGCCGCCAGTAGTAGCCCTCCATGCCCACGCCGTGGGCGCCGCGCGGGTCGTGCCAGGGCAGGTCGGCGCCGTGGCGGCGCCACCACCCCGTCACCGGGCCGCCGGGTAGCGCCGGCCGCGCCACACCGCCCCCCGGCCCGTGAGGCGGTCCACCGCGCCCTGCACCGCGGCGGCCGACAGCACGAGCATCCCCACCGGCAGGGTCGCCGCATCACGAACGGGGGTCGGCACCGCGGGCGCCGCCATCCGCTGCAGCCCCGCCTGCGCGCCGATGCCCAGCAGGCCCCAGCGCAGCATCGCGCCGCGGCGGCGGGTCGCCCCGCGGGCGGCGGCCACCCACGGCGCGAGCGTCATCAGCGTCACCAGCGCCGCGCCGGCGAGCGCCTTCCCCGGTCCCCCCGGATGCGCGAAGGACGCGTTCTTGCGCCAGCCCCGCCACAGCTCCCGGGCCCCGTGGTACATCCGCAACGACACCAGCCCGTGTCCCAGGGCGGGCACCAGCAGCCCTCCCGCGCACTTGACCCGCAGCGCGAGGGCGACGTCGTCGACCATGTGCCCCGCCTGGCCGCGGTGCCCGCCGACCCGCCCGTACAGGCCGCGCTCGATGAGGATGAAGCCACCGGCGGCGATCGCGACGGGCGACCGGGGATGCCGCGCCAGCGGCCCCGGCGCCACGAACGTCCCGATCGCGACCACCGCCGCGGGCAGCACCCACCGCTCCACCCGCGTCCCGGTGCGCACCCGCGGCACCAGCGTCGCCCCGCCGCGGCCCTCACGGCGCGCCAGCCCCAGCGTCCTGGCGACGGCATCCGGGGCGTGCACGACGTCGGCGTCGCTGAACAGCAGCCACTCCGCGTCACCGGCCTCCCGCACCCCGCGCCAGCACGCCCACGGCTTGCCCACCCACCCCGCGGGCAGCGGCCCGGCGGGCACGACGCGCAGCCGGGGGTCGCCCCGCCCGGCGGCGCGGGCGGCCTCCGCGGTGCCGTCGGTGGACCCGTCGTCCACCAGCACGACCCCGCGCAGCGGCGGACGCTGGGCGAGCAGCGAGGCCACGCACGCCCCCACCCCGCGCGCCTCGTCGCGTGCGGGCACCACCGCCACGACGGGCAGCGGGTCGTCCGCGGCGGGGAGCGCATCCGCGGCGTCGGGCACCGCGTGCCGCTCGTATGCCGCCAGGGCGAGCGCCCCGCCCCACAGCCCGGCGGCCATCCGCGCCAGGGCCGTCGTGAGGCTCAGTCCTCCCAGTCGTCCTCCACGGCGATGCTCGCGTACGCCCGCCATTCCCTGACGATCAGCCGGACGGTGCGGGCGCGGATGTGCGGGTGGGTGCCGCCCAACAGGGCCACGGCCAGGTCGTCGCCGCCCCTGGCGGGCGGGGTCACCAGCTCGTTGAGCACCGCCCACACCTCGTCCTCCCCGAGTTTGGGGCGCTCGGCCAGGATGTACTCGGCGGCCTCGCCCAGGTCCAGGTCGTCGCTCATCGGCCCGAGTATGACGGGCCCCGCGGGAAGTTCCTCCCGACCCTCAAGACGGGCCCCCGGACGGCCGACAACGGGCCCGGATGAACGACGCCCCTGACGACCCGATGACGCCCCGCGCGTGCGGCTGCCTCGCTCGCGTGCTGGACGTCCTCGACCACCACACAGAGGCCCCGCTCCGGGTCCGCGGCCACGCGTCCAGCTGGACGCACGAGGTGTTCGAGGTGCAAGAGGAGTTCGAGCTCGGCCCCAGCGGCCGGAGGTACCTGCTGTCGGTCGCCGCCACGGCGCGCGACGCGCTGCTGGTGCCCCTGCGGTCGACGGCCGTGGAGGAACGATGAGCCCGCCAAGCAGAAGCGTGTTGCCCAGCGGAACGCCGACGGTCGAGGACATCCAGCGGCACTGCCACCGGGTGCGCTCCGCCGGCTCCCCGAACGCCAAGGCGCGGTCCGCCCTGGTGAACGACTACCGGCGCCTCTGCGCGCTGCTGTCGGTCCCGCCGGAGGAGACCCCCACCAACCTCGACCTGCAGAAGGCGTCCGCCGCCCTGCTGCGGGTCGCCGCGGCCCTCGAGGCCGCCGCCACGCGGGCTCTCGGGCCCCGTCGGCGCCCCTGACATCCGGCCACCGCCGCGGCCCGGTCTTCCAGATCGGGCCCGGCCGTGTGGTAGCGTCCCCGGTCCTTGCCGTCGAGCGAAAGGCTGGTCCGTGGCTCCGGGACAACGCCTTGCGATCACTCTTGCCTGCCAGGAGTGCAAACGTCGCAACTATCAGACGAACAAGTCCAGGCGGAACACCCCGGACCGGATCGAGCTGAAGAAGTACTGCCGGTGGTGCGGACGCCACACGGCGCATCGGGAGACGCGCTAAGCCGTCGCCTCGGCGACGCCTCGTAGGGTCGTAGCTCAATTGGTAGAGCACCGGTCTCCAAAACCGGGGGTTGGGGGTTCGAGTCCCTCCGGCCCTGTCACGAACGTGGACTGATGGCACGAATCCGACCCGCAAGAAACCAGGACGGCGGAGGCCCCCAGAAGGGCGAGGGCGGCTCCACGCCGGCGCGCAGCCGGCGGCAGGAGCGCGCCGCCGCGAGCCCGCGCCCCACGCCCCAGCGGCGTACGGAGAAGACGGGGTCCGTCACCAAGGCCGTCCAGGAGCAGCGCCGCGGATCGCGGTTCATCGCCGACGTCATGGCGGAGCTGCGCAAGGTGCAGTGGCCCACGCGGTCGCAGCTCATCCAGTCCACCGCGGTCGTGCTGATGGTCGTCGCGATCGTGGTCGTCTATCTCGCTGCCGTCGACGCGGTGGTGAGCCGCGCCGTCGACGCGATCTTCTAGCCCCGCCTCCGAAGGGACCCGCGCGCAAGTGTTCCGCTGGTACGTCATCAACACCTACTCAGGCCACGAGAAGAAGGTGAAGGCCAACCTGGAGCACCGCCTCATCTCGATGGGGCAGCGGGAGCGGGTCCGTCAGATCGTCATCCCCACCGAGCAGGTCGTCGACACCAACAAGGACGGCCAGAAGGTGCAGACCGAGAAGCGCACGCTTCCCGGCTACGTCCTGGTGCAGATGGACATGACCCCCGACGCCCTGTGGGTCGTGAAGGACACGCCCGGCGTCACCGGCTTCGTCGGGTCCTCCACGGACCCCGTGCCGCTCACGCAGGCCGAGGTCGACCGCCTGCTGCGCACCCAGTCCGAGGCGCGCCCCAAGGTGCGGGCCGAGTTCACGGTGGGCGAGCAGGTGAAGGTCATCTCCGGCCCCCTGTCGGACTTCACCGGGGAGATCGCCGAGATCAACGCGGAGGCCGGCCGCCTGAAGGTGCTCGTCAGCATCTTCGGCCGCGAGACCCCCGCCGACCTGTCGTTCGACCAGGTCAAGAAGCTCACGTAGCGCCACGCGCCCCGCCGTCGCGGGGCCGGTACACTCCAACGTCCGGACCGGCGGCGTAGCGCGCGCCTGCCACCCCGGGACACAACGACGACACGCGCGAAGAGGCCATGGCGAAGAAGGTCCTGCAGCTCATCAAGCTCCAGATCCCGGCGGGGCAGGCGTCACCGGCGCCCCCGGTCGGTCCCGCGCTGGGTGCGGCGAGCATCAACATCATGGAGTTCTGCAAGGCGTTCAACGCGCAGACCCAGGCGCAGCAGGGGACCATCACCCCTGTCGTCATCACCGTGTACGAGGACCGGTCGTTCTCGTTCATCACCAAGACCCCGCCGGCGCCGGTGCTCATTCGCCAGGCGCTCGGGATCGACAAGGGCTCCGCGGTGCCGCAGACCGACAAGGTCGGCACCCTCACCAGGGCGCAGCTGCGCCAGATCGCGGAGACGAAGATGCCCGACCTCAACGCCAACAGCGTCGAGACGGCGATGTCCATGATCGCGGGCACGGCCCGCTCCATGGGGGTCCTGGTCGAGGAGTAGCCGGGCGGCGGGCCGCGGCGCGCACCCTGGCGGTGCCCGCGATCACCCGCTACCCTGCACGGTCGCGTCACGAGGAGGAGGACGAACGGTGCCGAAGCGCGGCAAGCGCTATCAGCAGGCACGGACCGAGGTCGGCCAGCAGGAGCTCTACGCCCCGCTGGACGCGGTCCGCCTGATCAAGTCGCAGGAGCTCTCGCGGTTCGACGCGACGGTCGAGGTACACATGCGCCTCGGTGTGAACGTGCGGCACGCCGACCAGCAGCTGCGCGGCACCATCAGCCTCCCGCACGGGACCGGCAAGAGCGTCCGTGTGGCCGTGTTCGCCCAGGGCGACAAGGCGCGCGAGGCGGAGGAGGCCGGCGCTGAGGTCGTGGGCGGCGAGGACCTCGCCGCGAAGATCCAGGAGGGCTTCGACGAGTTCGACGTCGCGATCGCGACGCCGGACATGATGGGCACCGTCGGCAAGCTGGGCCGCATCCTCGGCCCCGCCGGCAAGATGCCCAACCCGAAGACCGGCACGGTGACCTTCGACGTCGCGAAGGCCGTGGAGGACGTGAAGGGCGGCAAGGTCGAGTACCGCACCGACCGCACCGGCATCATCCACCTCGGCATCGGCAAGCGGTCCTTCGAGACCGAGCAGCTGGTGGAGAACTACCAGGCGGTGCTCGAGGAGATCGTCCGCGCGAAGCCGGCCGCCGCGAAGGGCCGGTACCTCAAGTCCATCACCCTGGTCCAGACGATGGGCCCCGGGATCCCGGTGGACACCACGCGCACCAGCAACCTCCTGGAGGAGACCAGCGCCGTCGGCGCCTGATCCCGCCACGAACCGATCGTAGACCCACGGGGGCGGCCGCCGGCCGCCTCAAACCGGCCCAGCGGGCCACCCGTGCGAGATCGGTGACGAGCCCGCCTCACCCGGACCGCCTCGGCGGGACCGGTGTCGTCGGCCCGCACCGTCCGCCCGGAGCGAGTCGAGAAGGAGGTGAGGCAAACTGAACCGGGACCAGAAGGCGGCCGCGATCGCCGAGATCGAGCAGAAGCTCGGCTCGACGGACACCGTCCTCGCCGCGGACTTCCGCGGGCTCACGGTGCAGCAGATCTCCGACCTGCGCGGTGCGCTGCGCGAGGCGGAGGCCGAGCTGAGCGTCGTGAAGAACACCCTCGCCCGGCGTGCCGCGAACAGCACGGGCAGGGAGGCGCTGCTCCCGTACCTCACCGGCCCGTCGGGCCTGGTGTGGGTGAACGGGGACCCCGCGGTCGCCGCGAAGGCGCTGTCGCAGTTCGCATCGAAGCACCAGGCGCTCGAGCTGAAGGGCGGCATGCTGGAGGGGCGCGACCTGCCGGTCGAGAGCCTCACCCGGCTGGCCTCCCTCCCCTCGCGGGAGCAGCTCATCGCCCAGCTGGCCGGGGGCGTCGCCGCCCCGCTGCGCGGCCTCGCGGGCGGCCTGAACGCACTCATCGCCGGGCTGGCGCGCTCGCTCGCCGCGGTGCACGACCAGAAGGCGGCCGAGGGCTGAGCCCTCGATCCAACCCGTTTCCCACGAGTCACTGAGGAGTACGCATGGCTACCACTGAGGAGTGGATCGAGGAGCTCAAGAGCATCTCCGTGCTGGAGCTCGCCGAGCGCATCAAGGCGATCGAGGAGACCTTCGGCGTGAGCGCCGCGGCCCCGGTCGCGGTCGCCGCGGCCCCGGCCGGCGGTGGCGACGGCGGCGGTGCCGCCGAGGAGCAGACCGCGTTCACGGTGAACCTCGACGGCGCCGGCGACAAGAAGATCCAGGTGATCAAGGTCGTCCGCGCGGTCACCGGCCTGGGCCTCAAGGAGGCGAAGGACCTGGTGGACGGCGCCCCCGCCGTCGTCAAGGAGGGCATCCCGAAGGAGGAGGCCGAGCAGATCAAGGCGCAGCTCGAGGAGAGCGGCGCGGTCGTCTCGGTCAAGTAGTCCGCGCGCTCCGGGTCCCCGGCCGTCGCCGGGGACCCGGAGTGTGGACCACCCGGCCGCTCGTATGGTGAAGTCCCCGCTCGTGAGGCGGTTCGGGCTCCCGGGGGCCATGGTGGCGGCGGTCGCCCTGGGGGCGGCCCCCGCGGTGCATGCCGGCGTCCTGTCGCAGGGCGTGTTCCGGATGGGCGCCGACGTGCTGTGGAGCTCCGGGGACACCGGCGCCGGCCAGGTCGTCGCGATCGTCGACGAGGGCTTCGGCGGGCTGGACGCCTCGATCGCCGCCGGTGAGATGCCGCCGCGTGAGGTGCTCACCATGCGCAGCTTCGACGCCCGCCACGGCCTGGACGGGCGCAACCGGCTGGGCCTGCCCACCGAGCACGGCACCCGGATGGCGGAGATCGTCCACGACGTGGCGCCGGACGCCCGGCTGGTGCTCGTGAACTACAACACGGTCGCGGAGTTCGCCCTGGCCGCGGAATGGGTCACGGCGCAGGGCATCCCGGTGGTGTCCCACTCGAACTCGTTCCTGGACGGGCCGTTCGACGGGTCGGGGCCGGCCGCGGGGGCGGTGGACCGCGCCGCCGCGGGCGGGGTGCTGTGGGTGAACTCCTCCGGCAACTTCGCGATGCGCCACTGGTCGGGCACGGCCCCGGCCGGGACACCGGTGCCCGTCGGGATCACGACCGTCGGCGGAACGTGGATCCAGCTGCACCTGTCGTGGCGGGACCCGTCGGCGTCCGCCTCGTTCACCGTCGAGCACCGCGGCCCGGACGGCACCTGGACGGCGGTGGCGGCCTCCGGGCCGAGCGGCCCCGTGTCCGCGGCGGTCGCGGCGTTCCCGGCGGCCGACGACGGCGCGTATCGCGCGGTGGTGCGGCAGGACGCCGGGACCCCGCAGCTCCTGGAGCTCGTGTCGGGGTCCGCGAACCTGGAGGGCGCGGTGGCGGACGGCAGCGTCCTCACGCCCGGTGACGCCCGCGGATCGCTCACGGTGGGGGCGGTGCCGTGGCAGAGCGGGACCCTCGCGCCGTACTCGTCGCGCGGGCCCACCGAGGACGGCCGCGCGAAGCCGGACATCTCGGGTCCCACGTACGTCACCGCCAACCCGGGGTACCCGGGGACGGCCGGCACGTCCGCCGCCACCGCCCACGTGGCGGGCGCCGCGGTGCTGCTGCGCGCCCGGCGCGAGGCCGCCGGGCTGCCCGCGGCGGCCGGTGACATCCGGCAGGCCCTGGTCGCTGGCGCCCTGGACCTGGGCCCCGCGGGCCCCGACACCGGGTACGGTGCGGGCATGGTGCGGCTGGATCTGAGCGCCCCGCGGCTCGAGGCCCGGTACGTCCCCTCCCGTTCGGTGCTGCGCGTGCGCGCGACCGACGACGGCACGCTCGACGCCGTGGAGGTGCGCGTGCCGGGGGCCAGGACCCGGGTGCTGCGGCGGGCCGTCGTGAACCTGCGGCTGCGGCCCGCCCGCGCGACGCGCGTGACCGTGGTGGCACGTGACCTGGCGGGCAACAGGACCACCCGCGTGGTGCGCATCCGGGGTGCCCGGTGAGGCGCCGCGCGCTGCTGGCCGCCCTCGCGATCGCCGTCTGCGTCCCGCCCGTGGCCGGGGCGGCGGAGGGTCCGGTGGCGGTGACGGTGCAGGCCCGGCCGGGGCAGGCCGGGCAGGTGCGGGACGCCCTGGGCCGCGGCGCCCTGCGCGTGCAGCGCCTGCGGGGACGCACCCTGCAGGTGGTGGCCGCGCCGGACCGCGTGGCGGCGCTGCGCCGCCTGCCGGGGGTGGCGGCCGCCGGGGTCGCGACCAGCGCCTTCGAGGACGAGACGGCGGTCACCAGCGAGGGCCTGTTCCGCACCGGGGCCGCGGCGGTGGCGCCCGCGGCGAACGGCGGCGAGGGCCTGGTCATCGCCATCCTGGACCTGGGCTTCGGGAACAACATCGAGACGCTGCGGGCGAAGAACGAGCTGCCGCCGGCGGAGCGCACCGAGACGCGGTCGTTCGACACCGTGAACGGCCTGGCCGGCCGCAACGCGTACGGCAACGCCACGAACCACGGGGAGCTCGTCACCCAGACGGTGTTCGACTACGCCCCGAGGGCCACGTTCGTGCTCGTGAACTACCGCACGCCCGAGGACTTCGTGTCGGCCGGCGACTTCCTCGTCGCCCGGCGCCCGGACATCGTCGTCCACTCGAACAACTTCATCGAGGGGCCGTTCGACGGCACCGGCGCCGCCGCGCAGGCGGTCGACCGGGCGGCGGCCGCCGGCGTGCTGTGGTTCAACAGCGCCGGGAACTACGCCCAGCGCCACTGGGCGGGGCCGTGGACCGACGCCGACGGCGACGACCTCCTGGACTTCGCCGGCGCCGAGCGCGGCCTGTTCTACCAGGGTGCAGGCAAGCCCGTCACGTTCGCGGTGTCATGGGTGCAGCGGCCCTCCGGCCCGCGCACCGACCTGGACATCGCCCTGGAGCGCCGCAACGACGACGGCAGCTGGACCGCCGTGGCCACCAGCACGGACCGGCAGCCCGCCGGGGCGGCGCCCGCGGAGCGCATCACCGGGTACCTGCCCCCGTCCGACGGCTTCTTCCGGCTGGCGGTGCGGCTGGTGGACGGCCCTCCCCCCGTGGGGGACGTGACCGTCTTCTCACGCGAGGTGGACGTCCCGCTGGTGCTCGGCGGGTCCGCGGTGTCGAGCGTGCCGACGCCGGGTGACGCCGCTGGCGGGATCTCCGTGGGAGCGGTGGACTGGCGCGGCGACCGGCTGAAGAGCTACTCGTCGCACGGCCCCACCGCGGACCTGCGCCGGAAGCCGGACCTGGTGGCCCCCACCGACACCAGCCTCGCGGGCCCGAACGGCCCGCGCCTGGTGGGCGGCACCTCCAACGCCGCCCCGAACGCCGCCGGCGCGGCCGCCGTGATCATCGCCAGCATGCGCGCCGGGGGCGTGAACCCGGCGGCGGCCGACGTCCGCGCCCAGCTGCTGCGGGACGCCCTGGACCTGGGCGACCCGGGCCCCGACGACTCGTTCGGCGCGGGGCGCGCACGCGTGGACCTGGTGCCGCCCGTGGTCACGGGCCTCCGCCCCGCCGAGGGCTCCGCCGTGCGCGGCCCCGTGACCGTCGCCGTGAAGGCCGCGGACCCGTCCCGCGTGGCCCGCCTCACCCTCTGGACCGGCGAGCGCCAGCTCGCCCAGGTCCTGGCACGCGACGGCCTGGGGGTGCGCCTCGACACGCGCCGGTTCCCCGACGGGGACCTGTCGTTCGCCGTGGACTCCCGCGACTGGCCGGGCAACACCAGCCGCCGGGAGTGGCACGTGCGGGTCGACAACACCCCGCCGGTCCTGTCGGTGCGTCGCGTGTTCGCGCTCCCGCGTCCGAAGGGCCGGGCCCCGGACCCCAGGCGCAGGCGCCAGGCGTTCGTCGTGATCTCGGCGCGCGACACCGGCGCCCCCCGGATGACGCTCACCCTGTCCGCCGCGGGGATGAAGCCCAGGACCGTCGCGCTGCGCGCCGTCGCGAACCGCCGCATCGCCGTGGGGAAGCTGCTTCCGGGCCGGAACCTCATCCGCCTGGATCTCCGCGACGCCGCCGGAAACGCACGAATCAAAAATCAGGTCCTTCGGTTCCGGTAAGGTTGGGGGGCCGGAATTGGCCCGTGGGATGGACAAACGCCCCCACCCTGGCGCAGAATTCCCGCTCGGATCGACCCGACCATTCGGAGGACGACAAGAATGCCGCTCGACCAGCCCCTCAAGAGTGCGCTTCGGGACAAGGTCTCGACCGCGAACAAGAGCAACGTCGACGACGTCGCCGCGCAGGTGCAGGAGGCGCTCGCCACCCTTCCCGAGGACGACAAGGACCACGCCCGCCTCAAGGGCTGGCTCGAGGACCTCGCCGTCGTCAAGGGCGGCCAGGTGATCGGCCGGTTCGGGGACACGGTCTGAGCGACCGAGGTTCATCCCCGGGGGCGTCCGGCCCCCGGGGATGAACCTCACCCGGGCGTCCTCATCGCCTGGTCGACCCGCGTGAGCGTGCCGTATGCGCGCGCCATCGCCCGGCCATCGAGCGGGGGCTCGGTCCGGCGATCGTCGATGTCCTCGTCGCCGACGTCCACCGCACGGCGACCGACGCCGACCTGCCGCCGGCGGCGAAGCACGTGTACGTGGCGTGCGCCCGCGATGTCCTCACCGGCACACCGGAGGGGACGCTCGCGGTGACCGCGCACGACGTCTTCGCATGACCGCGACCCCGATTCCGGGTCGCGGCTCGGCTCAGCGGCGTGGGCGCTGGACCTGGAGCAGGCGCTGCATGCGCCTCGTCTCCGCCAGGGCGTTGAGGGGCCTGGCGTCGGCACCGGTCTGGGCGCCGCGGGCGATGCGCTCCTCCCGGCCCTCCCGGGACTCCACCCAGCGCTCGTAGGACTGGATGAGGTCCATGAGCTGGCGGACGAGCTCCAGGCCGCCCTCGGTGGGGACGAAGGCGCCGCCGTCGAGGAGGACCGTCCGGTCGGCGCCGCGGTACACGAGCTCCCCGGCCCCGGGCAGCGCGGCGCGGAGGGTACCGGTGGACACGCGGACCTGCATGCCGTGCCACTCGCGCTTCAGGACCCCCTGCTCCACCGCGGGGCGGAAGCCGAAGTACCGCATCCGGCGGCGCTCGTCGGGCTGCCCCCACAGGGTGTGGGCCGTCTCGAGCAGGACGGCGAGCTGACCGGGGAGGTCGTCGCCGCCGCCGGCCGGGAGATGGGGGAGGGGGTCGGTCATCGAAGGGGAAGTATGCCTGGCTTGGAATACGGCGTCGCGAACAGGTAGTGTTCGCACTCTTGTCCGTCCGGTCGGGTTGAGTTCGGCTGCTGTGACCCACCCTCTGACGCCGTTCCATCCACGGCGTGTTCTCACGGGTGGCTCACCCCTGCCGTTTTTTGGTACGATACCCGGCCGCCCCTCGCCCGGTGAATCCTCACGGGGTGGGGCCGTGCCCGCTGCCCGCCGCCACCATGCTCGTCCAGGAGGCCTCGCGACTTGAGCAAGGTTAAAGCCGCCCGTGTTCGTCGCTCGTTCTCGCGTCTGGGAAAGGTCGAGGAGGTCCCTGACCTCATCGACATCCAGCGCGCCTCGTTTGAGTGGTTCCTCAACGAGGGTCTGCGAGAGACGATCGACGACATCTCCCCAATCGAGGACTTCACGGGCACTCTCGCCGTGCAGTTCGGCAAGTACACCATCGGCGGCTGGGAACCCGGCATGCCGCTGGACCACATCGTGCCGAACAACGACATCAAGGAGTGCCGCGAGAAGGATCTCGTCTACGCCGCCCCGCTCACGATGGAGGTCGCCTTCATCAACCGGGAGACGGGGGAGATCCGGGAGCAGAAGGTCTTCATGGGCGACCTGCCGCTCATGACCGACTGGGGGACCTACATCATCAACGGCACCGAGCGTGTCGTGGTCACCCAGCTCGTGCGCTCCCCGGGCGCCTACGTGATGGAACCGAAGGACCCGGAGAAGCAGGTCTTCATCGCGAACCTCATGCCGTCCCGCGGATCGTGGGTCGAGCTGGAGATCGACAAGAAGGGCCAGGTGAACGTCCGCATCGACCGGAAGCGCAAGCTGCCGGTGACGACGCTGCTGTTCGCCCTCGGCTACTCGCGCGACGACGTCGCGAACCTGTTCCGGCACCCGGACGACCCGGACCGCGTGAACCCCTACATCCAGATGACCCTGGACAAGGACTCCACGGAGGGCGCCCCGCAGGCCGGCGACCGCAAGAGCCTCAACGAGCTCGCGAAGCTCGTGGAGGAGATGCGGCAGCTGAACGTCGACATCGACAACCTCCCCGCCGACGAGCGCCAGCGGATCGACGAGGAGATCGCCAAGGTCGAGAAGCGCATCGACGGGCGCGCGGGCGAGCTCATGCAGCACGCCCTCGTCGAGGTGTTCAAGAAGCAGCGCCCGGGCGAGCCGCCCACGATCGACAACTCCAAGTCGCTCGTGCGGTCGCTGTTCTTCGACCCCAAGCGCTACGACCTCACCCGCGTGGGCCGCTACAAGCTCAACGCCCGCCTCGACGCGAGCGTGGACGCCGAGGTCCGCACCCTCACGAACCCGCGGTTCACGGGTCGCATCTCCGGCATGAGCGACGACCTCGTCGACCTCATCCGGCGCCTCGTGGACCTGCCCATCCGCATCGGCGTGCCCGAGGACAGCAAGGACTACGCGGCGGACTCGCTCGTCATGCCGCGGGACGAGATCAGCGGTGAGCTCGACGAGTACGAGCACTTCGGCAACCGGCGCCTGCGCACCGTGGGCGAGCTCATCCAGGAGGCCTTCCGCATCGGCCTCTACCGGATGGAGCGCGTCGTCCGGGAGCGGATGAGCACCGAGGACGTCGACACCATCACGCCGCAGACGATCATCAACATCCGGCCCGTGGTGGCGGCGCTGAAGGAGTTCTTCGGCTCCTCCCAGCTGTCGCAGTTCATGGACCAGACGAACACCCTGGCGGGCCTCACCCACCGCCGGCGCCTGTCGGCGCTGGGCGCGGGCGGCCTCACCCGCGAGCGCGCGCCCATCGAGGTGCGTGACGTGCACACCACCCACTACGGGCGCATGTGCCCCATCGAGACGCCGGAGGGCCCGAACATCGGCCTCATCGGCTCGCTGGGCTCCTACGCCACGGTGAACGAGTTCGGGTTCATCCAGACCCGGTACCGCAAGGTGCAGAAGGGCGTCGTCACCGAGACGCTGGAGTGGCTGGACGCCACCCAGGAGGAGCACAAGGTCATCGCCCAGGCGAACGCCCCGATGGACGCCAAGGGCCGCCTCGAGGGGCCGGTCCTGTGCCGCCGCGGCGGCGAGCCGTACCTCGCCGACCCGGACGAGGTGGACTACATGGACGTGTCGCCGGAGCAGATCGTCTCCGTCGCCACCGCCCTCATCCCGTTCCTGGAGCACAACGACGCGAACCGCGCGCTCATGGGCGCGAACATGCAGCGCCAGGCCGTGCCGCTCATGATCACCGAGGCCCCGCTGGTGGGCACCGGGATGGAGCGCCGCGCCGCCCTGGACTCCCGTGACGTCGTCGTGTCCCGCAGCACCGGCACGGTGGCGAAGGTCGACGCCGAGCACATCATCGTCGAGGACGACCAGGGCGAGCTGGAGAGCTACGAGCTCGAGAAGTTCAAGCGCTCCAACCAGGGCACGATCATCCACCAGAAGCCGCTGGTGCGCCTCGGGGACCTCGTCCAGCAGGGCGACGTCCTCGCGGACGGCAGCTCCACGGACTGCGGTGAGCTGGCCCTCGGCAAGAACATCCTCGTGGCCTTCATGTCCTGGGAGGGCTACAACTTCGAGGACGCCATCATCATCTCGGAGCGGCTCGTCAAGGACGACGTGCTGTCCTCGATCCACATCGAGGAGTACGAGGTGGACGCCCGCACCACCAAGCTGGGCGCCGAGGAGATCACCCGCGACATCCCGAACCGCTCCGAGGAGTCCCTGAAGGACCTCGACGAGCGCGGCATCGTCCGCATCGGGGCCGAGGTGGGCTCCGGGGACCTGCTGGTCGGCAAGGTCACCCCGAAGGGCGAGACCGAGCTGACGGCGGAGGAGAAGCTCATCCGCGCCATCTTCAAGGAGAAGGCCGGCGAGGTGCGCGACACCTCCCTGAAGGTCCCGCACGGCGAGGGCGGCAAGGTCATCGACGTGAAGGTCTTCAGCCGTGACAACGGCGACGACCTCGCGCCGGGCGTGAACCAGCTGGTGCGCGTCTACGTCGCGAAGCGCCGCAAGATCGCGGAGGGCGACAAGCTCGCCGGCCGCCACGGCAACAAGGGCGTCATCTCGAAGATCGTGCCGGAGGAGGACATGCCGTTCCTGGAGGACGGCACGCCCATCGACATGATCCTCAACCCCCTCGGCGTGCCGAGCCGCATGAACATCGGCCAGGTGCTCGAGACGCACCTCGGCTGGGCCGCGAACCGCGGCTGGTTCGTGGGCGGCGCGGAGAACGGGGACGCCCTGGAGCGGACGTTCGTCGCCACCCCGGTGTTCGACGGCGCCACCCCCGAGGACGTCGACCAGGCGCTCATCGACTGGCAGACCAGCCACGACACCCCGATCCAGCTGTCGATCGACGACGGGGACCGGGCGGGGCGGCGCTGCTCCGGGAAGATGCGCCTGTTCAACGGGCGCACCGGCGACCCGTACGACGGGAAGGTCACCGTCGGCTACATGTACATGCTGAAGCTCCTGCACCTGGTGGACGACAAGATCCACGCGCGCTCCACCGGCCCGTACTCCCTGGTCACCCAGCAGCCGCTGGGCGGCAAGGCGCAGTTCGGCGGTCAGCGCTTCGGTGAGATGGAGGTGTGGGCCCTGGAGGCGTACGGCGCCGCCTACACCCTGCAGGAGATGCTCACCATCAAGAGCGACGACACCGTGGGCCGCGTGAAGGCCTACGAGGCCATCGTGAAGGGCGAGAACATCCAGGAGCCCTCCATCCCGGAGAGCTTCAAGGTGCTCCTGAAGGAGATGCAGAGCCTCGCGCTCGACGTGAAGGTCCACGGCGAGAGCGGGCCGGAGTTCACCGGGCGCGACGAGGACGACGACCTCCTCCGCGCGGCCGAGGAGCTCGGCATCGACCTGTCCGGCGGCATGGGCGCCGGCAAGGGCGAGGGCGAGGGCGACACCGAGGGCGAGGGGGAGCAGGCCCCGGCGGAGATCACCGCCGGCGCCGAGACCGCCGACGCCACGGGGGACCAAGAGGCCGAGAGCTGACGGGAGCGCCCACCGGGGGCGGCTGACGCCATCCCCGGTGGGCCTCTCGAGGCGAACCCACCTCGAGCGGCGCGCGTGCACGCGCCGCCCGTCGCGAGAAGGAGCGAGCGCACGTGATCGACATCAACAACTTCGACACCATCTCGATCGGCCTGGCCTCCCCCAAGCAGATCCGGGCGTGGAGCTCGGGCGAGGTCACCAAGCCCGAGACCATCAACTACCGCACCCTCAAGCCGGAGAAGGACGGGCTCTTCTGCGAGAAGATCTTCGGTCCGACGAAGGACTGGGAGTGCTACTGCGGCAAGTACAAGCGCGTCCGGTACAAGGGCATCATCTGTGAGCGCTGCGGCGTCGAGGTGACCCGGGCCAAGGTGCGCCGCGAGCGCATGGGCCACATCGACCTGGCCGCGCCGGTGTCGCACATCTGGTTCTTCAAGGGCGTCCCCAGCCGCATCGGCTACATGCTGGACATCGCCCCGAAGGAGCTCGAGAAGGTCCTGTACTACGCCGCCTCGATCGTGACGTGGGTCGACGACGAGAAGCGGGCGGAGGACCTGGACATGCTCCAGGACCGCATCAACGAGGCCATCGAGCAGTACAACCAGGATCGCGAGGAGCGGATCGTGGAGCTGCAGGAGCGCCTGGAGCGCCGGCAGCAGTACCTGCGCGGGGAGATCGACCGGGACGGGTTCTCGGACGACGACAACTACTGGCTCGACGACCTGGAGCGGGACCGCACCAGCGAGGACCCCACCGCCAAGCGGGAGCTCACGGACGCCGACAAGCGGCAGGCCGAGACCGAGCTGCGCCGTGACACCGACGTGTCCATCAAGGACATCGAGCGGTACACCGAGGAGGCGATCGACCGGGTCCAGCGCGCCTGGATCACGTTCAAGGACCTCACGCCCCGCCAGATCGAGTCCGACGAGCAGCTGTTCCGCGAGATGCGGGACCGCTTCGGCTCCCAGTACGGCTTCGGGGAGTACTTCCGCGGGGGCATGGGCGCCGCCGCGATCCGCGAGCTGCTGGAGCGCATCGACCTGGACCGCGAGGCCGAGTTCCTGCGCGAGACCATCCAGAACAGCAAGGGCCAGCGCCAGGCGCGCGCCCTGAAGCGCCTCAAGGTCGTGTCCGCGTTCCGGCGCAGCGAGAACCGCCCGGAGTGGATGATCCTGGAGGCCGTGCCGGTCATCCCGCCGGAGCTCCGCCCGATGGTGCAGCTCGACGGCGGCCGGTTCGCGACCAGCGACCTGAACGACCTGTACCGCCGCGTCATCAACCGGAACAACCGCCTGAAGCGGCTTCTGGACCTCGGCGCGCCCGAGATCATCGTGAACAACGAGAAGCGGATGCTGCAGGAGGCCGTCGACGCGCTGTTCGACAACGGCCGCCGCGGCCGCGCCGTCACCGGCCCGGGCAACCGGCCGCTGAAGTCGCTGTCCGACATGCTGAAGGGCAAGCAGGGCCGCTTCCGGCAGAACCTGCTCGGCAAGCGCGTGGACTACTCCGGCCGTTCCGTGATCGTGGCGGGCCCGGAGCTGCGGCTCCACCAGTGCGGCCTGCCGAAGCTCATGGCCCTGGAGCTCTTCAAGCCGTTCATCATGAGCCGGCTCGTGGAGCGCAAGCAGGTGATGAACATCAAGGCGGCCAAGAAGCTCGTGGACGCCATGGTTCCCGAGGTGTGGGACGTGCTCGAGGAGGTCATCAACGAGCACCCCGTCCTCCTGAACCGCGCGCCCACGCTGCACCGCCTCGGCATCCAGGCCTTCGAGCCGGTGCTGGTGGAGGGCAAGGCCATCCAGATCCACCCGCTGGTCTGCACCGCGTTCAACGCGGACTTCGACGGCGACCAGATGGCCGTGCACCTCCCGCTGTCGGTGGAGGCGCAGGCCGAGGCCCGCATCCTCATGCTGTCCGCGAACAACATCCTGTCCCCGGCGCACGGGCGGCCCATCGCCGTCCCCAGCCAGGACATGGTGCTGGGCCTCTACTACCTCACGTACTGCCGCGCGCTGGACGTGCGGGAGACCAATGCGGAGGGCAAGGGCCGCGCGATGGAGCTCGTGGAGCTCGTCGACGACACCACCCGCGAATGGAAGCTCCCGAAGGGCACGGAGGCGCGCTTCGAGGGCGACGACCGCCGGTACCCGGACAAGGACGGCTGGACGAAGGACCCGTTCACGCGGGCGGGCCTGCCGAAGCACGCCCCGGTGTACGGCTCGGTGGGCGAGGTGCTCGCCGCGTACGACGCCGGGCACATCGGCCTGCAGGACGTCGTGCAGCTGCGCGACCGTGAGAACGGGATCCGTGAGATCAGCACCGCGGGCCGCGTCGTGTTCAACCAGGAGATCGAGGCGAACCTCGCCCACGTCGTGGGCCCCGAGGTGCTCGCCGAGCTGCCGTTCCCGCGCACGAACCGGACGTTCACCAAGCGCGAGGTCACGGACCTCATCGAGGAGATGGTGAACCTGTACGGGCCCACCTCCGTGTCGATGGTGCTCGACTCGTTCAAGGCCCTCGGGTTCCGCTACGCGAGCCTGTCCGGCATCACGGTGAGCAAGAACGACATCGTCATCCCGCCGAACAAGGCGGAGATCCTCGCGCGGTACGACGAGGAGCTCGAGGAGGTGGAGGGCTACTTCGCGCGCGGCGAGATGAGCGTGGAGGAGCGCAAGGAGGCCGTGGTGTCCCTGTGGGACCGCGCCACCGACGAGGTCGCGAAGGCCATGGAGGACCACCTCTTCCGCCTCAACCCGATCTACATGATGGCCAACTCGGGGGCCCGTGGGTCCTTCAAGCAGATCCGGCAGCTCGCCGGCATGCGCGGCCTCATGAACAACCCGAAGGGCGAGACGATCGAGCGCCCCATCAAGAGCAACTTCATGGAGGGGCTCTCGGTGCTCGAGTACTTCATCTCGACGCACGGCGCGCGGAAGGGCCTCGCGGACACCGCCCTGAAGACGGCGGACTCCGGGTACCTCACCCGGCGTCTGGTGGACGTCTCCCAGGACATGATCATCCGTGAGAACGACTGCGGCAGCACCGACGGCATCGACGCCACGGTGTTCCGCGACGGCCAGCTCAACCTGAGCCTCGCGGGCCGCGTGATGCAGGGCCCGGTCACCGACGCGGTGACGGGCGAGGTCATCATCGACCTGCGCTCCGAGGAGGAGCAGGCCGACCCGGAGCTCGCCGGCCGCACGCTGATCACCAACGACATGGCGCAGGAGATCCAGACCGCCTGCCGCACCGAGGACGGGAAGCCGCGGAACGCGGTGGTCGTCGTCCGGTCGCCGCTGAAGTGCCGCAGCGACTTCGGGGTGTGCAGCAGCTGCTACGGCCGCAACCCGGCCTCCGGCAGGCTCTGCGAGCCCGGCGACGCGGTGGGCATCATCGCCGCCCAGTCGATCGGCGAGCCGGGCACCCAGCTCACCATGCGGACGTTCCACACCGGCGGCGTCGCCGGGGCCGACATCACGCACGGCCTCCCGCGCGTCGTGGAGCTCTTCGAGGCCCGCAAGCCGAAGGCCCTCGCCGTGGTGGCGAAGGTCGACGGGTGGATCCGGATCATCGACGACGAGACGCGGCCCGGCGCCGCGACCCTCACGATCGTGGAGCCGGAGTACATCCCGGTCGAGGACGCCGGCACCGGCGCGAACCGCGAGCCGGTGCGGGAGCACGCCCACGCGGTGCCGAAGCGCACGCAGATCGTGGTGAACGACGGCGACTGGGTGACGGCGGGCACGCTGCTCACCATCGGGTCGGCGTTCCCCACCGACATCCTGGAGGCGACCTCGGGCGTGGCCCTGGGCGTCCTCGGGACCGTCACGAAGATCAGCGAGGAGAAGGCCGTCACCGACCGCCCGGAGCGCTGGCTCCGCGTCGAGGTGGCGACGGAGGCCGGCACCTCGGTGCGGCTCCTCCGGCTCCCCGCCGATCGTCCGATGCCGCACATCGAGGTGGGCATGGAGGTCGTCCCGGGCCGCTTCCTGCTGCCCGCGGGCACCCGCCGGGACCGCTCCACCAAGACCGAGCTGTACCTGGTCCGCGAGGTCCAGAACGTGTACCGCTCGCAGGGCGTGGACATCAACGACAAGCACATCGAGGTGATCGTCCGGCAGATGCTCCGCAAGGTGCGCATCGAGAACCCGGGCATCACGAGCTTCCTTCCGGGCCAGCTGGTGGACAAGCCGGTGCTCTTCCGCGAGAACGCCCGTGCGGCGCGCGAGCGGTTCGAGCAGCTGCTGGCCGCCCGCGCCGCCGGGGACTGGTCGGGCACGGACGCCGACATGGAGCGCGAGGTCGACGACGCCCAGGCGTCGTACGAGCCGCTCATCCTGGGCATCACCAAGGCGTCCCTGGCGACGGAGTCCTTCCTCTCCGCCGCCTCGTTCCAGGAGACCACGAAGGTCCTCACGGACGCGGCGCTGGAGGGCAAGACCGACAAGCTGCGCGGCCTGAAGGAGAACGTGATCATCGGGAAGCTCATCCCGGCGGCCACGGGGCTCCGGCGGTACCGCCAGCTGGAGATCGAGCCCGCCCGGCGCGCCCCGGCGCTGCTGGAGTTCGACCTGGAGGAGCCGTACGCCGAGATGGACGACGACGACACGTTCGTCCTGCCGTCCCTCGGGGACGACGGCGGCACCTACCACTTCGAGCCGGAGACCCCGGCCGAGCAGTGAGCACCACCCGGGGGGCGCCGCGAGGCGCCCCCCGGTCGTTCCGCGCCTAGGTGAGGTCCAGGTCCGTGAGAACCTGGCCGAGGGCGACGGTCACGTCGTCCACGCCCATGAGGCCCGTGCCCCACCGGGCGGCGTCCCACAGCCAGTTCCCGGCGTCGGTGGAGACGAACACGAAGAACAGCACGATGATCCCGTACTGGGCGATGGGGCGCAGCATCATGCGCACCCCGTGCGGGAGGTACGGCTCGATCGCGCCGTAGCCGTCCAGGCCGGGGATCGGGATGAGGTTGAGCAGGGCCGTGGCGAACTCCAGGAGCCCGAGGTACGCCAGGGCGAACCGGAGCACCGGGGAGCCGTCCACCATGCCCGACCGCACCACGGCGAGCACCGCGACCCCGAACACGATGTTGGTCGCGGGGCCGGCGAGCGACACCAGGCTCTGCACGCGGCGGGACCTGATGCGGTGCCGCTCGATCCACACCGCGCCGCCCGGCAGGCCGAGGCCGCCGAGGATGAGGAAGGCGATCGGCATCGCCACCGACCAGATGGGGTCGGCGTAGTGGCGGGGGTCGAGGGTGAGGTAGCCCTTCTCGGCGACGGTGCGGTCGCCGCCGCGGTACGCCACCGCGGCGTGCGCCCACTCGTGGATGCACAGCGACACGATCCAGCCGAGGATGACCACCAGGATCGGCGCGATGCGGTCCCCGATGGAGGGTCCCACGGTGGTGATCGGCGTGGCGGCCGCCCACCCGCAGGCCCCGGCGAACGCCGCGACCAGGAGGTAGAACACCGGGCCCGGGCGGAACAGGCGGCTCTCGGCGCGGGCGGCGACGGTGCGCTCACGGCGCTGGCCGCGGACGCAGTCGATGCAGTGGCTGCCGACCGCGCTGGTGACCAGGCAGTCGGGGCACGCAGGTGCCCCGCACCGCGTGCAGGACAGCAGCGTCTCCACGCCGGGATGGCGCGGGCAGGTGGGTTCGGTCTCGGTGGTCATGTGGCGGGGATCATGACCGGTCCGCCGGTCCCCGGGGCGGCGGGGCGGGGTCCGGTGGGCGCGCCGCGCGGCCCGCCGCCGCGGCGGCGGGCCCACCGCGCAACTCAGATGAGGGCGTCCCCGTCGGGCCCGCCGTCCTCGTGGACGACGCTCGCCCGGCCCACCAGCAGCGGGTCGAGCTGGCCGATGCGGGACAGGTCCTTGTCGGTGTAGGGGAGGCGGTGCAGCACGTACCGCAGGGCGTTCAGGCGGGCGCGCTTCTTGCAGTCCGACTTGATGACCACCCATGGGGCGTCGGCGGTGTCGGTGTGCAGGAACATCGCCTCCTTCGCCTCCGTGTAGACGTCCCACTTGTCGAGGGACGCGAGGTCGATGGGCGACAGCTTCCACTGCTTCAGGGGGTGGCGCTGCCGTTCGGCGAAGCGGCGCTGCTGCTCCTCGCGGCTCACGGAGAACCAGAACTTGATGAGGTGCGTCCCGCTGCGCACCAGCTGCCGTTCGAACTCCGGCGCCTGGCGCATGAACTCGTGGTACTCGTCGTTGGTGCAGAAGCCCATGACGCGCTCGACGCCGGCGCGGTTGTACCAGGAGCGGTCGAACAGGACGATCTCGCCGGCGGTGGGCAGGTGCTGGATGTAGCGCTGGAAATACCACTGCCCGCGCTCGGTCTCGCTGGGCTTCTCGAGCGCCACCACCCGGGATCCGCGCGGGTTGAGGTGCTCCATGAACCGCTTGATGGTGCCCCCCTTGCCCGCCGCGTCGCGGCCTTCGAAGAGGATCACCACGCGCTCGCCGGACTCCTTCGCCCAGGCCTGCAGCTTCAGCAGCTCGACCTGCAGCCGGTACTTCTGCTTCTCGTAGGTCTTCCGCGCCATGAGGTTCTGGTACGGGTAGACCGCGGTGCGCCAGTCCTTCACCAGGATGTCGTCCTGATGGAGGGGCGGCGTGCCGTACATCGCCAGGTCGGCGGCGGCGAGGCGGGCCATCGCCTGCGCGTCATCGGCGGAGACGCCGCCGGCGACGGCCTGCAGCCACCGCGCCACCGCGGCGAGGTCGTCGTTGCCGGCCCCTGAGATCACATCGCGCACCGCGGCCAGCAGCACCTCCTGGGCGCCGTCCGTTGCCTGCGTCACCTCGAAGCGCTCGATGCCCTGCTCGTCCAGACGGGGGGAGGTGTCCCCGTCACTCACCTTGCGTGCCATGCGCGGAGGGTAGCGGGCGACGGCGGGGATGACGCGCCCCCGTCCATATGGGGAGTGCGCATGCCCTCTGAACCGATGGTCACACGCCGCCGCCGGGACCCGATGCTGATCGGCGCGGGCGACGCACCCACACCGGGCCGGTGCGCCCCGACGGTCCATCCGACCCCTCGTGAGGAAATGTTTCGGATCCTGATCTCCGCGGTCAGGACAAGCGCCCGGCACGTCATGGCCGCCGGCCGCGTGGTCGGGTCCGCATCATCGGCGTCCGCCCCGGGGCCCGGTACCCCGCCGCCGGGGCCCCAGGTGCCGGGCGCCGACCCGCGCCCCGCCATCGCCCGGCGGCCCGGCCGCCGCAGGCGCCGATTGGCCGTCGCACTGGCGGCCGGCGTCGGCCCCGTGGCGGCCATGCCTGGTACCGGTCGGACTCCGCTCCGCGCCTGGTGGTGTTCGCCCGCGACCGCGAGGGCGGGTGGGGGTACCTCGGCGGATCCGCGCGACTCGGCGCCGCCGGGGATTGGCGCGAGGCCAGTTGGACCACGCCGCCCATCGCCGACGGCGTCACGCACCTCAGCTTCGGGATCGCCCTCGACCGGGTCGGGACCGTGGACATCGACGATGCCGCGGTCGCGCCGGTGCCGGCGGCGACGCCCGCGGGCTCGGGAACGGCGCGAAGGGTCCTGCTGGCCCTGGCGGTGGTCGCCTTCGTGCCGTCGCTGCTGTTCGTCGGCGGCAGGCGCCTGCGGCGATCCTCCCGACGGCTCCGGGGAACCGGGTCCGCCGGTACGGGCTGATCAGTTGCCCGTGCCGTCCGGGTCGGGGAACCGGGCGTGGAGGTGGTCGTCGTGCGCCGGCCAGCGCATGACGATGCCCCCGGGACCGGTGAGGTCCAGGCTCGGGCCGATGAGCACCAGCGACGCGCCCTGCTCCACCAGCCGGTCCACCACCTGCTGCGCCAGGTCCCGGTCGTAGTTCGACGGGTTCGCGGACCCCATGACGCGGTCGCGGCGCGGCAGGCGGATGTCGACGTCCAACCCGTTCTGGTGCGAGCTGTGCCCCACGCCGGGCCCGGTGAACGAGCCGCCGCGCTCACGGGACAGGTCCCCGATGCCCAGCGGCGGCAGGTCCGGGTGGGCCTGCGCCCACCAGCGGCCCAGGCTCATCACCTGCGACACGAGCATCGCGGTGCCCCACCGGCGGTCCGGGGACTGCGGCGTGGACTGCGTCGCCGGGTCGTAGGTGTAGTAGCCGGTGCCGGCCACCGGCAGCCGCACGCCGCTCGCGAGGCGCCCGCCGTTGGGGCCGCCCAGCGCCAGCGACCCGTCTCCGAGGTCCACGATGGGACCCGACCGCTCGGAGCTCGCCACGCGGACCTCCACCTGCATGGGCCACTCCGCGTCGAACGGGCCGTCGTCGATGAGGGTGTCGCCGCCCGCCGCGGCGGCCGTGGACGGTTCATTGCTGGCCGCCCCCAGGGGGATGGCCAGCAGCACCGCCGACAGCAGCACGGCCCACAGCCACGAGGGGTGACGCTGGGTCCGCTGGGCCACCCGCCGCCGGGGGCGGGGGCGCAGCAGCTCGAGCCGCGGGGCGACCGGCGGTTCGGCCTGCGGACCCGCGACGGGGAGGATGTCTGCCAATGCGGCCGTGCTCACTGCGACGACGGTAGCAATCACGCTGCACGTGCGGTGAAACCCCGATTGCGGGCAACAGGCCCGGGGGTACCGTGATGCCCCGTGGAGCACCGGATCACCCGACCCGTCCCGGCCCTCTCCGCCGCCGTCGCCGCCCTCGCCCTGGTCGCCGCCGGAGCCTGGGCGTGGCAGACGGCCAGCACCTCCACCGAGGTCTCCGTCGCGACCGCCGTCGACGAGTTCCGCGACACCGGCGTCGCCGGGATCGCGACCGGTGACGCGCCAGCCCCGGGGGTCTACAGCTACGCGGCGTCCGGATCGGAGACCGCGCACCTCGGCCCCGTCTCCATCGACCGGGACGTGCCGTCCCAGGCCCGGTACATCGTCACCACCACGCCGGAGGGCTTCCAGGCGGAGCTGCGCATCAGCGCCGAGCACATCGAGGCCGTGCGGTACGCCGTCGGGTCGCGGTGGATCCGGGCGACCTGGCGCCGCGTGGACGTGACGTTCCTGCGCATCGGCCGTGACGACCGCCGGCCGCTCACCCCCGCGGTGCCCGCCATCCCGGTGCGCCCCCGCGTGGGCCAGACGTGGGACGTGGCGTACTCGGCGTGGAAGCTGCGCACGACGGGCACCGCCCGCGTGGTGCGCCGCGAGACCCTCGTGGTGGCGGGCACCCCCGAGACGACGTTCCTCATCGAGACGCGCACGCGCACCAGCGGCGCGCACGGCGGGCCGCGCACCGAGCGCATGTGGTGGGCGCCGCGCCTGGGCGTGCCGGTGCGGCTGGACAACGACATGTCCCTGGAGGGCGCGGTGGGGTACCGGTCGCGGGTGCGGCTGGACCTCACGTCGCCGTCCCCCGCACGGTAGGGTTCACCCTCCGCAGCACCCCGCCGCCGGGGCGAACCCCGGTGCGTGCGCGTGTGCTAACGTCCCCCGGCCGCTCGGCGAGCGGCCGGTCACGCACTGCTTTCAACCGCGACAAAAGGCGATCGTGCCGACGATCAACCAGCTCGTCCGCAAGGGTCGGACGCCCAAGACCAGCAAGACCTCGACGCCGGCCCTGCGGGGCGCTCCGCAGAAGCGCGGCGTCTGCACCCGCGTGTACACGACCACGCCCAAGAAGCCGAACTCCGCGCTTCGCAAGGTGTGCCGTGTCCGTCTGACGAACCAGATGGAGATCACGTGCTACATCCCGGGTGAGGGTCACAACCTCCAGGAGCACTCGGTGGTGCTGGTCCGCGGTGGCCGCGTGAAGGACCTGCCGGGTGTGCGGTACAAGGTGATCCGGGCGGCTCTGGACGCCGCCGGCGTGTCCGGCCGACGCAAGGCGCGCTCCAAGTACGGCGCCAAGACCCCGAAGTAGCCACATATGCCACGTCGCGCAGCAATCGCCCGCCGGACCATCGATCCGGACCCGGTGTTCAACAGCACCCTCGTCACCCAGCTGATCAACAAGATCCTGCGTGACGGCAAGAAGTCCGTCGCCGAACGCGTCGTCTACGACGCCCTCGAGCGCATCCGCGACCGCACGGGCCGTGACCCGGTGCAGGTCACGGAGGAAGCGATCCGCAACGTCACCCCCCTCATCGAGGTGAAGTCGCGCCGCGTCGGCGGTGCCACCTACCAGGTGCCGATCGAGGTCCAGCCGCGCCGCGGGCGCACCCTCGCCGTCCGCTGGATCGTCTCCTTCTCCCGTGCCCGCCGCGAGAAGCAGATGAGCGAGCGGCTCGCCAACGAGCTGCTGGACGCCCTCGGCTCGCAGGGCGGCGCCTTCAAGCGCAAGGACGACCTGTACCGCATGGCGCAGGCGAACCGGGCGTTCGCGCACTACCGCTGGTAGCGGCGGGCCCCCTCGCCGGGGCCCCGTCAGTGCCACCGCTGGGATCGTGAAGTTCCACGCCGCGCACGCGCCTTGGTCGCGTGCGTCGGTCGTCGTCAGAGAGGGCAGGTGATCAGAGCGTGTCGACCGTGAAGAAGGTGCCCCTCGACCGGGTGCGCAACATCGGCATCATGGCCCACATCGATGCCGGGAAGACCACCACGACCGAGCGGATCCTCTACTACACCGGTCGTCTGCACCGGATGGGCGAGGTGCACGAGGGCGCGGCGACGATGGACTGGATGGCGCAGGAGCAGGAGCGCGGCATCACCATCACCTCCGCGGCCACCACGTGCTTCTGGCGCGACCACCGCATCAACATCATCGACACGCCGGGCCACGTGGACTTCACCGTCGAGGTGGAGCGGTCCCTGCGCGTGCTCGACGGCTCCGTCGCCCTCTTCGACTCGGTGGCCGGCGTCGAGCCGCAGTCCGAGACCGTGTGGCGCCAGGCGGACCGGTACGGCGTGCCGCGCATCGCGTACGTCAACAAGATGGACCGCATCGGCGCGGACTTCGCGAAGGCCGTCCAGACGATGATCGACCGGCTCGGCGCCAACGCCGTGCCGATCCAGCTGCCCATCGGCGCCGAGGCCGACTTCCAGGGCATCATCGACCTCGTCACGATGAACGCGACGATCTACAAGGACGACCTGGGCACCGAGACCGACGTCACGGAGATCCCCGCGGACATGCGGCGCGAGGCCGAGGCGGCCCGCGAGCGGCTCGTCGAGGCCCTCGCCGACACCGACGACGACCTCGCCGAGGCGTACCTGGAGGGGTCCGAGATCACCGCGGAGCGCCTGCACGAGGCCGTCCGCAAGGGCGTGCTCGCCAACGCGATCACCCCGGTGCTCTGCGGCTCGTCCTTCAAGAACAAGGGCGTGCAGCCGCTGCTGGACGCCATCGTGGACTACCTCCCGTCCCCGCTGCAGGTGCCGCCCGCCGAGGGCTCGGTGCCGGGCAAGGAGGACGAGAAGCTCATCCGCGAGTCCAGCGAGAGCGAGCCGTTCGCCGCGCTGGCGTTCAAGGTCATGAGCGACCCGTACGTGGGCCGCCTCACCTACCTGCGCGTGTACTCCGGCGTCACCCAGAGCGGCGCGGGCATCATCAACGCCACGAAGGACCGCAAGGAGCGCATCGGCCGGCTCCTGATGATGCACGCGAACCACCGCGAGGACGTGGACTCGGTGGCCGCCGGGGACATCGTCGCGGCCGTGGGCCTCAAGTCCACCACCACCGGTGACACGCTCTGCGACCCCCAGGCGCCCATCGTCCTGGAGCAGATGACGTTCCCGGAGCCGGTGATCGGCCTCGCGATCGAGCCGAAGACCAAGCAGGACCAGGAGAAGCTCACCGTCGCCCTCGGCCGCCTGTCGGACGAGGACCCCACGTTCCGGGTGCGCACCGACGAGGAGACCGGCCAGACCGTCATCTCCGGCATGGGCGAGCTCCACCTGGAGATCATCGTGGACCGCCTCATGCGCGAGTTCAGCGTGGACGCCAACGTCGGCGCCCCGCAGGTCGCGTACCGCGAGACGATCCGCAAGGAGGTGCGGAAGGTCGAGGGCAAGTTCGTGCGCCAGACCGGTGGCCGCGGCCAGTTCGGCCACGTCTACATCGACCTGGAGCCGAACGAGTCCGGCGCGGGCTACAGCTTCGAGAGCAAGGTCGTCGGCGGCTCCATCCCGAAGGAGTACATCCCGGCGGTGGACCAGGGCATCCGCGAGGCCCTGGAGGGCGGCGTGGTGGCCGGCTACCCGATGGTGGACATCAAGGTCCGCCTGGTGGACGGCAGCTACCACGAGGTCGACTCCTCGGAGATGGCGTTCAAGATCGCCGGCTCGATGGCCTTCAAGGAGGCCGCGCGCAAGGCGAGCCCCACGTTGCTGGAGCCCGTGATGGCCGTCGAGGTCGTCGCGCCGAAGGAGTTCGTGGGCACCGTGGTTGGCGACCTCAACCGCCGCCGCGGCCGCATCCAGGGCACCGAGCCCCGCCAGGGCGGCCTGGAGGTCGTGAACGCCTCCGTCCCGCTGTCGGAGATGTTCGGCTACGCCACCTCGGTGCGCTCCGCCACGCAGGGCCGCGCGACCTTCACGATGCAGTTCGAGAAGTACATGGAGGTCCCGAACTCCATCGCGCAGGAGATCCAGCAGAAGGTCGGCGCCGCGCACTGACGCCGCCCCCCCCGCGAATGTGATTCCGACGGCCCCGTCGCCCACCCCGGGCGGCGGGGCCGCCGTGGTTCAGGGCGCGGCCGGGTCCCCCGGCGCCGCACCGCGCGCCACGTCGATGACGGCGCTCTCGTTCCGGTCGCCGGCGCCGCGACGTGCACCGGCGCCGAGCAGGCGGGCCGCCATCCCGGAGCCCATCCGGGCCGGTCCGATGAACGCGACGTGCGCCATCGCGCCACCCTCTCCGTGGCACACCCCGGGGTCGGCCCGGCACGTTCGCGATCGACCGAGGGTGCTTGACCGACATGAGATAACGCGCGTAAGGTTACGAGCGTTATCTCTCGCCGTCCCGGAGGCCTCCCGATGAACCCTCGCCGTCTGCGCCGCGCGACCCGGATCGTCCACCTCGCCGCCGGAGCGCTGGCCGGCTTCGCCATCTACGCCCGTCCGGTGGTCGGCGCCTCGAGCGCCCGCGACCTGCTCGCGATCGCCGTGGTCCCGGCGCTCGTGGCGAGCGGCTTCGGGATGTGGCAGCAGGCCCGCCTGCGCCGCCTCCTGGGCGGCCGTCGCCGGCCCGCCTGAGCGTCGCGCGGCCCACCGGGCCGCCTCGCGCTGCGATCATGCCGCGATGATCCAGGACGCTGGCGGCGAGGCGACGCCCACGGCACGTGCGCGGAACCGGCGCGGCGAGGGGGCCCGGCTGCGCGACGAGCTGGTGGCCGCCGCCGGGCGGGTGTTCGAGCGCGTCGGTTCGGAGGACGCCATGTCACTCCGGGCGGTGGCGGCCGAGGCGGGCGTGGCCGCGCCGAGCATCTACCAGCACTTCCCCGACAAGCACGCGCTGGTGCAGGCGGTCCAGGCCGCCCGCTTCGCCGAGCTGCGCGCCGTGATCGAGGCGGCGGCCGCCCGGGCCGCGGACCCCGCGGAGGAACTGCGGCGGCGCGGCCGCGCGTACTGCCGCTTCGGCGCCGACCACCCGGGCAACTACCGCGTGATGTTCGGCTCGGTGCCCGACACGAAGGGGCCGCTCACCCTCCAGGAGCTCCCGGGCGCGGAGATCATCGAGGACCTCGTCGGGAGCATCACCCGGGCGGCCGCCGCCGGCATCGCCGGCCCCCACGACGCGTTCACGACCGCGGTGCTGCTGTGGTCGGCGCTGCACGGCATCGTGAGCCTCCGGATCGCGAAGCCGGCGTTCCCGTGGCCGGACACCGAAGCCCTCGTGGACGCCGCGCTCACCGCGCTGGCCGGGGTGCCGCCGGGACCGGCGGGGGACGCGATCGCGTGACGCCGTCCGCCTGACGACCCGAGACGTGTTCACGTTCGGTTCAGGCGTGCGCGGGTCGGACCCCGGGCGGCGGGCCGCGTGCATCATTCGCCCGTGACCGGCGACGGACACCGGGTGGTGGACCCCTCCCAGCCCCTCGACCCGCGGGCCATCGGCCTGTGGACGACGCAGGCCCGGCTGGCGACGGCGGCCGCGACGGCGATCCCCGGGGCCGTCGCGGTGGCGCTGCTGGTCACCGGCCACCGCACGGCGGCGCTCGTGTTCGCCCTCGGCGCCCTCGCGCGGGGCGCGTCGGGCGCCGCGTTCAGCGTGCTCTGGCCGCCGCGGTACCACGCGCGGTACCGCTGGGACGTCCTCCCGGAGGGCGTGGTCGTCGCGCACGGGTGGCTGTGGCGGACCGTGCAGGTGGTGCCGCACAGCCGCATCCAGGCGGTCGACTCCAGCAGCGGCCCGATGGAGCGCCGGGCGGGGCTGGCGTCCGTGCACCTGCGCACCGCCTCGCGGGAGGGCAGCCCCCACATCCCGGGGCTGGCCGCGGACGTCGCGCGCGCGCTCGCCGCGCGGATCGCCGAGGCCGCGGGGAACGAGGACGACGCCACGTGACCGGGGCCGCCGCCGAGGGGCGGCTGCACCCGCTCGCCGCGGTGCTGTACGGCGTGCGGGTCATCCGGAACACCGTCCCCCTGCTGCTCGCCGGCCTCGTCACCGACGTCCCGCGGCCCGTCCTCGCCGTCGCGATCGCCGCGGTGCTGCTGGCCGGCGTGCCGTACGGGCTGCTGTCGTGGTGGCGCTTCCGGTACCGGGTGGAGGCCGGGCGGCTGGTCGTCGACGCCGGGGTCCTGGTGCGCCGCAACCGGGTGGTGCCCCTGGAGCGCATCCGCGGCGTGTCGCTGGACGAACCCGTCCTGCACCGGGTGTTCGGGCTCGTGCGGGCCCGGGTGGAGGCCGCCGCGGCCGGCGACCAGAAGGGCGAGCTGGCCCTCGCCGCCGTCTCACGGGACCAGGCGGAGCGGCTGCGCGACGCCGTGCTGCGCGCCGGGGACGCGCCGGCCGCGACCGCCGCCGCCGCCGCGCCGCCGCCGCTGGCCGCCATGCGCCCGGGGCGGCTGGCGCTCGCCGGGGCGACCTCCGCCCGGTTCGTGCTGGTGCCCGCGGCCGCGGCGGGCGGCCTGCTGAACTTCGCCGACGACGTCGGGCTCGACGGCCTGCTGCGGGACGGCGCCGGGCGGGTGGCCGACCGGGCGCCGCACTCGGCCGTGAGCATCGCGCTGGCCGTGGCGGCCGCCGCCGTGTTCGTCACGCTGCTCGCGGCAGCCGGCAGCGTCATCGCCGACTGGGCGTTCGAGCTGCGCGCCGAGGGCCCCCGCCTCGCGACGGTGCGCGGCCTCCTGTCGCGGCGGCGCACCACGGTGGACCGCCGGCGCGTGCTGGGCGTGGAGGTGTGCGACTCACCCGTGCGCCGCGCGCTGGGGATGGCGGCCATCGTGGCGCCGGTGGGGGGCTTCGGGGTGTCGAAGGACGGCGACTCCGCCGGGCGGGTGCGGCTCCTGCCGCTGGCCGACGCGGACGAGATCGCGCGGGTGACGGCGGAGGTGGCCCCCGGCGATGCGCCGCCCCTGCTGCCGCACCCCCGGTCGGGCCTCCCGCGGCGCGTGGGGCGGGCGACGGTGCCGCCCCTCGCGGTGGCGATCGGCGCCGCCGTCCTGGGCTGGTGGTGGGTGGCCGGCCTCGCCGCGCTTGCCGCGGCGGCGATGGTCCCCGTGGCGTTCGACCGGCACCGGAACCTGGGCCACGCGGCCGGACGGTGGCTGGTGCTGCGGTCCGGGTCGCTGGCCCGGCGGCACTCGCGCCTGGACCCCGGGGCGATCGTCGCGACCAGGGTGCGCAGCTCGCCGTTCCAGCGGCGCCGCGGCCTCTGCAGCGTGCAGGTGCACCTGGGCCTGGGCGCCGGCAGCCGCACGGCCATCGACATGGGCGAGGACCAGGGCCGGGCCCTGCTCGCCCGCCTGCACCCCTGGATGCGCGAGGGCTGACGCCCCCGCGCGGTCACACCAGGCGGCCCGCCCGGTTGACCAGCGCCACCCGCAGGGTGCCGTCGTCGGAGCGGTGCGCGACGCGCAGCCGGATGTCGGCGGCGCGCGGCGGAAGAGCGCGGCGGTTCACGCACGCCACCAGCCGCAGCGCCCGGCCCGGCACGGCGGTGACCACCACCGCGGCGCTGCGGCGGCGGGCCGAGGCGGCGCCGGCGATGGCGGTGCCCGGCAGCATCGGGCTGCGCCGGCCCGTCGCCCGGTTGATGAACGTGAAGGTGTGGGCGCCGGCGCGGTGCAGCCGCAGGCGGACGATGATGTGCCGCGGGCACGCCGCGCGCACCGCCGGGTCGGACGGCCGGGTCACGGGCTGCGGGCCCAGCGGCGTCACCAGCCCGCGGGACCGCACCGGGACCGGGACCGAGGGGTGCGCCGGGGTGGGGGACGGCGCCGGCGACGCACCGCCCGCCGGACCCTGCGAGGGGGACGAGCCGCCGCCGGACGGGGCGGAGCCCGTGTCCGGTTCGGCGGGGCCGGGCACCGCGCCGTGGGTCCCGCTGCTCATCACGCGGGCCGGGCCGCCGTGCGCGACGGCCACGAACACGCCGTCGCCGTAGGCCACCGAGTGCCAGAAGGCGTCGGCCGGCGTGGACCGCAGCGTCCACGCCGCCCCGTCGGGGCTGGTCATCGCCCGGGACCCGGTGCCCGTCGCGGACACGGCGACGAAGCCCCCGTCCCCGTACGCCACCGACGACCACGTGTTGTCCGCGGGCGTCGCGCGCAGCGTCCAGGTGACGCCGTCCGGGCTGGTCATCGCACGGTTGCCCGTGCCCGCCGTGCCGACGGCGACGAACACGCCGCCGCCGTACGCCACGGCGTTCCACCAGTTGTCGGCGGGCGTCGAGCGCTCGGTCCACGTGGCGCCGTCCGGACTGGTCATCACGTGGTTCCCGGCCCGCGTGGTCCCGACGGCGACGAACGCGCCCGCCCCGTAGGCGACCGAGGTCCACCAGCTCTCGGCGGGCGTGGACCGCAGCGTCCAGGTCACGCCGTCCGGGCTGGTCATCACGCGGTTGCCGGCGCCGTTCTGGGCGACCGCCACGAACGTGCCGTTGCCGTAGGCGACCGACGTCCAGTCGACGTCCGCGGCGCTCGCCCGGGGCGTCCAGGAGATCCCGTCGGGGCTGGTCATCACGCGGTTCCCCGACCCGGTGCGCGCGACCGCGACGAAGATGCCGCGCCCGTACGTCACCGCGGTCCAGTCGTTGTCCGCGGCGCTCGCCCGCACCGTCCAGTCGGTGCCGTCCGGGCTGGTCATCACCCGGTTCCCGGCGCCCGTGCGCGCGACCGCCACGAACAGCCCCTCACCGTGCGCGACCGCGTGCCAGCCGTTCGGCGCCGCCGGGGTGCGGACCGCCCAGTCGGTCCCGGCCTGGCCGGCCGCCAGGGGCGAGGCCAGCAGGCCCGCGACGAGGATGACGGCGGCGGCCGTGCGGGGCCGCAGGCGGGCGGGGCGGGAGCGGCGCATCACCCTGGGGATATCGGCGTTCCCGGAGGCGGCCTGAGCGGCCGGGCTCAGCGCAGCCGCACCACCGGATGGCGGTGGGCGATGTGGCGCACGTCGTCGGCGGTGAAGCGCTCGGGCAGGTCGAAGAAGCGCCCGTTCCGGCGCCGGTTCGCCGTGACGTACGCGGTGAGCACCCGCACCCGGGCCTCGCCGTCCACCGCCGCGGCCGCCACGCGCCGCACCCGCCGGCCGCGCCGCAGCTCCCCGCCGCCGGCGAGGAGGTTCCGCATCCAGTCCGTCGTGCCGCGCGGCGCCACCAGGTGGTCCGCGCCGTCCACCGCCACCGGGATCACGGGGACCTCGTGCACCCGTCCCGTGCGGCGGCCACGGGTGCGCAGCACCCACACCCCCGCCACCGGCAGGCCGAGCCGCCCCGCTGCCAGCAGCACCCGGTTCGCCGCCCCGGCCGGGACGAGTCCCCCGGCCACGCGCGGCCGGTCACGGGACACCGAGCGACCTCGCGATGAGCTCCGCCGGATGCAGGGTGGGCGTGCCGGCCAGGTCGCCCACCTGCTGGCGGCACGACGTGCCGTGGGCGATCACGACGTCGGCCGCCCGCGCGGCCGGCAGCAGCCGGTCCTCGGCGATGCGGCGCGACAGCTCCGGGTGCTCGTAGCCGAACGACCCCGCCATGCCGCAGCACCCCGCGCCGGAGGGGCGCACCTCCAGGCCGGGCACCAGCCGCGCGAGCTCCAGGACGTGGTCACCGGCGCCGAGGGCCCGGGCGTGGCAGTGGGGATGCACGACGGCGGTCCCCGGGCGGGGGGCCGGCGGCAGGGTGAGGCCCAGGCGCAGCACCGCCTGCTCGAAGGTCTCCACCGCGTCCGCGACCCACCGGGCGCGCGGGTCGTCCGGCAGGAGCTTCGGCGCATCGTCCAGGAGCATCGACCAGCAGGACGGCTCCAGCACCACGATCGGCACCCCGTCGATCGCCAGCGGAGCCAGGCGGTCGAGCATCGCCGACAGCCGCCGCCGGGCGGCGTCCGCGAGGCCCTGCGACAGCAACGGGCGCCCGCAGCAGCCGGCGTCCACCACCTCCGGCCGCACGCCGCAGGCGGTGAGCGCCATCACGGCGTCCGACCCGACGCGCGGATGCAGGTGGGTCGTGAACGTGTCGGCGAGCAGGGCGACCCGGGGCATGTCGCCCCAGCCGTACGTGCGCCCCCACCCGCGCGGCCGCACCGGGACCGGCACCGGCCGGCCCAGGCGCCACCCGGCGATCCGCGCGCCCGCGCGCAGCACGGGCGCCGGGAGGCGCGCCCCGAACGCCATCAGGCGCCGCACGTCGCCGAACGCCCGGGCCCGCAGGGGCACGCCGTACCGGGCGTGCCGGTGCGCGAGGGCCTCCACCTTCAGGCGGGCCATGTCCACCGACGCCGGGCACTCGGCGGCGCACGCCTTGCAGGACAGGCACAGCGACAGCGCCTCGTGCAGGCCGTCGCCGGCGAGCCCCCCGGGCAGCCGGCCCTCCAGCGCCGCGCGGAACAGCACCGCCCGTCCGCGCGTGGCGTGCCGCTCGTCGCCGAGCGCCTGGAAGCTCGGGCACATCACCCCCGTGCGGGCCCGGCACGCCCCGTTGCCGTTGCACGCCTCCGCCGCCCGCGCGAGGCCGCCCTGCGGGGCGAAGCTCGAGACCGTGGCATGGCTCCGGCGGGGCGGGGACTCCAGCAGCCGCAGGCCGGCGTCCAGCGGCTCCGGCCGGACGATGACGCCCGGGTTGAGGATGCCCGCCGGGTCCAGGGCGTCCTTCAGGCGCCGGAACGCCGCGATCGTGCGCGGCGGGTACATGCACGGCAGCAGCTCGCCGCGCAGGCGGCCGTCCCCGTGCTCGCCGGACAGGGACCCGCCGTGGGCCACCACCAGGCCGGCGACCGCCTCGGCGATGCGGCGCACCTGGGCGGCGGCACCCGGCGCGCGGAGGTCGATCACCGGGCGGATGTGCAGGCAGCCCACGCTGGCGTGGCCGTACCAGGACGCCGGCACGCCCTCCTCGGCCAGCAGCCGCCGCACCTCGCGGGCGAACGCCGCCAGCCGTGCCGGCGGCACCGCCGGGTCCTCGATGAACGCCAGCGGCTTGGCGTCGGCCGGCGCCGGCCGGTCCGGCCCCAGCCCGCGCATCGCCCGCGCGATCCCGGAGCGCCGCACCGCCCACACGCCCGCCTGGGCCTCCGGGTCCAGCACGGCGGCGGCCCCCGTGGTGGCGAGGACCCTGCGGCGCACGTCATCCGGGTCGCCGCTGTGCTCCACCACCAGCATCGCCGCCACGCCGTCGCCGAAGCCGGTGAGCGACGCCGTGGCGCGCGCCCGGTTGGCGGGGTCCAGCATGGCCTCGTCCAGCAGCTCGATCGCCGAGGGACCGTCGGCCAGCAGGTCCACCACCGCATCGAGGGCGGCGTCGACGTCCGGGAAGGGAAGGAGGGCCAGCCCACGCGCCATCGGCCGCGGCTCCAGGTGCAGCTCGGCGCCCGTGGTGACCGCGAGCGTCCCCTCGGAGCCGCACAGCAGCCGCGGCCAGTCCGGGTCGTCGCCGGCGAGGGCGTCGAGGTTGTAGCCCGACACGCGCCGCAGCAGCGACGGCCCCTCCCAGTCGCCGGCCAGGGGCCGGCAGCCCTCGAACACCGCCGGCGCCGCCGCGCCGCGCCGCAGGGTCGCGCGCGTGCCGTCGGCCAGCACCACCTCGAGCACCGCGACGGCGTCCGCGGTGAGGCCGTGCACCACCGATCGGGCGCCGGCGGAGTTGTTGGCGATCATCCCGCCGAGGGTCGCCCGGCTCGCGGTGGCCACGTCGGGCCCGAAGACCAGCCCGTGGACGCCGGCGGCGGCGTTCAGGTCGTCGAGCACCGCGCCCGGGCCCACGCGCGCGACGCGCGCGTCCGGATCCACCGCGCACCACGACAGTGCGGAGCAGTCCACCACCAGGCCCCGGCCCACCGCCTGCCCGGCCAGGCTGGTGCCCGCGCCCCGCATGGTGAGCGGCATCCCGGTCTCCGCGCAGGCCGCCACGGCGGCCGCCAGGTCGTCGGCGTGCGCCGCCCGGAGCACCGCCGCGGGACGGCGCCGGTAGAGGCTCGCATCCGCCGAGTACAGCTCGAGCGTGGCCGGATCGGCCCGGATCTCGCCGGACACATGCCCCGACAACCGGCGAACGAGGCCCGCGGCGTCCATATCTGCGATGCTACCCATGCCCGGCCGAGCCGCGGCGCGGAACCTTCCATCCGGGGGTGCGGGTCCCTTGCGACCCCCTATTCGCGTCGCTAATCTACCCGGGCTTTACGGAGCACCCGGCTGTTCCCGCGCGGCCTAGCGGCCGCGCGTTTTGCGCCGGGGACCGGTTCTACGTCCGGAACACAGGCCCGCGGAATGGCCGCGGCCGCGAGTGCCCGACAGGAGCAATCGAGAATGGCCAAAGAGAAGTTCGACAGGTCCAAGCCTCACGTGAACGTGGGCACCATCGGCCACGTCGATCACGGCAAAACCACGCTCACGGCGGCCATCACGAAGGTCCTGAACGAGCGCATGGGCACCGGCGCTGCGATCGCCTACGACGAGATCGACAAGGCGCCGGAGGAGCGGGAGCGCGGCATCACCATCGCCACCGCCCACGTCGAGTACGAGACCGAGAAGCGGCACTACGCGCACGTGGACTGCCCGGGCCACGCCGACTACATCAAGAACATGATCACCGGTGCGGCGCAGATGGACGGCGCCATCCTGGTGGTGTCGGCCGCCGACGGCCCCATGCCGCAGACCCGCGAGCACATCCTGCTCGCCCGTCAGGTCGGCGTGCCGTCGATCGTGGTCTTCCTCAACAAGGCCGACATGGTCGACGACCCCGAGCTGCTCGAGCTCGTCGAGCTCGAGGTCCGCGAGCTGCTGTCCGAGTACGAGTTCCCCGGTGACGAGATCCCGGTGATCGCCGGCTCCGCCCTGAACGCCCTGAACGGCGACGCGGCCGCTGCCGAGAAGATCGTCGAGCTCATGGACGCCGTGGACGACTACATCCCGGAGCCCGAGCGCGAGATCGACAAGCCGTTCCTGCTCCCGATCGAGGA
>JADLHW010000008.1 GCA_020848615.1 Thermoleophilia bacterium
GCGACCTTGTCAGGCATCGGCCGTCCCACTGCCGACCGCCTCGTCGGCGCTCGCCTCGTCGGCACTGCCGACCTTCGTGACCTCGCAACGACAGTCCTTCCAGCCGGTGCTGGGTGCCCACATGTTGCCCACGTAGTGCGCCTCGTGGATGGGGTTGACCGCCGACGAGGTGAGCTCGTTGACGCCCTTGCCGGCCGCGAACTGGCGCGGCCACCAGCCCTCGTAGAGCGTGACCGAGCCCGGTCGCTGCGTCTCGGTCACGCGCGCCCAGGCCCGCACGGCGCCCCGCGTGTTGGCCAGCTCGATGACGTCGCCCGTGGCGATCGCGCGCGCGTCGGCGTCGACGGGGCTCAGGAACGCCTCGGGTCGCTCGGCGTGGATCTCGCCCAGCCAGGCGTTGTTGGCGTAGGACGAGTGGATGCGCCACTTGGAATGGGGCGTGAGCAGCGTGAGGGGGTGGTCGGCCGGGTCATGGACGGTGTCGTCATAGGGGGGACTGAACACCGGCACCGCCTCGCCCAGCTCCAGGAACCGGTCGTCGTCCTTGTAGAACTCGATGCGCCGAGTGGGGATGAACGTCGCGGTCTTCTCCAGCGGCGCCGGCAGCGACCGGGGCGGGAAGGGTGCCCGGTCGCGGACCTGGTCCACGAACGCGACGTCGGGGTCGGGCACCCGCAGGCGCACGGGGCCCGCCCGGAGATCCGCGAGGGTGATGCCCTCGGTCGGCCCGCCCGGCCCGCCGCCCGCCTCCAGGATCATCTCGATGGCCGCCTCCTCGTCCACCTCGAACCACTCGGCAGCCAGGTCCGGCGCGACCCGGCGCATGATCTCCCGCCACATCCACAGCTCGGACCGCGACTCGCCCACCGGGTCGATGGCCGCCTGCTGGAGCTGGAGATAGGGGTGGAGCGGCGAGGCGGTCAGGTCGGTCTTCTCGTACCAGGTGGTGGCCGGCAGCACCACGTCCGCCCAGCGCGCGGTCTCGGTCATCTGGTGGTCCACGACCACCACGAGGTCCAGGCCTGCGAGCGTCTGGTGCAGCCGGTTGACGTCCATGGACTGCACGAACATGTTGGCGAACGTGCACACCAGGCCGTGCCAGCCCTGGGCCGGGTACGGCACGTCCGGGTGCATCGTCTCGGTGCGACCCCGGACGAAGTAGATGCTGGGGCAGACCTTCGCCTTTGTGCCGCCCGGGTTCCACCAGGGCGACGTGTCCACGCGCACCTTGTACTGGCCGACGTACACCGAGAAGCCGCCGCCCGAGCGGCCGATGTTGCCGGTGAGCGCCGCGAGCAGCGCGAACGCCCGTCCGGTGAGGTCGCCGTGGAACCAGTGGTTGGCGCCGCCGCCCATCAGGATGGCCGCGGGGTGCGTGGAGCCGTACGCGTGGGCCAGGCGCACGATCTGCTCGGCCGGGACGTCGGTGACCTCCTGGGCATGCTCCGGGGTCCACGTGGCGAGCTCCCGCAGGACGTGCGCGAAGCCCGGCGACGCCTCCACCGTGGTGCCGTCCGCGAGGCTGACGGCGAACGTGCCCTCGAGCGCGGGCGTGCCCGCCGGGTCGAAGCCGAGCCGCTCGGTGCCCACGAGGAGCGGGACGCCCGCCGCCTCGTCCCAGGCGACGAACCCCGGGTCGGGTGCGGCCGGGTCGACGTCGCGGGCCAGCAGGCGCCTGCCCGTGTCGGCGCGCACCAGCAGCGACGCATCGGTGTAGGTGCGCATGAACGCGCCGTCCATGAGGCGCTGAGCGACCACCTGCTGGCACAGGGCGAGGCCCAGGGCCGCGTCGGTGCCGGGACGGATGCGCAGGTGGGCGTCCGCCTTGGCGGCCGTGGAGGAGTAGGTCGGGTCGATGACCACCAGGCGGGCGCCGTTCTCGATGGCGTCGAACAGGAAGTGGACGTCGGGGATGCGCGTCTCCACCGGGTTGCTGCCGATGAGCAGCAGGAACCGGCTGTTCGCCCAGTCCTTGGCCTCGTGCTCCGCGTTCTGGACGCCGAAGGTGATGGGCATGCCCATCGGCAGGTCGCCGTTGAAGTCGAAGCTGGTGCCGTGGGTCATGCCCAGCAGCGCGCTCGCGCGGTAGTTGGCGCCCTTCTGGATGTAGCCGGAGCCGGGCACCTGGCCGAAGACGTGGATGGAGTCCCAGCCCCAGCGGTCGCCGATGGCGCGCAGGCCGTCCGCGACCCGGTCGAGCGCCTCCTCCCAGGTGGCCTGGCGGAAGCTGCCCGCGCCACGCTCACCGTCGCGGATGAGCGGCGTCAGGATCCGGTCCGCGCCGTAGATCTGGTTGATGTAACTGAGGCCCTTCATGCAGCCCCGCGGGGCGTAGGCGCGGTCCGGGTAGTCCGCCGCCTGCTGGATCTTGACGATGACCCCGTCGCGCACGAAGGCGAGCTGGCCGCAGCTGCCGGTGCAGTTGGGGGAGCACGTGGTGCGCACCACGCGATCGACGGGCAGGCTGAGAGGCGCCTCGTGGTCGCGCCACGCCCGCGCGGCGGGACCCAGCACCGGCAGCGCGGTCCCCGCCGCGGCGCCCGTGGCCGCCGCGGCGCCCGGGAGCAGGGTTCGACGGGAGATGGCCATCTCAGCGCACCCTCGGTCGGGCCGGGCAGGCGGCGTCCAGCATCGTGTGGTCGGGTGCGCCGCAGCTGGCGCACCGGCGGTCAGCGCGGCCGTCGGGGGATGGACGCAGCGCGCCCGCCATGCCGCGTGCGGCGGCCGCGTGGGTTCGCAGCAGCGGGGTGAACGTGGCGACGACGGGTGCCGCGAGCGCGGCGGCGAGGAGACGGCGGCGGGTCATGGGCATCTGGGCTCCTCCACGGATGGCACGGCCCATGGTCCGGGGCGGGGTCGCGGGCCGGACAGGGCCGAAGGGTCCGCCGTCGCCGTGCCCGGCGTCCCGCCTCCCGATGGGCCGTTCGGGCTACGATCGACGGGACCCCGCTGTCGGGGGGATCGCGTCCGCGGGGCCGACCGAGGGGAGGAGACGAGATGGACCTGGAACAGTGCCGGGGTCTGGTGGCGGATGCCGTGTCGCGGACGGGCGCCGGACGCCCGGTGGATGCGCTGTCCGACGAGGAGGTGGCGGCCGTGCTGGACCTGGCGCGCGCGGCGGCACATGGGGTGGAGCGAAAGGCCGCGCCGCTGGTCTGTTTCATGGCGGGCCTGGCCCTGGCGGGGGCGACCCCCGAGCAGCGCGCGGCGGCGCTGGGCGACGCGGCCGTGGCCATCGATGCGGCCGCCGACCGGCAGGTGTGACCGGCGCGACCGCCGACGCGACCGATGCGTCCGCCGACGCGACCGATGCGGCCGCCGACCGGGCCGGGTCAGACGGGCGCGGCGACCGCTCCCGAGATGAACCGCTCCACCTGCTCCAGGGGCACGGTCCGGCGGTCACCGGTGGCCCGGTCCGTGACCTCCACGCCTCCGGCGGCAAGCGAGCGTGGGCTGACCGTCAGGATCCAGGGCATGCCCAGGAGCTCGGCGTCGGTGAACTTGACACCGGGCGACTCCTCGCGGTCGTCGTACAGGATCTCGTTCCATGTGCCGCCCGCGGCCGCCGCGTCGTGGAGGCGCTCCGCGATGTCCGCCACGCGCGGCTCCCTGTACGCGCCGATGGCCACGAGATGCGCCCGGTACGGCGCGACCTCCGCGGGCCACGC
>JADLHW010000009.1 GCA_020848615.1 Thermoleophilia bacterium
CCCCGTCGTTGTTGCCCTCGCCGTTGGCCTCGTTGTGGCGCTCGTTGTACGACACCAGGTCCCGCAGCGTGAAGCCGTCGTGGGCGGTCACGAAGTTGATGGACGCCATGGGCTTGCGGCCGTCGTCGCGGTACAGGTCGCTGGAGCCCGTGATGCGCGCCGCGAACTCGCCGATCGCCGCCGGCTCACCCCGCCAGTAGTCGCGCACCGTGTCGCGGTAACGGCCGTTCCACTCCGACCACTGCGGCGGGAAGTTCCCCACCTGGTAGCCGCCGGGCCCCACGTCCCACGGCTCCGCGATGAGCTTGACGCGGCTCACCACCGGGTCCTGGTGCACCAGGTCGAAGAACGCCGACAGGCGGTCCACCTCGTGGAACTGCCGGGCCAGGCTCGCCGCCAGGTCGAACCGGAACCCGTCGACGTGCATCTCCTCCACCCAGTACCGCAGGGAGTCCATGATGAGCTGCAGCACCTGCGGGTGCCGCATGAGCAGCGTGTTCCCGGTACCGGTGGTGTCGTAGTAGTAGCGCGGGTCGTCCTCGGCCAGGCGGTAGTACGCCCGGTTGTCGAGGCCGCGGAAGCAGAGGGTGGGGCCGCGCTCGCTGCCCTCGGCGGTGTGGTTGTAGACCACGTCGAGGATCACCTCGATGCCCGCGGCGTGCAGATCGCGGACCATCGCCTTGAACTCCTGCACCGCCTCCCCGGGGGCGCGGCTCGCGGCGTAGCCGTTGTGCGGCGCGAAGAACCCGATGGTGTTGTAGCCCCAGTAGTTCCGCAGGCCCCGCTCCAGCAGGAAGCCGTCGTGCACGAACTGGTGCACCGGCATGAGCTCCACCGCGGTCACGCCCAGGCGCTGCAGGTGCTCGACGATGGCGGGGTGCGCCAGCCCCGCGTACGTGCCGCGCAGGTCCTCCGGCACGTCCGGGTGGGTCATGGTGAGGCCCTTCACGTGGGCCTCGTAGATCACGGTCTCGCTGTACGGGCGGCGCGGCGGGCGGTCGTCCTGCCAGTCGAAGAACGGGTTGATGACCACGCCGCGCATCACGTGCGGGGCGGAGTCCTCGGTGTCCATGGCATCCGGGTCGTCCCGGGCGTGTCCCGCGACGGCCGGGGCCCAGTCCACCTCCCCCTCCACGGCCCTGGCGTAGGGGTCCAGCAGCAGCTTGGCCGGGTTGCAGCGCAGGCCCTCGCCGGGGTTCCACGGGCCGTGCACCCGGTAGCCGTAGCGCTGCCCCGGGCCGACGCGCGGCAGGTGGCAGTGCCACACGAACGCCTCGTGCTCGGTGAGGGCGATGCGCTCCTCCGCGCCGTCGTCGCCGAACAGGCACAGCTCGACCGCCTCGGCGACCTCGGAGAACACGGCGAAGTTGGTGCCGGCACCGTCGAACGACGCGCCGAGCGGAGCGGGGGACCCGGGCCACTGTTCCATCACGGGGCATCATCCCCCCGTGAACGCGGGATCAAACCGGGGGACGGGTCCCGGCGGACGGACCGGCCCCGGGGGACGGTGCTCCACGGGAACCGGCGCGGGTTTGACCGCGGCGTGCCCGGGTAGTCCCGGCCACCGATGGCCCGAGCCACCGGATCACCGCGTGCCGCCGCGCCGGCCGCCACCCCCCCGGCGACCGACGGGCGGCGGCGCGCGGTCATCGAGGCCGTGCGGCCCGAGATCGACGGCGGGCGGTTCGCCGCGAAGCGGTGCGTGGGCGAGGTGCTGCGCGTGGAGTGCGATGCGTTCGCCGACGGCCACGACGCCGTGCGGTGCGTCCTGCTGCACCGGGCGCCCGGCGCGGAGGACTGGACGCGCACCGAGATGGCGCCCATGGGCGACGACCGCTGGGCCGCCGGGTTCCCGTGCGAGCGGATGGGCATGCACCGCTACACCGTGCAGGCGTGGGTGGACCCGTTCGCCAGCTGGCGGCACGGCCTGCGGGCCAAGGCGGACGCCGGGCAGGACGTGGGGGTGGAGCTGCTGAGCGGGGCGATGCTGTTGCGGGACGCCGCGGCACGCGCGGGGAAGCGCGACGCGGCGCGGCTGGAGAAGCTCGCCCGCCTACTGGGCGGCGGGTGCGACCCGGCCCGGCGCGTCGCCGCGGCGCTCGGCGACGACACCGCCGAGCTGGCGCTGCGGTATCCGGACACCTCGCTGGCCACCGACCACCCACGTGAGCTGCGGGTGTGGGTGGACCGCGAACGGGCGCGCTACTCGTCCTGGTACGAGCTGTTCCCCCGGTCGTGGTCCCCGGAGCCCGGCCGGCACGGCACGCTCGCCGACGTGGAGGCCGCCCTGGAGTACGTGGCCGGCATGGGGTTCGACGTGCTGTACCTGCCGCCCATCCACCCCATCGGCCGGGTGCGCCGCAAGGGCCGCAACAACGCGGTCGCCGCGGACGAGGGCGACGTGGGCAGCCCGTGGGCGATCGGCGCCGCGGAGGGCGGCCACGACGCCGTGCACCCCGCGCTGGGCACCCACGAGGACGTGCGCCGCCTGGCGGCCGCCGCCCGGGACCGGGGCATCGACCTGGCGCTCGACCTGGCCCTGCAGTGCGCCCCCGACCACCCGTGGGTGACCCGGCACCCGGAATGGTTCCGCATGCGGCCCGACGGCTCGGTGCAGTACGCCGAGAACCCGCCGAAGCGGTACGAGGACATCTACCCGCTGGACTTCGAGACCCCGGCCTGGCGGGCGCTGTGGAGCGCACTGCTCGACGTGGTGATGGTGTGGGTGGACCTCGGCGTGCGGGTGTTCCGCGTCGACAACCCGCACACCAAGCCGTTCGCGTTCTGGGAGTGGCTCATCGGCGAGGTGCGTGACCGGCATCCGGACGTGCTGTTCCTGGCGGAGGCCTTCACGCGCCCCAAGGTGATGCACCGGCTGGCGAAGCTCGGGTTCAGCCAGTCCTACACGTACTTCGCGTGGCGCACGGCCCGGTGGGAGATCACCGAGTACCTCACCCAGCTCACGCGCACGGACCTCGCCGACGTCCTGCGCCCCAACATGTGGCCGAACACCCCGGACATCCTCACCGAGCAGCTGCAGGAGGGCGGGCGCCCGGTGTTCATGTCGCGCGCGGTGCTGGCCGCGACCCTCGCCGCCAGCTACGGCGTGTACGGACCCGCGTTCGAGCTGGCCGAGGACCGCCCGCGGGACCCCGGCGGGGAGGAGTACCTGGACTCCGAGAAGTACCAGCTGAGGAACTGGGACCGGGATTCCGGGTGGAGCCTGCGGCCGCTGCTCACCCGGCTGAACGCCATCCGCGCGGGCAACCGGGCCCTGCAGGCCAACGACACGCTGGAGTTCCACCCCACCGACAACGACCACCTGCTCTGCTACTCCAAGACCGACCCCGCGGGCGGCGGGGCGACGGTGCTGTGCGTGGTGAACCTGGACCCCCACTCCCCGCAGACCGGCTGGACCGCCCTGCGGCTCGACGTGCTGGGCCTGCGCGACGACGAGGCGTTCCAGGCCCACGACCTGCTGGGCGGCGCCCGCTTCATGTGGCGCGGGGCCCGGAACTTCGTGCACCTGGAGCCGCACGGGCTGCCCGCCCACGTGTTCGCCATCCGCCGGCGCGTCCGCACCGAGCGTGACTTCGACTACTTCGGGTAGGGGCCCCGCATGGTGATCCACGAGGGCATCGCGGACGACCCGCTGTGGTTCAAGGACGCGGTCGTCTACCAGCTGCAGGTGAAGTCCTTCGCGGACTCCGACGGCGACGGCGTCGGGGACCTGGCGGGCCTTGTGCGTCGCCTCGACCACCTGCAGGAGCTCGGGATCTCCGCCGTGTGGCTCCTGCCCTTCTACCCGTCCCCCATGCGCGACGACGGGTACGACATCGCGGACTTCACGGCGATCAACCCGGCGTTCGGGACCATGCGCGACTTCCGGGCGCTGCTGCGGGAGGCGCACTCACGCGGGATGCGGGTGATCACCGAGCTGGTGCTCAACCACACCTCCGACGAGCACCCCTGGTTCCAGCGGGCGCGGCAGGCGGGGCCCAACAGCCGCTGGGGCCGGTGGTACGTGTGGAGCGACGACCCGCACCGGTACCGGGAGGCGCGGATCATCTTCCAGGACTTCGAGACCTCGAACTGGACGTGGGACCGCGTGGCGGGCGCCTACTACTGGCACCGCTTCTACTCCCACCAGCCGGACCTGAACTTCGAGAACCCGGAGGTGCAGCGCGCCGTCATCCGCGCCCTGGACTTCTGGTTCGAGATGGGCGTCGACGGCCTGCGCCTGGACGCCGTGCCGTACCTGTACGAACGGGACGGGACGATGTGCGAGAACCTCCCCGAGACCCACGGGTTCCTCAAGCGCCTGCGCGCGCACATCGACGAGCACCACCCCAACCGGATGCTGCTCGCCGAGGCGAACCAGTGGCCCGAGGACGCCGCCGAGTACTTCGGCCAGGGCGACGAGTGCCACATGGCGTTCCACTTCCCGGTGATGCCGCGCCTGTTCATGGCGCTGCAGATGGAGGACCGCTTCCCCGTGGTGGACATCCTCCAGCAGACCCCGGCGATCCCCGACACCTCCCAGTGGGCGCTGTTCCTGCGCAACCACGACGAGCTGACCCTGGAGATGGTCACCGACGAGGAGCGGGACTTCATGTACCGGGTGTACGCGCACGACCGGCAGGCGCGCATCAACCTGGGGATCCGCCGCCGGCTGGCGCCGCTGCTGGGCAACAACCGGGCGAAGATCGAGCTGCTCAACGGGCTGCTCATGTCCCTGCCCGGCACCCCCGTCGTCTACTACGGGGACGAGATCGGGATGGGCGACAACGTGTACCTGGGCGACCGCGACGGGGTGCGCACCCCCATGCAGTGGAGCCCGGACCGCAACGCCGGCTTCTCGGACGTGAACCCGCAGCGCCTGCCGCTGCCGGTGATCGTGGACCCCGAGTTCCACTACGAGACCGTGAACGTGGAGACCCAGCTGGCGAACACCGACTCGCTGCTGTGGTGGATGCGGCGCATCATCGCCCTGCGGCGGAGGCACCGGGTGTTCGGCCGCGGGTCCATCGAGTTCCTGGCGCCCGACAACCACCGGGTGCTGGCGTTCGTGCGCAGCGACGGCGACGAGCACGTGCTGGTGGCGGCGAACCTGTCGCGGTTCGCCCAGCACGTGGAGCTCGACCTGTCCCGGTGGCGCGGCAACGTGCCGCGGGAGCTGTTCGGGCAGACCCAGTTCCCGCAGGTCGGGGACCTGCCGTACCTGCTCACCCTCGGCCCGCACCAGTTCTACTGGCTGCTCCTGGAGGAGCCCGCCCGCCGCGCCGCGGACGCCGGCCGGGAGACCCCGTCGCTGGGCACCGTGGCACGCGGCGAGGCCGTCCTCGCGCCCCGTGGCCGCGGGGGGCTGGAACGGGCCGTGGCCCGGTGGCTGCCGGGACGCCGGTGGTTCGGCGGCAAGGCCCGGTCGCTGCAGCGCGTGTCGATCGCCGACGTCCTGCCGGTGGGCGGGGCTGACGCCGCCGCCGCGGTCATGGCGATCACGGAGGTGGGGTACCTGGAGGGCGAGCCCGAGACGTACGTGCTGCCGCTGGCGGTGCTCACGGGCGACCGGGCCGAGCGGTTCGCCGAGGAGGCCCCCGACGGGGTGATCGCCCGCGTGACGGTGGGCGATGAGCCCGGCGTGGTGGCCGACGGCATGCGCGACCCGGGGTTCTGCGCGCGCCTGTTCGAGCTGGCCCGCAGGCGGCGGCGCGGCGCCGGGGAGCACGGCACCCTGGTGAGCCGCCCCACCACCCGCCTGCGCCGCGTCGTGGACGCCGCGGACGGGCCGCTCACCCCCGATCTGTTCCGGGCCGAGCAGACCAACACCTCCCTGGTCTACGGGCACCGCGTGATCATGAAGCTGCTGCGCCGCACCGAGGAGGGCCCCAGCCCGGAGCTGGAGGTGGGCCTGCACCTCAACCGGCGCGGCATGGCGCACGCCCCGGCCGTGCTCGGATCGCTGGACTATGAGGCCAACGGCGACGGCGTGCGGACCCTGGCGATCCTCCATGAGGTGGTCCCGAACGAGGGCGACGCCTGGACGTACACCCGGGACGAGCTGGGACGCCTGTACGAGCGGGCCCTGGCCGGCGCCGGGGAGTGGCCCGGCGACGACGGCTGGGATCCCGACGCCCCGCTCATGGACCTGGCCGGCCTGGAGCTGCCGCCCACCGCCCGCGCCACCAGCGAGGCGTACCTGCGGTCCGCGGAGCTCATGGGCCGGCGCGTCGCGGAGCTGCACCGCACCCTCGCCGCCGAGGAGCGGGACCCGTCGTTCGCCCCGGAGCCCACCGTGCCGCTGTACCTGCGGGCGAGCTACCAGTCCCTGCGGAACCTGGAGCGCCGGAACATGCGGACGCTGCGCCGCGCCCTGCCGACGCTGCCGCGGGAGCGGGACCGCCAGCTGGCGGAGGCCGTGCTGGGCCGCTCGCAGGAGATCTCCGCGCGGCTGCGGGAGATCACCGCGATCCGCGAGGCCGGGGTGCGCACCCGGTACCACGGCGACATGCACCTGGGGCAGGTGCTGAACACCGGCAAGGACTTCGTGATCATCGACTTCGAGGGCGAGCCGGCCCGGTCGCTGGCGGACCGCCGGGTCAAGCGGTCGCCGCTGCGCGACGTGGCGGGGATGCTGCGGTCCTTCGACTACGCGCGGTTCGTCGCGCTGCGGGACGTGATCGAGCGGGGCCTGGTGGACCCGGGCGGCGACCAGTACGTGCTGCTGGAGGTGTGGAGCCGCCACTGGGTGAGCTGGGTGGGCGCGTCGTTCCTGCGCGCGTATCTGGAGGCGTCCGGCGACGCCGGCCACCTGCCCTCGACGCGGGATGAGACCGCCCGCCTGCTGGAGGTGCTGCTGCTGGAGAAGGCCATCGCCGAGACGGGGTACGAGCTGGCCAGCCGCCCGGACTGGGTGGGGGTCCCCCTGCGCGGCATCCTCGACCTGCTGGAGGCACGCCGATGAGCACACGCACCGCGGGCACGATGGACCCGGGCACCGCGTTCATCACCGACATGGACGTCCACCTGTTCAACGAGGGCAGCCACCTGGGCCTGGGCGGCGTGCTGGGCGCGCACCCGGTGCGGCTCGACGGCGTGCAGGGCACCCGGTTCGCCGTGTGGGCGCCGGCGGCGGCGGACGTGCGGATGGTGGGCGACTTCAACGGCTGGGACGGGGCCCGGCACGCCATGCACCCCCTGGCGTCGTCCGGCATCTGGCAGGCGTTCGTGCCGGGCATCGGTCACGGGGAGCGCTACAAGTACCGGGTGCACACCCCGCACGGTGAGGTCGTGGACAAGGCCGACCCGGTGGCGTTCCACGCGGAGGACCCGCCGCGCACCGCGTCGGTGGTGTGGGAGATCCGGCACGACTGGGCGGACGCGGACTGGATGGCCCGGCGGGCAGAGGTCCAGGCCCTGGACCGGCCCATCGCCGTGTACGAGCTGCACCTCGGGTCGTGGCGGCGCGACGACGGCCGGTCCCCCGGGTACCGGGAGCTCGCCGAACCGCTGGCGGAGCACGTCACGCGCCTGGGGTTCACCCACGTGGAGCTGCTGCCCGTGATGGAGCACCCCTTCTACGGCTCCTGGGGATACCAGACCACCGGGTACTTCGCGCCGACCAGCCGGTACGGCACGCCGGACGACCTCATGCACATGATCGACGTGCTGCACGGGGCCGGGATCGGCGTGATCGTCGACTGGGTGCCGTCGCATTTCCCCGACGACCCGCACGCCCTCGCCCGGTTCGACGGGACGCACCTGTACGAGCACGCCGACCCGAAGGAGGGCCGGCACATGGACTGGGACTCCCTGGTGTTCAACCACGGCCGCCACGAGGTGCGCGGCTTCCTGCTGAGCTCGGCGATGTGGTGGCTGGGGCGCTTCCACGCCGACGGCCTGCGCGTCGACGCGGTGGCGTCCATGCTCTACCGGGACTACTCCCGCCGGGAGGGCGAGTGGATCCCCAACGTCCACGGCGGCCGGGAGAACCTGGAGGCCGTGGCCTTCCTGCGGCGCCTCACCACCGAGGTCCGGGACCGCGTGCCGGGGGCCCTCACCATCGCCGAGGAGTCCACCGCCTGGCCGGGCGTCACCCGCCCCGTGGCAGCGGGCGGCCTGGGCTTCGACCTGAAGTGGGACATGGGGTGGATGCACGACACCCTGGCGTACATGGGCCGCGACCCCATCCACCGGGCGCACCACCACCACGAGCTCACGTTCCGGGGGCTCTACGCGTTCAGCGAGCGGTTCATGCTGCCGCTGTCCCACGACGAGGTGGTGCACGGCAAGGGATCCCTGCTGGACCGCATGCCGGGCGACGACTGGCAGCGCCGTGCGAACCTGCGGCTGCTGCTGGGCGCCCAGTTCACCCAGCCCGGCAAGAAGCTGCTGTTCATGGGCGGCGAGCTCGGGCAGCCCGCCGAGTGGGACCACGAGGGGCAGGTGGCCTGGGACCTCCTGGGCGACGACCGCCACGCGGGCCTCATGCGGTACACCGCGGACCTGGCCGCCCGGTACCGGCAGCTGCGGGCCCTGCACGCCGGCGACACCGAGCCGTGGGGCTTCGAGTGGGTGGAGGCCGACGACGCCGCGGAGAGCGTCCTGGCCTTCCTGCGCCGCGGCCCCGACGGCGAGCTCGCCCTGGTGGTGCAGAACTTCACGCCCGTGCCGCGGCTCAACCGGCGGTTCGGCGTGCCCCATCCCGGCGGGTGGCGGGAGGTCCTGAACTCCGACGCCGCCGAGTACGGCGGCAGCGGGCAGGGCAACCAGGGGTGGGCCGAGACCACGCCGGTGCCGTCCCACGGGCATCCCCAGTCCCTGGTGCTCACCGCCCCGCCGCTGGCGGTGGTGGTGATGGTCCCGGGCTGAGCTGAGCCCCGCACGGGGCGGCGCGCCACCCGGCCGCCACCGGCACCACCGCCGGTGCGGTTAGGGTCGCAACCCATGAGACCCCGCATCCCCGCCGTGGCGGTCGCGGTGGCGCTCGCCACCGCCGCGCCCGCCGTGGCCGCCCCGACCGGCGTCACCGTCAGCCAGGAGGGCGTCGCCTTCCGCATCACGTGGACGGCGGACCCCGCCGCTCCCAGCGGAACCTCGGTGGCGGTCTCGAGCAGCCCGGACTTCCCGGACACGATCCTCGACGGCCGCACCTGCACGGGCTTCCTGCTGGGAACCGACACGACGACCCTCCTGCGGTGCCCCATCGCGTTCACCGGGACGGTGCACGTGCGCGTGGCCCCCGTGGGCGCGGCCGCGGCCGTCCTGCACCTCCCGTCCGCCGCCTTCGCGTTCGCACCGGTGCCCGCCCCGCCGCAGCCCGCGGCGCTGGTGATCGCCAACCGCCGGCGCGTGACCTGCCCGGCGTCCGCGGGCGGATGGCGCACGATCGACGGCGACACGCGCTTCGCCGGCCGCGTCCTGGTGGGCGGCACCGAGCGGGTGGCAACGGACCTGCCGAACCCGCTCACCGGTGAGACCCCGTCGATCTTCACCCCCGCGGCCCTCACCTACCTCCCCGTGAACGCCGACGTGGGGTTGCCCCTGCGGTGCGAGATCACGGCGACCAACGGGGCCCACTCCGCGACGTGGGTCGCCGAGGGGACCGTGGGGCACGCCGCCCCCGCCGCGATGCGTCCCCGCCGGATGCTGGGCGAGCTCGCCTACCCGCCGGGCTACGTCATCTACGACGGGGTCCGGGCGCGGCCGCTGCGTCGCGCCGACCTCCGCGCCGGGGCGATCGCGAAGGCCGCGGTCCGCGCCTCGTACGGGGTGACCGGTGACCTCGATCTGACCCTCACGACGTACCGGCGCCCCGGGCAGGCGGACGCCGCGATCGGGCGGCGCTTCTGCCGCGACCTGCGCCGGTCCTACGCCCGCAGCTCGACTCCCGCGACCCCCAGGCGGGTCATCACGTGCGGGCGGACCCGGCTCCCGGGTGCCCGGGTCGCGTTCCAGGGGCTCATCCTGGGGTCCGGCATCGATGACTTCGGGGACCCCGTGGCCGTCGCCCAGGCGGTGGTGGCGGGAAGCGCCGGGAACGCGGCGTTCGTGGTGTCCTCCACCTCCGGCGGGAGCTTCACCCGGCGGGTGCGGTCGGCCCGGCTGGCCGTGCGCGCCGCCAACCTCATGACGCCGCGCATCGCGCTGGCCGCCGCCCGGGAGTGACGCTCCGCGACGACCGGCGGGGCCTCCCGCTCACCCCTCCCGGATGTGCTCCACCGCTTCGGCGTAGCCCGCCGCCGCCGGCGGCGCGGTGGGCGCGTAGATCACCCGGATCACCCCGGTGGGGTATGCCTCGGTGGCGACCACCGACAGGTGGTACGGCGTGTCGCCCTCGTCGAACAGGCGCTCCCCGCGGCGCGCCGCCACGGGGTGCACCAGCAGGCGCAGCTCGTCGATGAGGCCCGCGGCGAGGAGCTGCCGCACCACCGTCAGCGACCCGTTGATGAGGATGCCCCGCACCGCCGGGTCGGCCTTCAGGGCCGCCACGGCCTCGGTGAGCTCGCCGGAGATGCGCTCCGAGTTCCGCCACGTGAACTCCAGGGGGCTCCGCGACACGACCACCTTCCGCATGTCGCCGATCCGGGCGGCGAACGCCGCGTCGTCACCGCCGGCGGCCTCCCGCTCCGGCCACGCCCCCGCGAAGCCCTCGTAGGTCCCGCGACCCAGCAGCAGCACGTCCGAGGCGTCGTAGTCCTCGGTCACGGCGCGGCCCATGTTCTCGTCGAAGTACGGGAAGTGCCAGGCCGGGTCGATCTCGGCGACGCCGTCGGCGGCGATGAACAGGGTGGAGACGAGCTTGGCCATCTGAGTGATCCCCTCGCATCGGGTCCGGTGCCGTTCCGACCGGGGCGGCGATGCCATCTCATCGGTCGCCCGCGCGTTTCTCCACGGGGCCCGGCCGGGGCCGCCGCCCCGTCACGGCTCATCGGTATGGTCACCGCGCCGCGGGCGACCGCCCGTGAGGCGGCGCTGGGCATGGACGTGACCCACCACGGCGAGGAGGCGTACGTGAGCGGTGAGGGGGCCTCGCTCATCGTGCGGCCGCCCGAGGACGCGCCCGTGAGGGCCCCCGCCCGGTCGTGACGAGGTGACGGGACCCCCCGCGGGGTCCCCGGGGCGGGGCGGCGACCGCCTCGCCCGGCTGCGGGCGCGCGCCGGGGTGCCGCCCGTGGTGTGGTCGCTGGGCGTGGTGAGCCTGCTGGCCGACCTGGGCAGCGAGTTCGCGTATCCGCTGGTGCCGGTGTTCCTCACCGTCACCCTGGGGGCGTCCCCCGCGGTGCTGGGCCTCATCGAGGGCCTCGCCGAGGGCACGGCCGCGGCGCTGCGCCCCGCCTCGGGCGCCATCTCCGACCGGCTGTCGCGCCGCCGCCCCCTGGTGAGCGCCGGATACGGCCTGTCGGCGGTGGGACGGCTGCTGCTCCCGCTCGCCCCGGGGTGGGGCGCGGTGCTGGCGGCCCGCCTGGTGGACCGCGTGGGCAAGGGCGTCCGCACCGCCCCCCGGGACGCGATGATCGCCGACGCCACGCCACCGGAGTCCCGGGGCCGGGCGTACGGCCTGCACCGCTCAATGGACACCCTCGGCGCGGTGGGCGGACCGCTCGCGGCGCTGCTCGCCCTGTGGGCGCTGGGCGAGGGGCGCCTGCGGACGGTGCTGCTCATCGCCGCGATCCCGGTGGTCGCGTCGGTGGCCGTGACGTTCCGCATCCGCGAGCCACGCCGGCGGACCACGCGGCGGCGGGGCGCGGACGACGGACCCCGCCCGCCCCTGCCCGGGCGGTTCTGGGTGTTCCTGGCGGGGTGGGCGCTGTTCGCGGTTGGCAACTCCTCCGACGCGTTCCTCATCCTGCGTGCCCAGGAGCTGCTGGGGTCGGCGGCAGCCGCGGTGGCCGCGTACGCCCTGTTCAACGTGGTCGCCGCCGTCGCCTCCTTCCCCGCCGGCGTGCTGTCCGACCGCGTGGGCCGCAGGATCCCGCTGCTCGCCGGCCTGGGCGTGTTCGCGGCCGTGTACGCCGCGGTGGCCGCGGCCCCGCCCCGGCCGCTGCTGCTCGCCGCGTTCGCCGCGTACGGCCTGTACCTGGCGCTCACCGACGGGGTGAGCCGCGCGCTGGTGTCCACCCTCGCGCCCGCCGGGCGCACGGGGGAGGCGCTGGGTCTGTTCGCCGGGGTCACGGCCGCCGCCGCGGTGACCGCCTCCGTGGGCGGCGGCCTGCTGTGGGACCGCCTGGGGCCCGGCTGGACCTTCGGCGCCGGCGCGGTGCTGGCCGCGGCGGGGGCCGCGGTGCTCGCGGCATGCCCCATGGGCCCCGCGGTCGGCGCGCGCTGAGCACCACCCCCGTCGTCAGGCGGGGTCGGGCGGGGCGTGCACCGGCCGGGGGACGAACAGGGCGATCGCCGCCGCCCCGAGGCCGCACAGGCCGCACACCACGAACCCGGGCGCGAACGCCCCCGCGTCCAGGCGGACGCCGGCGGCGCTCTGGACGATCGCCTCCACCGCCGCGACGCCGACGACGAAGCCGACCTGCCGGACGACGTTCACGACCCCGCTGGCGACGCCGGCCCGCGGTCCGGTGACCGTCGCCATCGCGCCGCCCACCAGCACCGGGAACGACCCGCCCACCCCGAGGCCCGCCAGCGCCGCGAGGACCACCACGCGGCCCGGGGCCGGATCGTCACCGAGGGTCGCCAGCCCGAGCACCGACGCCCCGAACACCGCGAGGGCCGGGGCCGCGATCACCCGCACGCCGATGCGGTCCGACAGCCGGCCGGCGATCGGGCCGGCCAGGAACGCGCACAGCGAGAACGGCAGGATCGTGAACGAGGCCTTCAGCGGTGAGTACGCCCAGGCGGTCTGCAGCAGCACCGCCAGGCCATAGGTGGAGCCCAGCAGGCCGATCCCCAGCAGGAAGATCGCCGAGTTCGCCCGGGCGAACGCCGGTGACTGGAACAGGCGCAGGTCGATGATGGGCTCCCGCACGCGCAGCTCCGACCCCAGGAACGCCGCGAACAGCGCGGCGGCGGCCACGAACAGCAGCACGATCCGTGCGGACCCCCACCCCCACGCCTCGCCCCGCACCAGCGCCAGGTTCAGGGCGAACAGCGACCCCGACAGCGTCAGGATCCCCGCCCAGTCGACCGCCCCGGTGGCCGTCGGGTCCTTGGACTCCGGCACCAGCCGCAGGGCGAGGACCGCGGCGGCGAGGCACACGGGCACGTTGATCGCGAAGATCCAGTGCCACGACAGCAGGTCGGTGATGATCCCGCCGAGCGGCGGCCCCGCGGCCGCGCCGCCGGCCGCCACGGCCCCCCACACCCCGATGGCGGTGCCCCGCTCCCACGGAGGGAACGCCAGCACCACGATCGCCAGGGCGACGGGCAGCATCACCGCCGCGCCGGCGGCCTGCACGATCCGGAAGCCGATGAGGGCCGCGATCGACGGTGACAGCGCGCACGCCAGGGACGCCAGCCCGAACAGCAGGATCCCCGCGGCGAGCCACCGGCGCCGGCCCTGCAGGTCGGCCATCCGCCCGGCGGTGACCAGCAGCACCGCGAACGTGAGGTTGTAGGCGTTCAGCACCCACGTCGCCGTCGCGAAGTCCGTGTCGAGGTCACGGGTGATGGACGGCAGCGAGATGTTGACGATGCTGATGTCCATCACCGCCATGAACACGGCGAAGGACACGACCCCGAGGATGAGCCAGCGGCGGGGGTCGCCCTGCGGAACGGAAGCGGAGGTCATGCCCGGCACCGTACCCCCTCGCGTGTGAGCGGACCCCCGTCGGGTGGGTACGGTGCCTCCGGGACCCCGACCCGAGGGAGACGCGCATGCGGACCGAGTACGACATGGTGGTGATCGGTGGCGGGATGGCCGGGCTGAACGCCGCCCAGCGGGCCGTCGACGCGGGGTTGTCGGTGGCCGTGATCGAGCGTGACCGCCCCGGCGGGACCTGCCCGCTGCGGGGCTGCATCCCCACCAAGGCCCTGGTGCGCAGCGCGGAGGTGGCGCACGAGGTGCGGCGGGCGGCGGAGTTCGGCATCCGCGTCGGCGACGTGGAGGTGGACTTCGCGGCGGTGATGGACCGGGTGCGCGGCATCATCGACCGCGGCGCCGCGGCCACCAGGCAATGGCTGCTGGACCTCGAGGGCGCGGACCTCATCGAAGGTGAGGGGTCGTTCGCCGGCCCGGACGCGGTGCGCGTGAACGGCCGCGTGATCACCGCGCCGCGGATCGTGGTGAGCACCGGCGCGGTGGCCGGCGTGCCGCCGATCCCGGGCCTCGCGGACACCCCGTACCTCACCAGCGACGACGTCCTGCGCCTCACGCGGCTGCCGCGGCGCCTGCTGATCGTGGGGGCCGGCCCCATCGCGCTGGAGCTCGGGCAGGCCCTCGGACGCCTCGGCGCGCAGGTGACGATGGTGGAGGTCCAGCCGCGGCTGCTGGCCAACGACGAGCCCGAGCTCGTGGAGGCCCTCCTGGGCCACCTCACGGGCGAGCGCATCGCGATCCTCACGGGGGCGTCCATCGCCGGGGTCCGCCCCGGGGACGACGGGGGCGTGCGGATGGCGGTGAGCCACATGGGGGTGGAGCGCGAGCTGGAGGGCGACTCCCTGCTGGTGGCGACCGGCCGCACCCCGGCGGTCGGCGGCCTGAACCTGGAGGCCGCGGGCCTGCCGGACGGCCTGCGGGTGAACGGGCACCTGCGGGCCGCCGAGACGGTGTGGGCGGCCGGCGACGTCCTGGGACCGCCCTGGGGGCAGTTCACGCACATCGCGCGCCGCCTGGGGAACGAGGTGGTCGACCAGGCGCTCGGCCGGAACGGCGACCCGGTCGATCCCGACGTCGGCCCGCGGGCGCTCTTCACCGACCCGGAGCTGGTGTCCATCGGGCGCACCGAGCGGCAGGCCCGGGACGCGGGGCTCGCGGTGCGCGTCGCGATCCACGCGTTCCAGGGCGGGAAGGCCCGTGCCTGGGGCGAGGAGCACGGGATGGCGAAGGTCGTCGCCGAGGCCGGCACCGGCCGCATCCTGGGGGCGGGCATCCTCGCGTACCACGCCTCCGATCTCATCCACCCCGTCGCGGTGGCCATGCAGGCCGGCACGGACGCGGTGGAGCTGATCCGCCGGACGATGCACGTCCACCCGACCCTGGGGGAGGTCGTGAAGGCCGCCGTGCAGGAGGCCGGCGGGGCGTGACCGCCGTCAGGTGACCTGGATGACCCGCAGGACGTCGGTCATCCGCGACCCGTACGCCCCGGCGAGCGCGACCACCACGTCGCCGGGCCGCACGTGGCCCTCGCCGCGGGCGGTGGCGACGGCCTCCCGCACCATCTCCTCGTTGTCGGCGAACCCGGACAGCGTCATGGGGGTCGCCCCCCAGCTCACCGACAGCTGGCGCCGCACGCGCTCGTCGGGGGTGAAGCCCAGGATCCGGGTGGTGGGCCGGTAGCGGGCGATCGCCCGGACCGTGAAGCCGGTGCGGGTCACGCACAGGATCGCGTTCGCCCCGGTCTCGGCGGCGACCCGCCATGCGGCGTCGGTCATGGTGTCGGTGATCCGCCGGTACCGGCCGTCACGCTCCGGGTCCTGCACCCGCAGCCGGGTGACCAGCCGCGTCCAGCCGTCCACGTCGAAGTTCGCGTCGGCCCGCTCGCACAGCCGCGCCATGGTCGCCACCACCCGCACGGGGTCGGCGCCCATCGCGGTCTCACCGGACAGCATCACCGCGCTGGAGCCGTCGAACACGGCGTTGGCGACATCGGACGCCTCCGCCCGGGTGGGCGTGGGCGCGCGCACCATCGACTCCAGCATCTGGGTCGCGGTGATCGCCGGCCGCCCGTGGGCGATGCACTCGCTGATGATGTGCTTCTGCAGATGCGGGAGCTCCTCGATGGGGCACTCGATGCCCAGGTCCCCGCGGGCGATCATCACCGCGCCGGCGGCGTCCAGGATGCCGGCGAGGTTGTCGACGGCGCTGCGCGTCTCGATCTTGGCGACCACCAGCGGGCCCCGCGGGTGGGGCTCGGTGCCCAGGCGGCGCACGTCGTGGGCGCTGCGCACGAACGACACGGCCACCATGTCGACGCCCTCCTCCACGAAGGCGTCGAGGATGCGCAGGTCCTCCGGCGTGGGGGTGCTCACACGCAGGCGCTCGGAGGGGATGTGCACCCCCGGCCTGCCGGTGAGCCGGCCGCCGTGGCTCACGACCGCCTCCAGGTGGTCGCCGTGCGTCCCCACGACCTCCAGGTCGATGGCGCCGTCGCCGAACGCGATGCGGTCGCCGGCCTCGATGCCCTCCAGCAGGCCCGTGTAGTCGACCTCCACCACCTCGGCGGTGGAGCGCTCGTTGCCCGGCACCAGGCGCACCAGCTGGCCGTCGGCCAGCTCCGCGCCGTCCCGGCCGAAGCTCCCGGCGCGCACCTTGGGACCCGGCAGGTCCACCAGGGTGCCCACGTCGCGGCCCATGTCGGCGGCGATCGCCCGGATGCGCCGGTGGATGGCGAGCGCCTCCTCCAGCGTGCCGTGGGAGAGGTTCAGGCGCGCCGCGTCGAGGCCGGCGGCGATCATGCCGCGCAGCACGCCCTCCGACTCCGACGCCGGCCCGATCGTCGCGAGGATCTTGGTTCTGCGCCCGGCCTGGTCCATGGCGGCGCATGATAGGCGCAAGCACGCCCCCGGCGATACCGGCGGCCCGGGCCACCGATGAGTTCCCCCCGGAGGCGGGGTCGGATGACCAGAGCCCACCACCCGGAAGGAGACGCACATGCCCGCCCCCACCGTGATCGCCGGCGCGCCCTGCTGGATCGACCTGTTCACCTCCGACCCGGAGGGTGCGACCGCCTTCTACGGCGGCCTGTTCGACTGGACGGCCGAACCGCCCGACCCCCGCTTCGGCGGCTACTTCGTGCACAGCCTCGGCGGAAGGGTGGTGGCCGGGTGCATGCGCAACGACGGGTCCGGCGGACCCGACACCTGGTCGGTGTACCTCACCACCGACGATGCGGAGCGCACGGCGGCGGACGCCGCCACGCACGGGGGCCAGGTCATCGTGCCGCCGATGGTGGTGGAGGAGAACGGCACCATGGCGGTCCTCACCGACCCCACCGGCGCCCAGGTCGGCGTGTGGCAGCCGGCCGCGATGCGAGGGTTCGAGGTGCTCGCCGAGCCCGGCGCGCCCGCCTGGTTCGAGCTGCACACCCGCGACCACGACCGCGCCGTCGCCTTCTACCGCGACGTCTTCCGCTGGGACGACGTGCACGCGACGTCCGCGACGCCGGAGTTCACCTATAGCACCCTGGGCGACGAGGAGGCGGCGCGGGCCGGCGTGATGGACGCCCGGCGCGACCTGGCCGACGGCGAGCCGTCCCACTGGCGCGTGTACTTCTCGGTGGCCTCCACGGACGAGACCGCCGAGCGGGCGCGGGAGCTGGGCGGCACGGTGGTGCACCCCGGCCACGACACCCCGTACGGCCGTCTGGCGGTGCTGGAGGACCCCACCGGGGTGCGGTTCAGCCTCGTGGGCGCGTGATCCCCGGGCGGTGGACGGCGCCACGGGCCGATCGGGCCGGGGTCACTCCCCGGCGATCTCCGCGGCGGCCATCCACTCGCCCTCCAGCCGCTCCCGGTCGGCGCCGATCGCGTCCTGCTCCGCGCCCAGCTCGCGCAGCAGGGCGTGGTCGGTGGCGCCGGCGGCCATGCGCTCGTGCAGGTCCGCCTGCCGCCCGGCGAGGCGGTCCAGCTCGCGCTCGATGCGCTGCATGTCCTTCCGCGCCTGGCGCAGCACGGCGCCCGGCGGAGCGGGCGCGTCGCTGCGCACGGGGCCCGGCGCGGCCGCCGCGTCCCGTTCGCGGGCCCGGAGGCGCACGTACTCCTCCACGCCGCCGGGCAGGTGGCGCAGCGCCCCGCCCGGCATGAGCGCGTAGGTGTCGTCGCACACCCGCTCGATGAACCACCGGTCGTGGCTCACCACCACCAGCGTCCCGGGCCAGCCGTCCAGCAGGTCCTCCAGGGCGGTGAGGGTGTCGATGTCCAGGTCGTTGGTGGGCTCGTCGAGCAGCAGGACGTTGGGCTCCGCCATGAGCAGGCGCATCACCTGCAGGCGGCGGCGCTCGCCGCCGGAGAGGTCCCTCACTAGGGTCCCGGCCCGGGCGCCGCGGAACCCGAACCGCTCGCACAGCATGCCCGCGGTCATCTCCCGGCCGTCGGCCAGGGTGGTGCGCAGCCGCACCTGCTCCAGCGACTCCAGGACGCGCAGGTCGCCGGGGATCTCCTCCGCCGCCTGCGACAGGTACGCCAGGCGAACGGTCCGGCCGCGGGTCACCGCGCCCGCGGACGGCTCCAGCGTCCCGGTCAGCAGGCGGATGAGGGTGGTCTTGCCCGCGCCGTTCACCCCCACCAGGCCGATCCGGTCGCCGGGGCCCAGCCGCCAGGTGACGTCCCGGAGGAGCGGCTCCCCGCCGAACCCCGCGCTCACGCCCTCGGCCTCCAGCACGGTGTTCCCCAGCCGGGCCGCCGAGAAGCGCAGCAGCTCGGCCCGGTCGCGCGCCTCGGGCTCGTCGGCGATGAGGGCGTTCGCGGCCTCGATGCGGAACTTCGGCTTGGCGGTGCGGGCCGGCGGGCCGCGGCGCAGCCACGCCAGCTCCTTGCGCAGCAGGTTGCGGCGCCGCTCGGACCGCTGGGCCTCCAGCCGCTCCCGCTCGGCCCGCGCCAGCACGTACGCGGCATAGCCGCCCTCGTGCCGCCGGACGGTGCGGTCCCCCACCTCCCAGGTGACGGTGCAGACGGCGTCCAGGAACCAGCGGTCGTGGGTCACGACCACCAGCGACCCCCGCCTGGCGGCGAGGTGCCCGGCGAGCCACGCCACGCCCTCGATGTCCAGGTGGTTGGTGGGCTCGTCCAGCAGCAGCAGCCCGGGACCGTCGATGAGCATCTTCGCCAGGGCGATGCGGCGCCGCTCCCCGCCCGACAGGGGGCCGATGGGCGTGTCCAGGCCCTGCGGGAACCGGGCGAGGCTGACGCCGCCCAGCAGGCCGTCCAGCACGCCGCGGAACCGGCTGTCGGACGCCCACTCGTGGTCCTCCCGGCCGCCCACCAGCTCCTGCCGGATCGTGCGGTCGTCGCGCAGGTCGTCGCCCTGCCCGATGAGGGCCGTCGTGAGGGAGCCCGCGTGGGTGACCTGGCCGGCGTCCGGCCGCTCCCGGCCGGCCATGATGCGCAGCAGGGTGGACTTGCCGTCGCCGTTGCGGCCCACCACCCCGATGCGGTCGCCGGCGGCGACGCCCAGCGACACGTCCTCCAGGACGGCGCGGCCCGCGTAGCCGTGTGACACGCCCTGGAGGTTCACGAGGTTGCGGACGGCGGTGGACACGGCCCGCAATCCTAGGTCAGCCGGAGGGGCCGTCCCCGTCCGCGGGCACGCGGGCCGGCGTTCGCGTGGGCGACGCGGCCGCGCCCAGCAGCTCCACCATCGCCAGGGCCGGGGCGAACCGCACCACGAAGCCCTCGCAGCCCACGTGCCGGGCCAGCAGGATCCTGCCGCGCACGATCGCGTCGTCCCGGCGTGCCACGACCGACAGGTCGCGGGGGTACCGGTCCCCCGACCGGCGCACGACCACGTGCCAGCCGGGCTCGGCCAGCTCATGTTCGGCGATGACCGCCAGCAGGTGGTCCACCGCGGCCCGCGCGGTGGCGCCCGCGCCCCGGCGGGCGGCTGTGCCGTGGGTTCCCGCCGCTGTCCAGGCGGTCCCGCCGGCCTCCGGGGCGTCGAGCCGGAACCCCCAGCCCAGCAGCTGCAGCGCGGACAGCGCGCGGCGGGCGTCGAGATCGACGGGCCACGTCGCGACCTGCGTTGTCAGCACCGTTGCGGTCCTCCGGGCGGGGGGCTTCCACATGTACTTGTCCGGAGCGGGGCGTTCTGTTTCACCCCGTCCTCCCGATGTCCGTCACGGCGGACGTGGCGAGCACGTCGCGGGCCGTGGCGTCCTGCGGCGTCACCGTCCACTACCCGGCGCACGGCGAGGCGTTTCACGGCGCCGGACGGCACCGTGCGGGGTGACGTTCGGCCCCCGCGCACGCCCCTCGGCCCGGAACCCGCCCCAAAGGGGTGCCTCCGGCGGTTAGGATCGCCAGTCGGCGACGTCGCCCTCGCGACTCGCCTGGGGCACCCGCGCCCGAGACGCGGGGGATCGAACGAGAAGCGGGTGACGTGGGACCGGCCCCCAGCATCCGCGGGCGAATGCCCGCAGGGGTCGCGCACGCTCACCCGGCACCGGCGAGTTGGTGGGGGATCTGAATGAAGATCGCGGTCTGCGTGAAAGAGGTACCGGACGCCGGCCCCGGCCGGCGGATGGACCCGGGGACCATGCGGCTGGATCGCTCGGGTGAGCGGTCGCTCAACTCCTACGACCTGAACGCGGTCGAGGAGGCCCTGCGCCTGAAGGAGGCGGCGGGCGAGGGTGAGGTCGTCCTGGTCTCGATGGGCCAGGAGAAGGCACTGGAGTCGATCCGGAAGGCCCTCGCCATGGGCGCCGACCGGGCCGTGCTCATCTCCGACGAGGGCGCGGCGGGCTCCGACCTGGTCGCCACCAGCTACGTGCTGGCGAAGGCCCTGGAGCGCGAGGCCCCGCAGCTGGTGCTGTTCGGGCAGTCCGCGCAGGACTCCGACGGCGCCGTCCTGTGGGCCTCCGTCGCCGAGCGGCTGAAGCTCCCGATGGTCTCCCAGATCTCCGAGCTCGAGGTCGCGGGCGGGCAGATCACCGCCAAGCGCCAGACCGAGTTCGGCTACGACCGCATCCAGTCGCCGCTGCCGGCGGTGCTCGCGGTCGCCGACTCGCTCAACGAGCCGCGGTACCCGTCGCTCAAGGGCATCATGGGCGCCAAGAAGAAGCCGCAGGACGTGGTGAAGCTGGCCGACCTCGGCGTCGAGGCGGACCGCGCCGGCCAGGCCGGATCGCGCACCACCGTCAGCGCGCTGAACCCGCCGCCCTCCCGCGGCGACACCGTGAAGATCGAGGACGACGGCACCGGCGCCCAGAAGATCATGGCGTTCCTGGTGGAAAGGAAGTTCGCATGAGCACCCTCGTCTTCCTGGAGCACCACGGGGACGCCATCCAGAAGGGCTCCCTCGGCCTGCTGTCCAAGGCCGCGTCCCTGGACCCCGACACCTCGGCCGTCGTGATCGGCTCCGGCGTGTCCGGCCTCGCCTCCCAGGCGGCGGCGTACGGCGCCGCGAAGGTCTTCATCGCGGACGACGCGAGCCTCGAGGCCCCCCTCCCGCAGCCGCGGGTGGACGTGATCGCCGCGCTCGTGCAGGCGAACGGCTTCGACAACGTCCTGTTCGGCGCGTCGGTGCTGGCCTCCGATGTCGCGGGCGGCCTGTCGGCCCGCCTCGACGCCGGCCTCAACTGGGACCTGAGCGACCTGGCGGTCGAGGGCGGCGCCCTCGTCGGTAAGCGCTCGGCCCTGGGCGACACCATCGTCGCCGACGTCGGCTGGACCTCTACCCCGCGCCTCGCCCTGGTGCGCTCCGGCTCCTTCGAGCCGGCCGAGCGGTCCGGCGCGGGCGCCGTGGAGAGCGCCGCGGTGTCCCTGCAGGAGTTCTCCGGCAAGGCCACCATGCTCGACCAGGCGCACGAGACGGCGTCGGGCCCCTCCATCGAGGAGGCCGACATCCTCGTGACCGGCGGCCGCGGCCTGGGATCCCCCGAGGCCTTCGCCAAGCTGGAGGAGCTGGCCGCCGCCCTGGGCGGCGCCGTCGCCTCCACCCGCGCGGTGGTGGACTCCGGCTGGTACCCGTACCCCACCCAGATCGGCCAGACGGGCAAGACCGTCGCGCCGAAGCTGTACATCGGCGCGGGCGTGTCCGGCGCCATCCAGCACAAGGTCGGCATGCAGTCCTCGCAGACGATCGTGGCCGTCAACAAGGACGCCAACGCCCCGATCTTCGACTTCTCCGACTTCGGGGTCGTCGGCGACCTGCACGAGGTCATCCCGGCGCTCACCGCGCTGGTGAAGGAGCGCAAGGGCTAGGACGCCCTCGTGATCCCCGGGCCCCGGCGCACCGCCGGGGCCCGGGTCACGCGTTCAGGCGGCGAGGGCCGGCCGCGCCGTCCGCATCGCGCGGACGTGGATGATCGCGGCGAGCACCAGGACGATGAGGGCGAGCAGGCCGTGCAGGCCGCCGACCCAGTCCTCGCCGTCGGAGAACGCCAGCTGCACGGTGCCGACCAGCGGCAGCAGGAACGCGAACCCCACCATCCTCCAGTCCTTCCACCACCCCACCAGGGCGGCGAGGAACACGAGGATCTCCACCAGGTGGGTGATGAACCCCACGGTCCTGTGCGCCTCCAGGGCATCCGCCCCGAAGATGTACGCCGCGATCAGGTCCACCTGCGCGAACACGCCGATGCCGACGAGCGCAGCCAGCGCGGCGGTCGCCCGCAGCCCGGCGGTGCGCGCCCCGCTCATGCGCCACCGTCCGGTGGCGTTGCGGCCATCACCATCCCATCCTCCCCGTCCGGGTTTCCCGGGCGCCGCGCCGAGTGGGCGGCGGGCGCCGATGGCGCGAGCATATGCCCGCGCTCCGGCCGGCACACCCCCGTGGCCGGAGGGCCTACCGGGGGGCGTGCACGATGAGCGTGGAGCAGGGCGCCTCGAGCGCCAGCCGCTGGGAGAAGCTGCCCAGCACGCTGCGCTCGGCGGCGCTGCGGGAGCTGGACATCACCAGCAGGTCGCAGCCGTGCTCGGCGGCCCACCGCGCCACCTCGCGGGCGGGCGGGCCCTGCAGCACGTGGGCGTCCTCGTCGTCCTGGGCGACGGTGTGCACCCACGCCTCGGCGGCCTCCTGCAGGGGCGCCACGTCGGGGATCACGCCCCCGCCCAGGCCGGCGGCGAGGCTCACCAGGAACGACGGCGGCTCGATGCAGTGCACCACCGACACGCGGGTGTCCTCCCCGGCCAGCTGCCGGGCGGTCGCGAGGGCGCCGGCGGCCTCCTGGGAGTCGTCGACGCAGACGGCGATGTGGCGGAAGGGGCTGGTCATGGTGCCAGCGTACCCCGGGACGGCCGGCCTCACGCGGCGCAGGCCGCCGCAGCGGGGGACGGCCGCCGGACCGCGAGGGCGGCGGCGGCGATCGCAGGGACGAGCGCGACCGGCCACATGGCGGCGCCCAGGTCGCCGGTGGCCGACGCGACCTGCCCGATGACCAGGTTCGCGGTGACCGCGGCCGAGAAGCCGCCCAGGTTCACCAGGCCCGACGCGGCGCCCGCGCGGGCGGGCGCGTTCCCGGCGCGGGCGATGTCGAAGCCCAGGAGGCCGGCGGCGCCGCCGGCGCCCGTGACGAGCAGCGTGCCCAGCATGAGCGCCGCGGGGACCGTGCCGGGCCACGCCAGCACGGCGGTCCAGGCCAGGCTCAGCGTGACGGCGTGCGCGCGCAGCAGCGCGGGCCGCGTCCCCAGGACGCCCAGCAGGACCGTGGCGCCCGCGAACGCCGCCACGGTGGCCAGCAGGGACGCCCGGGCCGGGCCGGGGGCCATCCCCTGCGCCCGCACGAGGAACGGGTGGCCCCACAGCGCGGTGACCGTGACGAACGGGCCCATGAGCCCCATGTGAACCCAGAAGCCGTGGCGGGTGGCCGGCGTGGCGGCCGCCATGCGCAGGGCGGTGCGGACGGGCTCCGGGCTCGCGGGGCGCGGCGGGACGCCGGCCGGCGCGTCCCGCACCAGCAGCACGCAGGCCGCGGCCATCGCCAGCGTGACCGTGCCGGTCGCCAGGAAGGTGGGGGTCCAGCCCACGGCGTCCAGGCCGGTCCCCAGCGGGACGGTGGTGAGCAGCTGGCCCACCGCGCCGGCGAGACCCGCGATGCCGGTGAGCAGCGCGTAGCGCCCGGCGGGGAACCAGCTGTGCGCGAGCCGCAGGACGTTCAGGAAGATGCACGCGTCCCCGATGCCGATGAGCCCCCGTCCGGCGGCCGCGGCCGGCAGGGTGGTGGCCGCCGCGAACGCCACCTCCCCGGCGCCCATGAGCAGCAGCCCCAGGGCCAGGGTGCGGCGGGGCCCCCACCGGTCGGCGGCCAGGCCGGCCGGCACCTGCATCGCCAGGTAGAGGGCGAGCTGCAGCGACGACAGGACCGCGAGCTGCCCGGCGGTGATGCCCAGGCGGGCCTGGGCGTCGAGCGCCGCCACGCCGAGGGCGTTCCGGTGGAAGAGGGCGGTGAGGTAGAAGCCGGCGGCCAGTCCCCAGACCGCCCATCCGGGGAGCCGGAGGCCGGCACGATCCATCCATCTTAGATGCATGTTGCATTCGTAGCCGAACCTCCGTGGCGTGGCAAGGGACGCTCAGGGCGGCGGTAGGATCGGGCCATGGAGACCATCCCCGCACCCCCCGTGAAGGACCGGGCCCTGGAGTTCGTGAAGGAGCGCATCCTCGACGGCACCTATGCCGGCGGGGCGCTGCTGAGCGAGGGTGAGATCGCCGCCGAGCTGGGCGTGAGCCGCACGCCGGTGCGTGAGGCGTTCCTGCTGCTGGAGGCGGGCGGGCTCATGCGCCTCTACCCCAAGCGCGGGGCCCTGGTGGTCGCGGTGTCGCCGGACGAGGTGCGGGACGTGATGGAGACCCGGCTGCTGGTGGAGCGCCACGCCGCGGGCCGGGTGGCGGCGGACGGCACGGACGTCGGCAGGCTCCTGGACACGCTGGTGCGGCAGCAGGAGCGGCTGCTCGCCAAACGGGACCACGCGGGCTTCGTGCAGGCCGACCGGGAGTTCCACCGGGCCATCGTCGCGGCCGCCGGCAACGCGATCCTCGAGCGGCTCTACGACTCCCTGCGGGACCGGCAGCGGCGGATGGGCGCCATCTCGATCGCCCGCAGGCCGGAGCTCGCCGAGCGGTTCATCGCCGACCACCGGGACATCGCCGCCGCCATCGCGGCGCGTGACCCGGAGGCCGCCATGGAGGCCGCGTCCCGCCACCTCACGGTCGCGGCGGACGGCATCGCCGGAGCGGTCAGCCCAGTTCCGCCAGGCTGACCTCCAGCCCCTCGGCGAGCTGCCGCACGTGCGCCCGCACGGCCGCGGCCTGGCCGATCTCATCGAGCATCCCCGGCGTGGCCGGCACGTCGCCCAGTGCGGCGCGGGCGTGGGCGCCCATGGAGATGACCAGGCGTCCCAGCTCCCGCTGGTGGTCCCCGATCCAGGCGAGGGTGCCCTCGGCCAGCCCGTCCGCCGCGGGGCCCAGGTGCGCCTCCAGGCCGTGGGCGAACAGCCGTTGCCAGCCCATGATCCGCAGCCGGCGCTCCAGGCCGGCGTCCAGCGACGGGTCGGAGCCCGGCGTGACGTTCCACTGCAGGTGCTGCTCCAGGGCGATCGCTCCCTCGGCGCGGGCCAGGTGGGCGGCCATCTCCTCGTCCTGGTCGTCGAACCAGTCGTCCAGCCACCCGGCGAACCCCCGCAGGCGCTCCGCGAGCGCCGGTTCCGCGGACGCCGTCAGGGCCTCGGCGAGCAGCCGCAGGTGCGCCCGCAGGCAGCCGTCGTCGGCGGGCAGCCGCACCGGGTGGTGCCGGCCCTCCTCGGCCACGAGCTCACGCAGGCGCCCGCCGTGGGCGCCCATCCAGCGCAGGACGTCGGCGGCCCGGACCGGCGGCGCGGGATCGAGGTCGGCGTCCATCGCCCGATGGTAACCGCGCCCGCCGGGCGGGCGCGACACCGGCGCGGCTGGCAGGATGCCCCGGTGAGCAGGCGCGTCGTCGTGACCGGCATCGGAGTGGTGTCGTCCATCGGGACCGGTGTGGAGGATCTCTGGTCCGCCCTGCTGGCGGGGGTGTCCGGCGCGCGCGCCGTGGACGTGGAGGGCGTGGGGACGATCACGGCCTTCACCGTGGACGCCGAGGACGACGCCCGGGAGCGGTTCGGCCAGCGCGAGGTGCGCCGCATGGACCGTGCCGGCCGCCTGGCGGCCCTCGCCGGGGCGCTGGCGCTGGAGCACGCCGGGGACGTGGCGTGCGCGCCGGAGCGCATGGGCGGTGCCCTGGGCTCCGCGCACGGCGGTGCCGAGACCCTCATGGACGGGCACCGCACGTTCCTGGAGCGCGGCGCCGACCGGGTGAGCCCGTTCTCGGTGGCGCTGTCCCTGCCGAACTCCCCGGTGGCGGCGATGACACGGATGCTGGGCCTGCGGGGCCCCTCCACGGCGTGCGGCACCGCCTGCGCGGCGGGCTCCGACGCCATCGGCACGGCGATGTCGGCCATCCGCGACGGGCGGGCGGACGTGATGCTGGCCGGCGGGGCCGAGGCTCCGATGTCGCCCGTGGTCGTGGCGGGGTACCTGCGCGCCGGGGCGCTGTCGCGCAACCCCGACCCGGCGACCGCCTCGCGACCGTTCGACGTGCACCGCGACGGGTTCGTGATGGGTGAGGGCGCGGGGGTGCTGGTGCTGGAGGAGCGCGACCGGGCCCTCGCGCGCGGCGCGACGATCCTCGCCGAGCTCGCCGGCTACGGCTCCTCGTGCGACGCCGGCCACCTCACCGACCCGGACCCGGCCGGGGAGGGCGCGGCGCGCGCGATCGCCGCGGCCCTCGCCGACGCGGGGCTGGGCCCCGGGGACATCGGGTACGTGAACGCCCACGCCACCTCCACGCCCGCCGGCGACGTCGCGGAGGCCGCCGCGCTGGCCCGCGCCGGGCTCGGCGGCGTCCCCGTATCGGCCACCAAGTCCAGCCACGGGCACATGCTGGGTGCCGCCGGTGGCATCGAGGCGGCCGTCACCGTCCTCGCCGTCGCCCGCGGGGTCCTGCCGCCCACCCGGGCCCTGGCCGACCCCGACCCGGCGATCGCGCTGGACCACGTCCTGGAGCCCCGCGAGGTGCGGGTGCGGGCGGCGGTGTCGAACTCGTTCGGCTTCGGCGGCCACAACGCGACCCTGGTGGTCACCCGCTCCGATCCGGCGTGACTGACCCGCGGGCCCCCCGGTCCGCGCCGCTCAGATAGCGGGCGAATTCGCCGACACACCATGGCAGGGCGTCATGGAACCGGCGCCCACGGGACGACGGGGATGGCGTCCCGGTGTACGCGCGTCAGGGAGACGATCATGGACGAAGCACCCCGGGCTGCCGAAACCCCGTTCGACGCCCAGGACCGGAAGCACCTGCTGGGAATCGACGAGGCGACGTTCGAGACCATCCGGCAGGCCGCGCCCCTGATCCGCCAGGCGGCGGATCAGATCGTGTCGACCTTCTACCAGCGGCTCGGCCAGATCCCGGCCCTGGGCCACCTGGTGGGCACCCACTCGAGCGTGGAACGGCTGTCCGCCACACTGCGGCAGTACCTGCTGGACTTCTGCGAGACGAAGCTCGATGACCAGCACGTCGCCTCGCGGATGCGCATCGCCGAGGTCCACGACCGCATCGGCCTCCCCGTGGACGCCTACATCGCCCAGATGTCGACGATCCGCGAGATGTGGACGCGCATGGTGTGGGAGTCGCACGCCTCGGCGAAGCGCACCCCCGCCCAGAGCACCGCGTTCATCGTGGCGCTCGACAAGTTCCTCGCGTTCGACGAGGGCCTGGTGTGCCGGTACTTCACCGACGCGCTCGCGCGGACCCTGGACGAGGTGCACCGCCAGCAGGAGATCACCCGGGAGCGGCAGGCCGAGCTGAACGACCTCGCCGGCCAGCTCGCGGCCGCCGCGGAGGAGTCCTCGGCCGCGGTCCAGGAGATGTCGGCGACCGCGGAGCAGGTCGCGCAGAGCGTGACCAACGCGGCGGAGCAGGCCCAGGCCGCGGCGGACGCGACGGTGAGCGGCGGGACCGCCCTCGAGTCGACGCGCGGCTCGGTGAACCGGGTGGGCGAGGCCACCGAGCAGCTCTCGCACGCCGCCTCCGCCCTGGAGGGGTCGTCGGCCCGGATCGAGCAGATCTCCGCGATGCTCAAGGAGACCGCGGACCGCATCAACCTGCTCGCGCTGAACGCTGCCATCGAGGCGGCCCGGGCGGGCGACGCCGGGCGCGGCTTCGCGGTGGTCGCCGACGAGGTCCGCAAGCTCGCCGAGGCCACCCAGGTGCGCCTGGTGGAGTCCAGCGAGGCCATCGAGGAGATGCAGCGCTCCATCGACCTGGTGCGCACCGCCGGCGAGACCACGACCCGTGAGGTTGGGGAGCTGGTGGAGGCCACCGAGGAGGTGGGCTCCAAGTTCGACGAGATCGGCGCGGCGTCCGCGGCGACCAGCGCGACGCTGGCCGACATCGCGGCCGCCACCGAGGAGGTCGCCGCCGCGGCCGGGGAGACCGGCCGGGCGTCCGGCGAGGTCGCCCACCTGGCCGAGAACGTCAAGACGGTGGCCGACTCGATCTGAGCCGGCTCGGGGCCGGGTGCGGCGGGGAACGACCCGCCGCGCCCGGTTCCCGGCCTGTCACACCGTTCGGCGGATCGGGCACCGGCCGCTACCGTGGTCGCGGGGATCCCCTCGCCCACGGAGGACCGGACATGACCGGAGTCACCAAGCGCATCGCGATGATCGCGCACGACAACCGCAAGAAGGACCTGCTCGACTGGGCGCGGTTCAACCGCGGCACCCTGGTCGGGCACGAGCTGTACGGCACGGGTACCACCGGCGGCCTCATCGCCGACGAGCTGGGCCTGGAGGTGCACCGGTACCTGTCGGGGCCGCTGGGCGGCGACCAGCAGGTGGGGGCGGCCGTCGCCGAGGGCCGCCTGGACATGATCATCTTCTTCTGGGACCCGCTGGAGCCGCAGCCGCACGACGTGGACGTCAAGGCCCTGCTGCGCGTCGCGGTGGTGCACAACTGCCCCATCGCCTGCAACCGCGCGACGGCGGACTTCCTGCTGTCCAGTCCCCTCATGCACCGGGCGTACGAGCCCATGGCGGCGATCGCCTGACGCCCCGGGGGCCGCGGGCGGTAGCGTCCCGCCCGTGCGCCGCATCCTCACCGTCGCGTTCGTCGTCGTCGTCCTGGTCGGCACGTTCGTGTTCGTGCTGCCGCGCATCGCGGACTACGGCACGGTGTGGGACATCCTCAGCGCCGTGGACCGCACGGACCTGGCGGTCCTGCTGGGGGTCGCCGTCGTGAACGTGCTCACGTTCCCGCCCCCGTGGATGGCCGCGGTGCCGGGCCTGGGGTACGGGCAGGCGATGGTGCTCACCCAGGCGTCCACGGCGGCGTCGGCGGTGCTGCCCGGCGGTGACGTGGTGGGCATGGGCACCCAGTACGCGATGCTCAAGGGCTGGGGGTTCGGCGGTCAGCAGGCCGGTCTCGCCGTGGTGGTGACCGGCGTGTGGAACCAGCTGGTGAACGTCGCGTTCCCGGTGAGCGCCGTGCTGCTGCTGAGCTGGCACGGCTCCGCCCCGCCGGAGCTGCGGATCGCCGCGCTCATCGGGCTGGCGGTGTTCGCGATGGTGGTGTCGGGGTTCGTGATCCTCCTGGCCCGGGAGGGCCACGCCCGGGGCCTCGGCAACCTGGCGGCGCGGATGGCGTCGTGGGTGATGGGCCTCATCGGGCGGGTCCACCGCCCGGCCTGGGGCGACGCGGCCGTGCGGTTCCGGAACCAGAGCGTCCAGCTGGTGCGCCGCAGGTGGCCGCACCTCACCGTCGCGACGATCCTGGGGCACATCACCGTGTGGATCGTGCTGCTCGCGGCGCTGCGGGCGGTGGGGATCGGCGCGGACCAGGTGAGCGTGGTGGAGAGCTTCGCCGCGTGGTCCCTCATCCGCATCCTCACGGCGGTGCCCATCACCCCCGGCGGCCTGGGGGTGGTGGAGCTGGGGCTCACCGGCGCGCTGGTGGGGTTCGGCGGCGA
>JADLHW010000010.1 GCA_020848615.1 Thermoleophilia bacterium
ACCGGCCTCGCGAACCACCGGGAGTTCCGGGACCGCCTGGCCGGCGAGATGGCGGCGGCCCGCACGGACGGCCGCGAGGTCGCCCTGGCGCTCATCGACATCGACCACTTCAAGGCCGTCAACGACGGACTGGGGCATCAGGCCGGCGACCGGGTGCTCGCCGAGGTCGCCCGCCGCATCAGGACCCAGGCCCGCGAGGAGGACGTGGTGGCCCGCGTGGGCGGCGAGGAGTTCGCGTGGCTCATGCCCGGCGCGGACGGGATGGCGGCGTTCGCCGCGGTGGAGCGCGCCCGCCTCGGGGTGCGCGGCGACCGCGTCGCCGACGTGGCGCTGCTGACCGTGTCGGCCGGGGTCGCGACCACGGTGGACGCCGAGCACCCTGACGAGCTCATGCGGCTCGCCGACACCGCGCTGTACTGGTCGAAGGAGAACGGCCGCGACCTGTGCTGCCGGTGGTCGCCGGACCTGGTGCCGGACACCGGCGACGACGACCGCGAGGCGGGCCTCGCGCGCCTGAAGTCCCTCGCCTCCATCCAGGCCCTCGCCCGCGCCGTGGACGCCCGGGACCCGTACACGCTGCGGCACTCCGAGCGCGTCGCCGAGCTCACCCACCGCCTCGCGACCGCGGCGGGCTGGGATCCCGCCCGCGCCGTGCGCCTGCGGGAGGCGGCGCTGCTGCACGACGTGGGGAAGGTCGGCGTCCCCGACGCCGTGCTCCTGAAGCCGTCGAAGCTCACCGCCGCCGAGGCCGACCGCGTGCGGGAGCACGCGGCGCTGGGTGCCCAGATCGTCGCGGGGGTCCTCGGCCCGGAGCAGGTGGCCTGGGTGCGCGCCCATCACGAGCGGTTCGACGGCGGCGGCTACCCCGACGGCCTGGCGGGCACGGTGATCCCCGAGGGTGCGCGGCTCATGGCCGTCGCCGACGCGTACGACGCGATGACCACGAACCGGCCGTACCGGCCGGCGTGCGACGCGGGGTCGGCGGTCGCCTCCTGCCTGCTGGAGGCCGGTGCGCAGCTGTGCCCGGACGCGGTGGAGGTGCTGCACGGCCTGTGGCGGGAGGGGCGGCTGCCGCTGCAGCGGATGGGCGCCGCGGCCTGAGCGCCCGCGGCGGCGCCCGTTCCGCGGGCGACCACCGCGCAGCCGGTAGGATCCCGGGTCGCGCCCTCGTGCGCGCCGCCCCCGCGGCGTCCCCGGGGGCCGGTACATCAGGGGGAGCCCGCGGGGATGCCGCCGGCGCCCCCGACGGACGTTCCGAAAGGGATCTGCATGCCGGACAACCTCACCAGCCTCACCTTCCGGACGGTCATGCCGGCCGCGACGGGCAGCTTCGGCCAGCTCGCGCGGCTCATCGGCGAGGCCGGCGCCCAGGTGGGGGCGGTGGACATCGTACGTTCGGGCAGGACGGACGTGACGCGCGATGTCCAGGTGCGGGTGCGCGACGCCGCGCACGCCGGCGAGGTGATCGCCGCCATCGAGGGCCTTCCGGGATTCTCGGTTGAGGACACCGCCTCCCGGGTCCTGGAGGAGCACCAGGGCGGCGCGATCGCCATGAGGAACCGCATGCCGCTCACCAGCCGCGACGACCTGTCGATGGCGTACACCCCGGGCGTGGCCCGCGTGTGCATGGCCATCCACCACGACTTCGAGCAGGCCTGGAACTACACCATCAAGGCGAACAGCGTGATGGTGGTGAGCGACGGCAGCGACGTCGTGGGCATGGGCGACCTGGGCGTGGACGCCTCACTGCCGGCCTGCGAGTCGGTGTGCCTGTTCCTGAGGGACCTGGCCGGCGTCGATGCGTTCCCGCTGCCGGTGGACACGCGGGACATCGCTGAGATCGTGAACACCGTCGCCCTCACCAGCTCGGTGTTCGCCGGGATCCACCTCACCGACATCGCCGCCCCCAGGTGCTTCGAGATCGCCGAGGCCCTGGACGCGCGCCTGGAGATCCCGGTGCTGCACGTCGACCGCCACGGCAGCGCGGTCGCGGTCCTCGCGGCCCTGCGCAACGGCCTCGCCGTGGCCGGCAAGGATCTCGCCGCCGCGACCGTCGCGGTCACCGGCCGGGCGACCGCGGGCGGCACGGCGACGGCCAGGCTGCTGGAGGCCGCCGGCGTGGGCGCGTTCACCGAGGACCCCTCCGGCGCGGACGCCCTGGTGGCGTGGGACGGCCCGGTGAACGGCGGGACCGTGTCGGGCATGGCCGCCGGGGCGGTGGTGCTGTCCATGGCGGGCGCCAGCGCGGGCGCCATGGACGCGGCGGTGTACGGCAGCAACCTGCCGACCTCCCCCAACCAGGTGTCGGCGGCGCTCGCGTTCCCGGGCATCTGGCGCGGGGCGATCGACGTGCGCGCCACCACGATCACCGACGCGATGCTGCTGGCGGCCGCCGACGCCCTCGCCCAGGCGGCGCGCGACGCCGACAACGCGGTTCACGCCCAGGGCATCGTGCCGTCCGTGCTCGCCGGCGGGCTCACCGCCCGCATCGCCGCCGCGGTGTCCGCGGCCGCCGAGTCCTCGGGCGTCGCCCGGCGCGCCCGCGCCTGAGGCACCCTGCGGCGCCGGGGCCCCTCCGGGGGCCTCAGCGCCGCAGGGCCGTCCCCAGCCGCACCAGCGGGATGGGGAACACCGCCACGCCGATCGCGGCGAGCACTCCCACGTGCCCCAGCGTCCCCAGGTCCTGGTGCCCGAGGCTGAGGTCCCGCAGCGCCGCGACCAGGTGCGACAGCGGCAGGCACCACCCGATCGCCTCCGCCCACCGCGGCAGGTCGCCGAACGGGAAGAACACCCCGCCGAACAGGAACATCGGGGTGAGCACCGCCGTGTAGAAGATGTTGAAGTGCTCGATGTTGCTCACGAACGCCGTGTAGACCATCCCCAGGGCCGCGAACACCATCGCCCCGAGCGCCATCACCGGGATCGCCAGCAGCACCACCGGTGACGCCACCAGCCCGAACCCGGCCATCACCGCCAGGAAGATCACCCCGTACGCCAGCGAGCGGGTGGACGCCCACAGGTACTCGCCCACCACCACGTCCTGCACCGACAGCGGCGTCGTGATCGCCGCCTCGTACACCCGCCGGATGTGGATGCGCACGAAGCTGTTGTACGTCGTCTCGATGATCGCTCCGAACATCACCGTCGACGCCGCCACCCCCGGCGCGATGAACGCGATGTAGTCGACGCCGTCGACCGAGGTGAGGTACGTCCCCAGGCCCAGGCCCATCACCGTGAGGTAGGCGATGGCCTCCAGGAACCGCGGCGTGAGGGTGGTGAGCAGCGTCTTGCGCCCCACCGTGGCGTTCCGCTGCCAGAACCGCACCGCCCCCCGTGGCGAGAACGCGTACGCGCCGAGGGGCCACGGGACGCTCAGAGGGCCTCCACCAGCGCCCGGATGTCGTCCGCCATCCCCGTGTGCCCGTGCTTCAGGGCCGCGTCGATCCCCGCGAGCCACGCGTCCGCGGCGTCATCGGCCCGGCCCAGTCCCGCGAGGGCCTCGCCGAGCCGCTGCCACGCGTTCCCCTCGTCCTCCTGCAGCTCCAGGTAGGCCCGGTACTGCTCCACCGCCTCCTCCAGCCGCCCCGCCCGCTGCAGCTCCACGGCGTAGGCGAACCGGGCCCTGGCCACCGCCGGGTCGTCCGAGACGGCCTTCGCGAAGAAGTCGAGCCGGTCCATGGACGGGGACGCTACGCGGCGGACGCCCCGGGCGCCCGCCGCACGGCGCCGTCAGATGGCGTCGATGATCGCGTTGAACGTCGCGCTGGGGCGCATCGCCGCGCTCACCATGCCGGCATCCGGGAAGTAGTAGCCGCCGATGTCGACCGGGGCGCCCTGCACGCCGTTGAGCTCGTCCATGATCGTGGCCTCGTTCGCCGCGAGCGCCTCCGCGATGGGCGCGAACTTCGCCGCGATGCCGCCGATGTCGGTCTGCTTCGCCAGCTCCTGCGCCCAGTAGAGCGCGAGGTAGAAGTGGCTGCCGCGGTTGTCGATCTCGTTGACCTTGCGGGACGGCGAGCGCCGTTCGTTGAGCACGGATCCGGTGGCCCGGTCGAGCGTGTCGGCGAGGAGCCGCGCAGTCTTGCTGCCCGACACCTCCGACAGGTGCTCCAGCGACGCGGCCAGGGCGAGGAACTCGCCGAGGGAGTCCCACCGCAGGTGGTTCTCGCGGACGAACTGCTGGACGTGCTTCGGAGCCGACCCGCCGGCGCCGGTCTCGAAGAGGCCGCCGCCGTTCATGAGCGGCGCGATCGAGAGCATCTTGGCGCTCGTGCCGAGCTCCATGATCGGGAACAGATCGGTGAGGTAGTCGCGCAGCACGTTGCCGGTGGCGGAGATCGTGTCCTGGCCGGCCCGGGCGCGCTCGAGCGAGAAGCGGCACGCCTCCTCCGGCGCCATGATGTGGACGGTCACGCCGTCGCCGCCCGTCTCGGGCAGGTACCGCCGGACCTTCGCGATCATCTGGGCGTCGTGGGCCCGCCGCTCGTCGAGCCAGAAGACCACGGGCGCGCCCGTGAGGCGGGCCCGCGTGACGGCGAGCTTCACCCAGTCGTGGATGGGCGCGTCCTTCGCCTGGCAGGCACGCCAGATGTCCCCGGCCTCGACGGCGTGCTCCATCACGGTGCGCCCCGCCCGGTCGACCATGCGCACGGTGCCGTCGGCCGGGATCTCGAACGTGGTGTCGTGCGAGCCGTACTCCTCCGCGGCCTGCGCCATGAGCCCCACGTTCGGCACGCTGCCCATCGTGGCCGGGTCGAAGGCACCGTGGGCCTTGCAGTCGGCGATCACCGCCGAGTACACGCCGGCATACGACGAGTCGGTGAGGACGGCCTTGCAGTCCTGCCGCTCGCCGGCGGCGTTCCACATCTTCCCGGAGTCGCGGATCATCGCCGGCATCGACGCGTCGACGATGATGTCGCTGGGCACGTGCAGGTTGGTGATGCCCTTGTCACTGTCCACCATCGCCAGCGCCGGGCCGCCGGCGAGCGCCGTTGCGATCTCGGCCTGGATCGCGGTCCGCCCGGCCTCGGGGAGGGCGGCGATGCGCGACTCCAGCGCGGCCACCCCGTCGTTCGGGTTGACGCCGATCGCGGCGAGCTCGTCGGCGTGGGCGTCGAAGACCGGCCGGAAGAACGTCGTCACCGCGTGCCCGAACAGCACCGGGTCGGAGACCTTCATCATCGTGGCCTTCAGGTGCACCGAGAACAGCACGTCCCGGGCCTTCGCGTCCGCCATCTGCTCGGCGAGGAACGCCTCGAGCGCCCGGGCGCTCATGAAGGTGCCGTCGACGACCTCGCCGGCGAGCACCGGGACGGACTCCTTGAGCACCGTCACCGCCCCACCCGGCGCGACCAGCTCGATCCGGAGGTCGTCCGCGTCCGCGAACGTCACCGACTTCTCGTTCGAGAAGAAGTCGCCCCCGGCCATGGTGGCTACGTGGGTCTTCGAGTCGGGCGACCATGCACCCATCGAGTGCGGGTGGCCCTTGGCGTAGTTCTTCACCGACAGCGGCGCGCGCCGGTCGGAGTTGCCCTGGCGCAGCACCGGGTTCACCGCGGAGCCCTTGATCGTGTCGTACCGCGCCTTCGCGGCGGCCTCGGCCTCCGTGGTCGGCTCGTCGACGTACTCCGGGACCGCGAAGCCCTTGGCCTGCAGCTCCTCGATGGTGGCGAGCAGCTGCGGCACCGACGCCGAGATGTTGGGGAGCTTGATGATGTTGGCCTCGGGGCGGGTGACCAGCTCGCCCAGCTCCGCGAGGTCGTCGCTCACCCGCTGCTCCGGCGTGAGCGCCTCGGGGAAGGCGGCGAGCACGCGGCCGGCCAGCGAGATGTTCCGCAGCTCGACCTTCACTCCGGCCACGCCGGTGAACGCCTGGATCACGGGCAGCAGCGACCGGGTGGCCAGGGCGGGGGCCTCGTCGGTGAACGTGTAGACGATGGTGTGGCGGTCTGTCGGCGGCAAGTCGCTTCCCCGGTCGGCGTCGGAATGAACAACCGGGAAACCTATCGAACGGCACGCATCGTGCCCCCGCCCGCGGGGCACCGAGGAGGGACGCGTGTCCCGCCCGGGCCGCCGTGGCCGGGACGGGCGTCCGCGGGGCCGTCACGGACGGGCTTCGTTCGTCAAGAACCGGGAACGACGACCGAAAGGGTTCCGGGCGGGCCGAGCGAACCCCCCTGGGCCAACGTTCGTCACTCACCCAAAGTGCCGTTCGTTACAGAGATGCGGGGGACGAGGGGCATTGCTAGCGTGCCGGGCGAATCGCGGGTGCTCGGCGTTCACGCGACGGATCAAGAAGGGCGCCGGTGGAACTATCTGACTATCTGCCCATCGTGGTCTTCCTGGCCGCCGGCCTGGTTGTGGGCCTCGGCATCCTTGCCCTCAGCAAGGTCGGGCGCACCAAGCAGAACCAGGTCAAGGGCCTGCCGTACGAGAGCGGCATCCTGGCGACCACGCCGGTGCGCCAGCGCTTCTCGATCGACTTCTACCTGACGGCGATGCTGTTCATCGTCTTCGACATCGAGCTGGCGTTCATCTACCCGGTGGCGATGGTGCTGCGGGACGCGGGCGCGACGGCGCTCATCTCGCTGCTGTCGTTCATGTTCACCGTGGTGGTCGCCCTCGTGTGGGTGTGGAGGAAGGGGGCGCTCGAATGGCGCTGATCCCACCGCCCGGTGCGCCGCCGGAGCGCGCGCCGCGGCTGGACGCCGGCATCGACAAGGACCTGCGGGACCTCGTCGAGAACGCCGAGGAGGAGGCCTTCGTGAAGCGCCTCCTCACCACGACGATGGACCGGGCCATCTCGTGGGCGCGCACGTCGTCGATGTGGCCGGCCACGTTCGGCCTGGCGTGCTGCGCGATCGAGATGATGCACACCGCCACCCCGCGGTACGACATCGCGCGCTTCGGCGCGGAGGTGTTCCGCGCGTCCCCGCGCCAGGCGGACCTGCTGATCGTGAGCGGCCGCGTGTCCCAGAAGATGGCCCCCGTGCTGCGCCGCATCTACGACCAGATGCTGGAGCCCAAGTGGGTCATCTCCATGGGGGCCTGCGCGAGCTCCGGCGGGGTGTTCAACAACTACGCGATCCTGCAGGGCGTGGACAAGGTGGTGCCGGTGGACGTGTACGTCCCGGGCTGTCCGCCGCGCCCCGAGGGACTGCTCGAGGGGATCCTGGTGCTGCACCGGACCATCGGCGGGAAGGGCCTCGCCAGCTCGGTCGACCTCATGCGGGAGCGGGGCATGGCCCTGCCCGAGGAGGCCGCCGGGCGCGCCGAGGCGCTGTCCGCGGCGGTCCGCCCGTGAGCGAGTACCGCAGCCTCATCGAGGCGGCCTGCCCCGGCGGCGTCGTCGACGAGTTCGAGGGACCGGGGGACGAGCGCACCATCGAGGTCGCGGCGGACCGCATCGCCGAGGTCGCCCGCTTCCTGAAGGGCGAGCCGTGCTCGTTCGCCCTGCTCAGCGACCTCACCTGCGTGGACTTCCCCGCGGGTGACGGCCGCGGCAACCGGTTCCGGGTGGCGTACCACCTGTTCTCGGTGGAGACCGGCGACCGGCTCCGCCTGCGCGTGTGGGCGGACGCCGCGTCCCCCGAGGTGCCGTCGGTGACGCCCGTGTGGGCGACGGCCAACTGGCACGAGCGCGAGGTCTGGGACATGTTCGGGGTCCGGTTCGCCGGCCACCCGGACCTGTCACGCATCCTCATGCCCTTCGACTGGGAGGGGCACCCCCTGAGGCGGGACTACCCGCTCGGGGGCGAGGACGTCTGGTTCAGCGACGCGGTCTAGGACGGCTCGGATGGGAACCGAGGGCATCGACATCTTCACCGCGGAGGCGCGCGAGGCGCGCGAGGCCGCCACCCGCGAGGGCCGCGAGCTCGCCGAGACCGAGCGGGTCGTCGCCGGCGCGGAGGCCGCCACCCCGCAGGAGGCGCTGGCCCGCACCCGAGAGGGCGAGGACATCGCCGCGCGCGCCCTGCCGGGCTCCCGCGACCCGATGATCATCAACCTCGGGCCGCAGCACCCCTCCACCCACGGCGTGCTGCGCCTGATCACCGAGCTGGACGGGGAGATCGTCCGGGACGTCCACCCGGTGATCGGCTACCTCCACACCGGCATCGAGAAGCAGTGCGAGAACAAGACGTTCTGGCAGGCCATCACGCTGGTCACGCGGATGGACTACCTGTCGCCGTTCTTCAACATCCACGCGTACACCGCGAGCGTGGAGAAGCTGCTGGGCCTCGAGGTACCGGAGCGCGCGAAGTGGCTCCGCGTGATGATCAGCGAGCTCAACCGCATCACCAGCCACCTGGTGTGGCTCGGCACCAGCGGCCTGGAGCTCGGCGCCATCACGGTGTTCTTCTACACGTACCGTGAGCGGGACCGGGCGCTCGACCTGTTCGAGATGATCTCCGGCGAGCGGATGAACAACCGCTACTTCCAGGTGGGCGGCTGCGCGGACGACGTCCCGCCCGGCTTCCTGGGCCTGCTGAAGCGGTTCGTCGACGAGATGCCGTCCCGGGTGGACGAGTACGAGGGCATGCTGTCCGCGAACCCCATCTGGATCGAGCGGACCCGCGGCGTCGGGGTGCTGCCCGCCGACGAGCTCATCGACCTGGGCATCACGGGCCCGGCGCTGCGCGCCGCCGGCGTCGACCTGGACCTGCGCAAGGCCCGCCCGTACTCCGGCTACGAGCACTTCGACTTCACGGTGCCGGTGGGCGGAAACGGCGACGCCTACGACCGGTACCTCATCCGCCTCCGGGAGATCCGCGAATCCACGCGGATCATCCAGCAGTGCCTGGACGGGCTGCCGGAGGGCCCGCACATCGCCGACGACCGCAAGGTCGTGCTGCCGCCGCGCCCCGAGCTGGCGACCTCCATGGAGGCCCTCATCCACCACTTCAAGCTGGTGACCGAGGGGTTCCGGGTGCCGGAGGGCGAGGCGTACACCGCGGTGGAGAGCCCCCGCGGGGAGATCGGCTGCTACGTCGTCGCCGACGGCGGCCCCAAGCCGGTGCGCGTGCACATGCGCGACGCCAGCTTCGTCAACCTGCAGGCGCTGCGGCCCATGGCCAAGGACGCCTACCTCGCCGACCTCATCGCGATGATCGGCTCACTGGACAACGTGATGGGTGGTGTCGACCGCTGATGGACGCCGATCGGATCCGCGCACACCTCGACCCGATCCGGCACGAGTTCGCCGATCCCCGGTCGCTGGTCATGCCGGCGCTGAAGTTCGCGCAGACCGAGAAGGGCCACCTCACCCGTGAGGACATGGCCGCCGTCGCCGAGGCCACGGGGTACTCCCCGTCGTTCATCGAGAGCGTCGCCTCGTTCTATGACCGCCTGTACACGCGGCCCGTGGGGAACCGCGTGGTGAGCGTCTGCGTGACGCTCTCCTGCATGCTGCGCGGCGCCGACGAGGTGTGGGACGCCCTGTGCGAGCACGAGGGCGTGGACCACCACCATGGGGGCACCAGCGCGGACGGGCGCATCACCATCCAGGAGGCCCAGTGCCTGGGCTACTGCGACAAGGGCGCGTGCATCCAGGTGGACGCGGAGGAGACGAAGGGCCCGTACACGCCCGAGGAGGCCGTGAAGCTCGTCGAGGAGCTCCGCGAGGCCCCCACTCCCGCAGAGCTGTGGAGGTAGCGGCGTGCCGATCCTGAACAGCGTGTACCGGCACCGGGAGGCCGGGAGGCCCCTCACCGAGCTCGCGGCATACCGCGAGGCGGGCGGCTACAAGGCGCTGGAGAGCGTCCTGGGTGAGACCGACGCCGACGACCTGCAGTACGCGTTCGTGCGGTCCGGCCTGCGGGGCCGCGGCGGCGCCGGGTTCCCGATGGGCCGCAAGGCGAGCTTCCTGCCGAAGGACAGCCGGCTCCCCAAGTACGTCGTCTGCAACGCGGACGAGAGCGAGCCCGGGACGTTCAAGGACCGGGAGATCATGGAGATGAACCCCTTCCAGCTGCTGGAGGGGCTCACCCTGGCGGGCTACGCCATCGGCGCGGTGCGCGGCTACATCTACATCCGCGGCGAGTACGAGCACCAGGCGCGCGTGCTGGACGCCGCCGTGCGGGCGGCCCGCGAGGCCGGGTTCCTGGGCAAGGACCTGCTGCGGTCCGGGTTCGACTACGACATCACGGTGTACCGCGGCGCCGGGGCCTACATCTGCGGCGAGGAGACCGCGCTGCTGGAGAGCCTGGAGGGCAAGCGCGGCCAGCCGCGGCTCAAGCCCCCGTTCCCGGCGGTGGCCGGCCTGTACGGGTCCCCGACGCTCATCAACAACGTGGAGACGCTGACGGCGCTGCCGCCCATCGTCACCCGCGGCGCCGACTGGTACGCCGCCCTGGGCCCGGAGAAGAGCCCGGGCACCAAGCTGTTCTCCATCTCCGGCCACGTCGTGCGGCCGGGGAACTACGAGATCGTCCTGGGCGACACCACCCTCCGCGAGCTCATCTTCGAGCACGCCGGCGGGTTGCGCGAGGGACGCCGCGTGAAGGCCGTGTGGGTGGGCGGATCCTCGGTGCCGGTCATCGGCGAGGAGCACCTGGACACCCCGCTGGACTACGAGTCCCTGCAGGGCATCGGCACCGCGCTGGGCTCCGGCGGCTGCATCGTGATGGACGACTCCGGCTGCATCGTGCGGGCCTGCCTGCGGCTCGCGTCGTTCTACCGCCACGAGAGCTGCGGCAAGTGCAGCCCGTGCCGGGAGGGCACGAGCTGGTTCGAGCGCATCCTCCAGCGGATGGTGGACGGCGACGGCCGGATGGAGGACTTCGAGCTGCTGGAGTCCCTGTTCCGCCGGGTGTCCGGCAAGACCCTGTGCCCGCTGGCGGACGGCGCGATCGCCCCCATCCGCAGCGCCATCAAGCTGTTCCGTGACGACTTCATCCGGGTGTGCCAGGAGGGTTCGCCGCGCCCGGAGCCGATGCTGCCCGCGAGCGTGGGGTGAGGTGTAGGCGTGGCTGAGTACGCCCCCGTCGACCTGACGGTCGAGAACCAGGTGGAGTTCGAGCTCGACGGCCGCAGGGTGGCCGCCCCGGCCGGCACGATGCTCGCCGACGCCTGCTACGCGCACGGCGTCGAGATCCCCATCTTCTGCTACGAGCCGCGCATCGGGCCGCCCATCGGCGCGTGCCGCATGTGCCTCGTCGAGGTGGAGGGCATGCGCGGCCTGCAGACCGCGTGCAGCACCCCCGTCGCCCCGGACATGGTGGTGCGCACCACCACCGACGCGGTGAAGGAGGCGCAGGACGGCGTGCTGGAGGTGCTGCTGGCCAACCACCCGCTGGACTGCCCGGTGTGCGACAAGGGCGGCGAGTGCCCCCTGCAGGACCGCACCTTCAAGTTCGGCCCCGGCACCTCCCGCTACGTCGAGCCCAAGCGGCACCAGCCCAAGCCGCTGAACCTGTCGCACCGCATCGCCCTGGACCGGGAGCGCTGCATCTCCTGCTTCCGCTGCGTCCGGTTCTCGCAGGAGGTCGCCCAGGACGGCGAGCTCACCATGCAGGAGCGCGGCGCCCGCAGCGAGATCACCACCTTCAGCGGCGACCCCTACCGCGGCCGGTTCTCGGGCAACATCATCGACGTGTGCCCCGTCGGCGCGCTCACCAGCATCCCGTACCGGTTCGTGAGCCGCCCGTGGGACGTCCAGAACACCCCGTCGGTGTGCGGCCTGTGCCCGGTGGGGTGCAACACCGAGCTCACCGTGCGCGAGGGGCGGACCAAGCGCGTGACCGGGCGCCCGGAGCCGAACCCCGCCGTGGAGGAGGGGTGGCTGTGCGACACGGGCCGGTGGGCGTACGACGCCTCCTGGTCGCAGGCGCGCATCACCGCCGCCGTCGTGCGCGAGGCCACCGGTGACCGCACCGCCACCCTGGAGGACGCCGTGGACGGCGCCGCCGCGCTGCTGCGCGGCCGCACCGCCGGCATCCTGGTGGGCACCGCCGCCACCGTCGAGGAGGCGGGCATCGCCGCGGACCTCGCGGGGGGCGCGCTGCCCGGCGCGGTGGTCGCCCGCATGGGCATCCCCGGCGGGGCGCTCGCCCCCCTGCGCGCGCTGCCCGGCGCCCAGCTGGGGGACGTCGACGACGCCGACCTGGTCGTGGTGGCGGGCGGTGACCCGTCCGCCCAGCAGCCCGTCGCCGAGCTGCGGCTCCGCAAGGCCCGCCGGTTCGGCGCGACCGTCACCGGCTGCGGGCCGCGCCCGCACGCCCTCGAGGCGCTCGGCACGTTCATCCGCACGGCCCCCGGGGACCTCGCCGCCGGCGTCGCCTCCCTCGCCGAGGCCATCGCGGCCGCCACGCGGCCGGTGGTGATGTGGGACGAGGCCGACCTGGCGGGCGAGCCCGCGGCGGCCGAAGCCCTCGCCGCCGCGATCGCCGCGAACCCCGCGGCCCGCCAGCTGGAGCTGGGCGCCGAGGTGAACGGCTCGGGCCTGCGTGCCCTGGGCCTGCCCGACGCCGGCGCCGTCCTGGACGCCGTCCGCGCCGGCACCGTCGACGCGCTGCTGCTCGTGCACGCCGACCCGCTGGACGCCCCCGGCCGCGCGGCCTGGGACGCCGCCCTGGAGGGGTTCGCGGGCCCGGTCATCGCCATCGCCTCGCACGCCGACGCCACCACCGAACGCGCCGACCTGGTGCTGCCCGCCCTCACCATGTGGGAGCAGGAGGGCACGCTGGTGTCCATGAACGGCCGCGTCCAGCGCCTGCGTCCCGGGGCCCGCGGGCCCGAGGGCGCCGCCGCCGGGTGGGAGCTGCTGGTCGCACTGGCCCACCGCCTGGGCGTGGTCCCCGGGTACCGCACCGCCGCCGCCGCGTTCCGGGCGGTCACCGCCGGCAGGCCCGCCTTCGCCGGCATCACCCCGGAGGCCGCCGGTGTCCTCGGCGTGCCGCTCGCCGCTCCCGCTCAGGTCGCCGGGGCGTCCGCACCGCCCCCGGCGTCGGGCGAGGGCGTGCCGCTGGTCGCCACCCGCACCGTGTACGGCGGCGCCGCCGCGCGCCGCAGCGCCGCCCTCGCCGACACCGCCGCCCCCGCGGAGCTGCGCATGGCGCCCGACACGGCCGCCGCGCACTGGGTGAACGACGGCGACCGCGTGGTCCTGCGCTCGTCTTCGGGCGAGTCCGGCAGGCTCACCGTCCGCGTCGGCGACGGCCTGCCCGAGGGCGTGGTGTTCGCGCCCCTCGGCGCGCCGGGCTCGCCCACCGAGGGCGTCCTGCCGGCCGACATGGCGCCGGTGCTCGTCAGGGTCGCGCGGGTGGAGGCCGGCTGATGGTCGACGAACCGATCTGGCTGCTCGTCGTCAAGACGGTCCTGCTGGTCTTCCTGGTGATCACGTTCTTCGCGTACATGAGCCTGTTCGAGCGCAAGCTCATCGGCCGGGCGCAGGCCCGGTACGGCCCGAACCGCGTGGGCCCGTGGGGCTACCTGCAGCCGCTCGCGGACGTGATGAAGCTCATCTTCAAGGAGGACTTCGTCCCGCAGGGCGCCAACCGGTGGCTGTTCCAGCTCGCCCCCGTGATGTCCCTGGTCACGGCGATCACCGCGCTGGCGCTCATCCCGTTCGGGGACCCGGTGAACATCCTGGGCCAGGACGTCAACCTGGTGGGCATCGACGTCTCGATCGGGCTGCTCATCGTGTTCGCCCTGTCCGGGATGGGCTTCTACGGCCTCATCCTGGGCGGCTGGGCGAGCGGCAACAAGTACTCGCTGCTGGGCTCCGCCCGCACCGCCGCGCAGCTGGTGTCGTACGAGGTCGCGATGGGCCTGTCGGTGGTCGGCGTGGTGCTGATCTCCCAGAGCCTCAGCCTCATGGACATCGTCCACAAGCAGCAGGAAACCGTCTGGTACATCGTCTGCCAGCCCATCGGCTTCGCGATCTTCGTGATCACCGCGGTGGCCGAGACGAACCGCACCCCGTTCGACCTCCCGGAGTCGGAGAGCGAGCTGGTGGCCGGCTACATGACCGAGTACGGCGGCCTGAAGTTCGCGATGTACCTGATGTCCGAGTACATCAACATGATCGTCGTCTCGGCGATCGGCGCCACGCTGTTCCTGGGCGGCTTCGCCGGGCCGTGGCTGCCGGGCTGGATCTGGCTGATCATCAAGGTCCTGGCCATGCTGTTCATCTTCATCTGGCTGCGCGCGACCCTGCCCCGCCTGCGCTACGACCAGCTCATGCGCCTGGGCTGGAAGGTGCTCCTGCCCCTGGCGACGGTGAACCTCATCGTCACCGCCATCGTCATCGGGATCTTCTTCCAGAACTGATGTGGCCACCCATGCGCGACACGTTCTCCTCCGAGGAGTCACCTCGATGAGCATCCAGGATCAGCTGAAGGGCTTCGGCATCACGTTCCGCACGATGCTGAGCAAGCCGCTCACCCTGGGCTACCCGGAGCGCAAGACCCCGGTGTTCCCCCGGTTCCGCGGCCGCCACCGCCTGTGGACGTACGACAACGGCCTGGAGAAGTGCGTGGGCTGCTCGCTGTGCGTCGCCGCGTGCCCGGCCGACTGCATCCGCGTGGTCGCCGAGGAGAACACCCCGCAGCTGCGGGTGTCCGCCGGTGAGCGGTTCGCCCGGATCTACGAGATCAACATGGCGCGCTGCATCTTCTGCGGGTACTGCGAGGTGGCCTGCCCGTTCGACGCGATCACCCTGGAGCACTCCTACGAGCTGTCGGAGCGGGACCGCCGCGAGCTGGTCTACACCAAGGACATGCTCCTGGCCCCGGCGCCCAAGCAGGCGCCGCTGCGGGCCGAGGGGCAGCGGGTCTGATGCGCGCGCGCGCCGTCCTTGAACCGCGCCCGTTCGGGCGTAAGGTGTGCGCCCGTGGGTGAGCGCATCACGTTCGCGATCGCCGCCGCGGTGGCCCTGGGCTCCGCCGTCGGGGTCGTGACACTGAAGAACCCGTTCCGGGCCGCCGTGTCCCTCATCGGCACGCTGCTGGCCGTGGCCGTGATGTTCCTGCTGCTCGCCGCCCCGTTCGTGGCCGCGATTCAGGTCATCGTGTACGCCGGCGCCATCGTCGTGCTGTTCCTGTTCGTGATCGCCTACCTCGGCGAGCGTCCCGGCCGGTTCGAGCACGACCCCATGGCGCGGTACGAGGTGGTGGGCTGGATCGCCGTGATCGCCCTTGGCGTGCAGGGCTTCATCGCCCTCGCGAACTCGAGGCTGGCGGGCATCTTCGACGACCCGAAGGCCACCGGGGACATCGGCTCGCCGCGCGCGATCGGCGAGGCGTTCACCGACCCGTTCGTCGTCTCGTTCGAGGCGACGTCGCTCGTGCTGCTGGTGGCCGCGCTCGGCGCGGTGCTGCTGGCCAAGCGCGCCGTGCTGGGTGAGGGGGGCCGCTGATGGAGGGCATCCCGCTCGCCTGTTACCTCGGCGTGTCCGGGGGGCTGTTCCTGCTCGGCCTGTTCGGCGTGCTCACGCGCCGTAACCCGCTGCTGCTGCTGCTCGCCGTGGAGCTCATGCTGAACTCGGCGAACGTCGCGCTGGTCGGGTTCTCCCGGTACTGGAACGTGGTCGACGGGCAGGTCTTCGCCCTGGTGGTCATGGTCGTCGCCGCGGCGGAGGTCGTGATCGGGCTCGGCCTGGTGGTGGCGGTGTTCCGCCAGCGCCTCGCCCTCGACGTCGACGCACTGTCGAGCCTCAAGGGATGAGCGACGTGGCACTCAGCGGCGCGTACCTCGGCTGGTTCGTGTTGGCGCTGCCCCTCCTGGGGGCGATCGTGCTGGCCCTCATCCCGGGCGAGCCCAGCCGGGCCCTCACCCGGGTGATCGGCGTCGGCTCCGTCGCCGCGGCGTTCGTGCTGGTGGTGAGCCTGTTCGCCCAGCAGCTCTCCAACGACGCGGAGCGGCGCGCCGGCACCTCCACCCTGTGGACGTGGGTCGACCTGGGGTCCCTCCAGGTCGACCTGAAGATCCTGGTGGACCCGCTGTCGGTGCTGATGATGCTGGTGATCACCGGCGTGGGGTCGCTCATCATCCTGTACTCCACCGAGTACATGTCGCACGACCGCGACTACCGCCGGTTCTTCGTGGAGATGGACTTCTTCATCTTCGCGATGCTGGTGCTGGTCCTCGCCGCGAACTTCCTGTTCCTCATCGTCGGCTGGGCGCTGGTGGGCCTCGCGAGCTACCTGCTCATCGGCTACTACCACGACCGCCCGTCGGCCGTGGCGGCGGCCAAGAAGGCCTTCGTCATCAACGTCCTCGGCGACATCGGCCTGGTGCTGGCCGCCTTCCTGCTGGTGCGCCAGCTCGGCACGCTGGACTTCGCCGAGGTGTTCGCGAAGGCCCCGCAGGGCCTGGGCGACGGCACGTTCATCGCCGAGATGGTCGCGCTGCTGCTGTTCGTGGGCGCCGCGGCCAAGAGCGCGCAGATCCCGCTGCACACCTGGCTGCCGGACGCGATGGAGGGCCCCACCCCGGTGTCCGCCCTCATCCACGCCGCCACCATGGTCACCGCCGGCGTGTACCTCATCGTGCGCTGCAACGTGCTGTACGAGCTGGCGCCGCACATGTCGGACGCCGTCGCCGTGGTCGGCGCGGTCACCCTGTTCGTCGCGGCCACCATCGCCACGGTGCAGGACGACATCAAGCGCGTGCTGGCGTGGTCCACCGTGAGCCAGATCGGCTACATGGTGATGGCCGCCGGCCTTGGGCTCTACAGCAGCGGCATGTTCCACTTCCTCACGCACGCCTTCTTCAAGGCCGCGCTCTTCCTCGCCGCCGGCATCGTCATCCACGCCCTCCACGACGAGCAGAGCCTCGACCGGATGGGCGGGCTCAAGAACCACCTCAAGGTGGCCTACTTCGCGACCGCGGCCGGCTGCCTGGCGATCGCAGGCATCCCGCCGTTCTCCGGCTTTTTCAGCAAGGACGAGATCCTCGCCGGGGCCATCGAGGCCGGCACGCTGGGCAAGGTCCTGGCCGGCGTCGGCCTGGTGGGCGCCGGGCTCACCGCCTTCTACATGTTCCGCCTGCTCTTCCGGGCCTTCCACGGCCCCGAGCCGGACGGCGGCTACCACGAGACGCCGCACGCCTCCGGCTCCGCGATGGCGGCCCCGGTCGTGATCCTCGCCGCGCTGGCGACGGTCGGCGGGTTCATCCAGATCCCGTTCGTCTCGCACAACCTGCGCGACTGGCTGGAGCCCGCGATCACCGCGGACCCCGGCATCGAGGCCGGCCACGGCCAGGAGACGCTCATCATCGTGCTGTCCCTCGCCGTCGCCGCCATCGGCATCGCCGCGGCCTGGTGGCTGTTCGGGTCCGGCCCGGAGCGCCGTCTGGCGCGTGCCCAGAAGCTGCCGCGCCTGCGCGCGTTCCTGCTGGACCAGTGGCGGTTCGACGAGGTGTACGAGGCCGCCGTGGTCCAGCCGGGCCGCGACCTCGGCGACGCCGGCGTGCGCGCCGGCGAGCGCGGCGTGGGCCAGGGCCCGGTGATCGCCGCCGAGGCGGTCACCGGCGCGGGCGCCCGCATCCTGTCCCGCGTGGAGAACGGCCTCGTCCGCACCTACGCCATGGCCGTCATCGCCGGAGCGGCGATCGTCGGCGCCATCCTCATCCTCGCCCGGTAGCCGCCCCTGATGCCCTGGGTCACCGCGATCATCCTCCTGCCCCTCGCCGGGGCGCTGTCCATGCTGGCCGTCCCGCCGGGCGGCGTCGTGCAGGCGCGCGTCCACGCGTTCCTCACCGCGGGCGGCACCCTCGCCCTCACCGCGATCCTCGTGGGCCTGTTCGACCGCGACGCGGCCGGGCCCCAGTACGAGGACCGCCACGGGTGGGCCACCCAGGTGGGGCTGGAGTGGACCGTCAACGTCGACGGCGTCTCGATCTGGCTCGTCGCCCTCACCAGCGCGATCTTCTTCCTCGCGATCACGTACGCGTGCTTCCGCACCCCCGAGCGCGCCCGGGGCTTCCTGGGGCTCCTGCTGCTCGCCGAGGCCGGGCTGCTGGGCCTCTTCGCCGCCGGGAACCTGGTGCTCTTCTACGTGTTCTGGGAGGCGATGCTCGTCCCGTTCTACTTCCTCATCGGGATGTGGGGCGGCAGCGACCGGGTGCGCGCGACGACCCGGTTCGTGATCTACACGATGGCGGGCTCGCTGCTCATGCTGGTCGCGATCCTGGGGACCGCCTTCGTCGGCCGGGAGATCACCGGCCAGTTCACGTTCGACATGGAGGCGCTGCGGGGCATCGACTTCACCCGCAACGAGTCGATCTGGCTGTTCGCGGGCTTCGCGATCGCCTTCATCATCAAGCTGCCGCTGTGGCCGTTCCACGGCTGGATGCCCGGCGCCTACCGCAACGCCCCCATCCTGGTGACCGTGCTGCTCGCCGCCGTGATGAGCAAGGCGGGCGTGTACGGCCTCATCAAGATCGGCGTGCCTCTGTTCCCCGAGGGCGCCGAGTACTTCCAGTACCACATCATCGTGATGGCCCTGGCGGGCATCGCCTACGGCTCGGTGGTCGCGTGGCGGCAGCCGACGCTGCGGATGCTGGTGGCCTACTCGTCGCTCGCCCACCTGGGCTTCGTGGCCCTGGGGATCATGGCGTTCGACAACGAGGCCGGGCAGGGCGCGGTGCTGCAGATGGTGAACCACGGGGTCGTGGTGGCCGCGGCCTTCACGATCGTCGGCATCATCACCGCGCGATCCGGCCGGGAGGACATCGACGACCTCGGGGGGCTGGCCAACGGGGCCCCGTGGCTCGCCGGCGTGTTCCTCATCGTCGCGATGGCGTCCCTGGCCATGCCCGGCACCAATGCCTTCGTGGGCGAGTTCTTCATCCTCACCGGCGTCTTCCGCCACCACTGGTGGGCCGCCGCGCTCGCCTGCATCGGCATCGCGTACGCCGCCGTGTACATGCTGCGCCTCTACCAGTCGTCGATGAACGGCCCCCGGAAGGGCGCGGACGGCGCCCGGGTGGAGATGCGGCTGCGCGACACGGTGGTGCTGCTGCCGCTGATCGCCGCGATGGGGCTCATCGCCCTGTGGCCGGCCGCCATCGTCGGCGCCACCACCGGGACCGTGGAGCGCCTCATGGCGCCCGCCCAGATCGCCGCCGGCCGCCCCGCGGACCAGATCCGCGCCGGCGTCGCCGCGAACCCCCCGGAGGCCGCGTTGCCGCTGCCGGGTGACCCCGTCGAGGCGCAGCAGGAGGTCCCGGCCCAGTGAACGTGGTCCCCGCCCTCCCGCTCATGATCGTCGCGGGCGGCGCCTGCGTCGCCCTGCTCGCCAGCGCGGGCCCCGGTGGGCGCGTGCGCCGCGACGGGCCCTTCTGGGCGGGCGCCGCGACGCTCATCGCCGCTGCCGTGATGTCGCTGGTGCTGTGGGGCGACCGGCAGGAGGCCCTGGGCGGCGGCTACCGGGCCGACCGCTTCAGCATGCTGCTGAACCTGGTGTTCCTGGCGGCGGCGTTCTGCGCCCTGCTGTTCTCGGTGCGCGAGCCCGCCGGCGTGGACCGCCGCGGCGAGTACATCTCGCTGCTGCTCACCTCCACCGCGGGGATGATGCTGGTCGCGGGCGCCGGGGATCTCATCGCCCTGTTCCTGGGCATCGAGATCCTGTCGGTGGCGCTGTACGTGCTGTGCGCCCTGGAGGTGTGGCGGGAGCGGTCGCTGGAGGCCGGGCTGAAGTACCTCATCGTGGGTGCCGTCGGTTCGTCGTTCTTCCTCTACGGGCTGGCCTTCCTGTTCGGCGCCAGCGGCTCCGTGAAGCTCTCGGTGATCGGCGAGAACCTGTCGGTGGCGTCGTTCACCGACGAGCCGCTGCTGCTGGTGGCCATGGCGCTCATCGTCACGGGCCTGGCGTTCAAGGCCTCAGCCGTGCCGTTCCACATGTGGACTCCCGACGTCTACGAGGGCGCGCCCACCCCGATCACGGCGTTCATGGCGACGGCCACGAAGGTCGCCGCGCTCGCCGCGTTCCTGCGGATCTTCGGCGGTGCGCTCACCGACCTGGTGGACACCTGGCAGGTCGCGATCGGCGTGGTCGCCGCCGCGAGCGTGATCGTCGGCAACGTCGGCGCGCTCGTCCAGCGCAACTTCAAGCGCCTGCTCGCGTATTCGAGCATCGCCCAGGCCGGGTACCTGCTCATCGGCGTGGCCGCCGGCACCCTCCAGGGCGCCGAGTCGGTCCTGTACTACCTGATCGCGTACACCGCGATGACGCTGGCGGCGTTCGCCGTGATCATCATCCGGGAGCGCGAGGTGGAGGACGGCGAGATGGTGGACGCCCTCGCCGGGTACGGCCGTGCCCGTCCCGTCGTCGGCGTCGTCGCGACCGTGGCGATGCTGTCGCTGGCCGGGTTCCCGCCGCTGTCCGGGTTCATCGGGAAGTTCCTGCTGTTCGGGTCGGCGGCCGAGCAGGGCCTGTGGTGGCTCGCGGTCATCGGGGCCGTGGGCAGCGTGGTGAGCGTGGCCTACTACCTCCGCGTGCTGCGCGTGATGTGGTTCGGCACCCCGGCGCACGGCGGCGAGCCGCGCAAGCTGCTCACCATCCCCGCGCCCGTGCTGATCACCGCGGTCACCGCCGCGGTCGCGGTGGTGGGCTTCGGCCTCGGCGCGTCGCTGCTCATGGACGTCTGCCGGGACGCCGCGGCCGCCCTCCTGGCGGCCTGACTCAACACGCATCCGGCGTCGCCCTCCTGGCGGCATAGCTCAACACGCATCCAGCGTCGTCGCCCTCCTGGCGGCCTGACTCAACACGCGTCCGGCGTCGCCCTCCTGGCGGCCTGACTCAACACGCGTCCGGCGTCGCCCTCCTGGCGGCGTGGTCCTCACCCGCATCCGGCGTCGCCCTCCTGGCGGCGTGGTCCTCACCCTCCCGGGCCTGCTCGCCCTTTCCGGCACGGCCGCGCCGGGGGCGCACCTCACGGTGCGGTGGGGGGCGGCCCGGCCGCCGCGGCGCGTGCACGCGCGTCGCGGCGGGAC
>JADLHW010000011.1 GCA_020848615.1 Thermoleophilia bacterium
ACACCGCCGTGATCTGTCGGCAGCGCTCGGGGCCCAGCTCCTCGAAGAACCCGGCGGCCGTCTGCTCACTCCTACCGGGGGCCGCCCACACGAGCCGGCCGGTGTCATGGTCAGTGACGCACATCAGGTACCGGTGGCCCTTGCGGTAGGCGACCTCATCGATCCCGATGCGCCGCAGACCGTCAAGGCCATCCCCCTCGCGGGCCGCGGCGTGCTCGGCGACCAGGCGTTCGATCATCCGGCCGACCGTCGCCCAGTCGACGCGCATCAGGGCGGCGACCGTCGTCTTGGGGGCGTGCTTGACCAGGTACACCGCGGTGTCCTCGAACGCCCTGGTGAACCGCGATCCTGCCCGCGCCCATGGCACCTGCTCGACCCGCACCCCGCAGCCCGGGCACTCCACCCGGCGGACCTCGGCGCGGATCACACAGCGGACCCGCCCAACATCCAGGTGCCGCCAGGACCTTGTGCGGGTGTCGTAGGCGACACCGATCCGCCGGGCGCATCCTGAGCAGTGCATCGCCCGGCGCGCGCCCAGGGCGACTGTGACCAGCACTCGCTCGATGCCGTCCTCATCCTCCTCGAGCTCGACCCCGACGACCCGCTCGCGGCCCAGCCGCAACAGCCGCTTGAATAGCGTCGCCACGCGCATCCTGGTGCTCCTGTCTTCGCTTCCCTAGGAAGACGCGAAGCTACGAGAGCCGCCGGACTGCGCGTGGCACCCATCCCCAAGCCGATCCCGGCGGGTTCAGGCCGTCCGGTTACCCACTTCGATGCCCGAAGAGCCCCCTTTCCGGCACGGCCGCGCCGGGGGCGCACCTCACGGTGCGGTCGGGGGCGGCCCGGCCGCCGCGGCGCGTGCACGCGCGTCGCGGCGGGACCGCAGGCACAGCTGGGCGGCGGTGACGACCAGCAGCGCCGCGAAGGCGATCCGCAGGACGCGCTCGGGCGCGGCATCGGCGATGAACGCCCCGGCGATCGCGGTGACCACCGATGCGGCGCCGATCACCCCCGCGTCGCGCCAGCGGATGTGCCCGTGGCGGCGCTGCTGCCACGATCCGAGCAGCGCGACCGGGACGATGGCCAGCAGCGACGTGGCCTCCGCGTGCAGCTGTGAGAGCCCGACGACGAGGGTGAGGGCGGGCACGAAGATCACGCCTCCGCCCACGCCGAACAGGCCGGCGACGACCCCGGCGGCCACGCCCAGCAGGGCGACCGCGAGCAGCTCCATCACTCCACCACCAGCAGCACGGCCACCGCGACCATCATGCCGGCGAACAGGTACGTGAGGACCTCGGTGGGCAGGCGGCGCTTGAGCGCCACCCCGAGGGTGACCCCCAGCATCGCGGGGATGCCCACCAGCATTGCGTGCCCGTACTCCACGTTCCCCAGGGCACCGTGCGCGACGGTGCCCCACACCGCGACGAAGATGATCGCCGCGAGCGAGGTGGCGGTGGCCGTGCGGGTGTCGTACCCCATCAGGGTGATCAGCAGCGGCACCACCAGGATGCCCCCGCCCACGCCGAACACCGCGGAGAACATCCCCGCGGCCGCGCCGATCGCGACCAGCTGCGGGATCCCGCCGTGCCGCGCGCTGTTAGCCTCGGCCATCGTGAGCCTTCCGCCGCTCGTCGCCGCCGTCCTGGCGCCGCCCGCCGCCGCTCCCCGCGATGTCGCCCTGCTGCTGGACTTCGACGGGACGCTGAGCCACATCGTGCCGCGCTCCGAGGACGCCCGCCTGGTCGCCGGCGCCCGGGAGGCGCTGGAGGCGCTGCGCGGCCGCCTGGGCCTCCTGGGGTTCGTGAGCGGCCGGGGCCTCGCCGACCTGGAGGGCCTGGTGGGCATCCCGGGATGCGCCTACGCCGGGAACCACGGCATGGAGATCCGCCACCCCGGCGGGCCGGCGGAGGTCGTCCCGGAGGTGCGGCCGTGGGTCGCCCGGGTGAACGCCTTCGGTGCGGCCCTCGATGCCGGGCGGCTGGACCAGGAGGGCATCCGCCTGGAGGACAAGGGCGCCAGCCTGTCCCTGCACTGGCGGACCGCCCCCGACCCCGTTCGCGCCGAGGACGCGGCCCGGCGGTGGCTCGCCCCGCACGCCACGGTAGCGGGGTTCGCGGTGACCTGGGGCCGGATGGTCATGGAGGTGCGGCCACCGGTGGTGGTGCACAAGGGCACGGCGATCCGGGCGCTGGTCGCGGCGGCGGGGACGGCCGTGGCCGCCTACGTGGGCGACGACCGCACCGACGCCGACGGCTGGGCGGAGCTGCGCCGCATGGCGGATCGCGGGGAGCTGCGCCGGTGCCTGGCGGTCGCCGCCGACGGCGACGGCGTGCCTCCCGCGGTGCTGGAGGCGGCCGACGTCCACGTGCCGGGCCCGGAGGGGGTGCTCGCGATGCTGCGCGGGCTGCTCGCCGCAATCGGCTGACGGGCGCGTCACGCCCGCCGGGCGTCCGGCATCCGGGTGTTCGCGACGTCCTCCGGCCGGGCGCCCGCGCGTCGCGCCACACGCAGCGCGAAGTCCAGGTATCCCAGCTCCTCCGGGCGGTGCGCGTCGGAGCTCAGCAGCAGCCGCGCACCCGCCGCGAGGGCCGTCCGCGCCAGGGCGGAGTCCAGGTCCAGGCGCCGCGGCTGCCCGTTGATCTCCAGGTACGTCCCGGTGGCGGCGGCGCGCTCGGCGATGGCGGCGATGTCGAGGGCGAGGCCCTCCCGGCGGCCCATCATCCGCCCGCGGGGGTGCCCGATGGCGTCGACGTGCGGGTTCTCGACGGCCGCCAGCACACGGGCGGTGCCCTCGTCCCCGCTCGCCCGCAGGCCGGAGTGGAGGCTCGCGACCACCAGGTCGAAGCCCTCCAGCAGGTCGTCTTCGAAGTCCAGGCGGCCGTCGGCGAGGATGTCGACCTCCGTGCACTTCAGCACCGTGATGCCGTCGGTGCGGGCGTTCAGCTCGTCGATGGCCTCCCATTGCCGCCGCACCCGGTCGGGCGTGAGGCCATGCGTCATCGCCAGCGACTGGGAGTGGTCGGCGATGCCGACGTACCGGTACCCGCGGTCCCGGGCCGCCAGGACCATGGTGGCCATGTCGGCGCGGCCGTCGCTCCAGTCGCTGTGCATGTGGATCTCACCGAGGATGTCGCCGCGCTCCACCAGACGGGGCACCTCGCCGCGGGCGGCCACGGCCAGCTCGTCCCGGTCCTCACGGAGCTCCGGGGGGATCCACGCGAGGCCCAGGGCGCCGTAGACGTCCTCCTCCGCGGCGCTCACCGACACGGTGCCGTCGGCGGCGGTGAGCCCGTGCTCGCTCATCGAGACACCCCGCCTCAGCGCCAGCTCCCGCAGCCGCACGTTGTGCTGCGCCGAGCCGGTGGCGTGCTGCAGCAGGTTCCCGAACCGGTCCGGCGGGGCGATCGAGACCTCGATGCGCAGCCCCGGGTGGGTCGTCACGGCCCGCCGCAGCTCGCCCGCTCCCGCGCTGATCGCCACCAGGGGGCTGGCGTCCAGTGCGGCGGCGACCGCGGCCGGGTCGCTGGCGGCGACGACCACGTCGGCGTCGTGAACGGTCTCCCGCCCGCGCCGCAGTGAGCCGGCGACCTCCACGCGCAGGACGCCGGGCACGGCGCGCAGCTCCGCCGCCAGGGCCTCGGCCTGCGGCAGCGCGAGCCCCATCGAGATGCGCTCGGCGCCCGCCTCCCCCGCGCCGGGGGCGTCCAGCTGGGCGGTGATCTGCGCCTCGGTGGACGGTCCCATGCCCGCGACCGTCCGCAGGCGGCCGGCCTCGGCGGCGGCCCGCAGGCCCTCGATGTCGGTGACGCCCAGCTCATGCCACAGCGCGACCGCGCGCTTCGGGCCGATGCCCTCCAGCCGGGCGATCCGCACCAGTCCCTCCGGGGTGCGCTCTCGGGCCTTCTCCAGCGCGGAGATCACGCCCGTCTGGGCCAGCTCGACGATCTTCGCCTGCAGCGTGGCGCCGATGTCCGGCAGGTCGGTCGCCCGTCCCCGCAGGGCCATCTCGGCCACCGAGGCGGGGGCCGCACGCACCCGCGCGGCGCCGCGCCGGTAGGCCAGGACGCGGTGCCGCACCGCGCCCTCGAGCTCCAGGAGATCGCCCAGCAGGGTGAACGCGTCAGCGATCTCACCATTCGTCAACGATTTCCCCTCCATACGGCCAGGATATCCACGGCGTGTGGCGAACCGCCGTTGATACGATGGCGCCCCAGCGAGGGTCCTCGTCGCAGATGACACGACCACACCACGGGGCGGCGGTGCAGATGAGTTCGAAGCGGATGCGCTGGACGGCGGGCGGCGTCGCCGGCGCCGCGATCCTGGCAGCGGGTGCATTCGGCGGCTGGCAGTACGAGACGCGCGCGCAGATCGCCGAGCTCGTGCCCGCGCCGGACTCCGCCGTGGCGACGGACGCCCCGCAGATCGTGGTGCGCCTGGACGGCGCGGACCGCGTGAGCGACCTCAGCGTGTCGGTGAACGGCCGCGACGTCACCTCCGGGGTGCGCGCCGCAAAGGACCGCCTCATCATCCCCACGTCGGGGCTCGAGGACGGCGCCCAGACGGTGGAGGTGAGCTTCGGCACCTCCAACCTGTTCTCCCGGTCCGTCTCCCGCAGGTGGGACTTCGACGTCGACACCGCGCCGCCCACGCTGTCCGCGAAGCTCCCGCGCGACGGGGACGTGAGCAAGCGCAAGGCCGTGCGGTTCACCGGCACCGCGGAGCCCGGCTCCGCCGTCGCGGTGAACTGGAAGGGCGGCTCGGCGTCCGGGACGGCCGGGCCCGACGGCGCCTACGCGGTCACCGCGAAGCTGCCGGAGGGCGACGTGGCCGCCACGGTGTCCGCCGCCGACCGCGCGGGCAACACCACCCGGGCCAGCCAGGGCGTGGTGGTCGACACCATCGCCCCCGTCATCGCGCTGTCCGGCCCCAAGCCCGGCGCGATCCTCACGGACACCGCGTCGCCGCGGGTCATCGGGACCGTGGTGAAGGACGATCCCAAGCTGCTCACCTTCGGCGCCACCGTGAACGGCAAGGAGGCGATCTCCATGCCGGGCAGCGCCGCCCTCACCACCTCGTCCGACACGGGCCTGGTGGAGGCCGCGGTCACCACCGCGCCGCTGGAGCTCGACGGCCGGCGGTTCTCGCTGGCGGTGGGCGACCTGCCGCAGGGCCGCTCCACCGTGACGGTGTGGGCGAAGGACCGGGCCGGCAACATCTCCGCGAAGACCGTGAAGGTCATGGTGGACAGCGCCGAGGACTTCGGCGCGAACGACCTGCGCATCGGGGCGCGCGGCGAGGACGCCCGCACCCTCAACGAGCGCCTCAAGCAGGCGGGCGTGCTGCGCGGCAAGGTCACCAGCACCTTCAACCAGAAGACCCTGAACGCCGTCCTGAAGTACCAGAAGCGGCACCGGCTCAAGCGCACGGGCGCCGTGAACGCCGCCACCCGCGAGGCGATGGTCGGCAGGATCGTGGTGGATCTCTCGGAGTACAGCCTCAAGCTCATCCGGGACGGCCGCGTGGTGAAGCGGTACAAGATCGCGATCGGCCAGGCCGCGTACCCCACGCCCACCGGGACGTACGAGGTCGTGAACATGCAGACCAACCCCACGTGGATGCCGCCGAACTCCCCATGGGCGAAGGGCCTGGGCCCCATCCCGCCGGGTCCCGGCAACCCGCTGGGGACGCGCTGGATCGGGACGTCGGCCCCGGCCGTGGGCATCCACGGCACGTACGCGGACTACTCGATCGGCACCGCCGCGAGCCACGGCTGCATGCGCATGCACATCCCCGAGGTCGAGGCCCTGTACGAGGAGGTCTCGGTGGGGATGCCGGTGATCATCAAGGCGTAGGCTTCCCGGGTCCCAACCGACCCCGGAGCACACCCATGGCCATCTACCTCTCCATCGCGCCCGTCCAGCCGTTCGCCGACATGAGCACCGAGGACGTGGAGGGCGAGCCGGGTGTGATGGTGGTGACCGGCGACGGCAAGGTCGTGGGCGTCCACCTGGCCGACAACCGCCTGGTGCTGAGGCTCCCGCAGCTCATCGAGCGGTTCGGGCTGGACGAGGATCGTGTGTGGGCGAAGCTCCGCGGCGACGATGACGTGACCCTGGGCCGGCGGTCCCTGCACGGGAGCCGGAACCCGCGGTGACCCTCCGGCGGCCGGTGGCGGCCCTGCTGGCCGTTGCCGGGATCGTCGTCCCGGCCGGCGCGGCGCACGGCGCCCGGCTCACCGCCGCCCTCAGCGCCGACCAGGTTCTGCCCGCCGTCCCCGCGGGCGTCCCGTTCGCGGCCGCGGCGACGTTCCACGGCACGCTCACCCGGGCGCGGCACCTCACGTGGCGCCTCCAGAGCTCCGGCACCACGGGCCCCGTGACCGCCGCCCGGATCCACCTGGGCGGACGGCGCGCCGACGGCCCGGCCGTCCTCACCCTCTGCGCGCCGTGCGCGACCCGCACCCGCGGCACGGTCGCACGCGTGACACCGCGCGTGGCCGCGGCGCTCCGCACGGGCCGCGCGTACGTGGAGATCGCCACGGCGGCGAACCCGGCCGCCGAGTTGCGGGGCGCGGTGGTGATCGCCATCCGCACGGCCCTCCGCCAGTTGCCGGACCATCCGCACCGCACCGAGACCCGCGGGATGCGCGTCCTCACCGGACTCCTCGACGGCGGCCACCTCGACTGGGACCTCGTCCTCCAGGGCATCGCCTCACCGGTCACGCGGGCGGAGATCCGGGAGGGCGATGCAACGGTCCGCGTCCTGTGCGCTCCGTGCGGGGGGATCCGGTCGGGCACCTGGCGCCTTCGGCGCGGCCACGAGCAGGCCCTCCGGCGCGGCGATCTCAAGCTGTGGATCGCGACGGCTGCCGACCGGACCGGCTACGCCACCGGCCGGATCCTCATCGACTGACCAGGCGCCGGCGTCGCATCGCCGCCGGCCCGGCAATCGTGGTCGTATGGCGCGTCCGGAGGGTCTTCCCCCGGAACCACGGCTGACGCCTGCCCCGGCACCAACTCGAGGTAGGCACTTCCGAGGTGGAGCACGAGCGCCGATCGTCCCCGACGTACCCGTGGAGCGCAGAGGGGCTCAGGAACCGCCGCCCCCACGGGTTGTCGCGCTCCGCGGGGGTCAGCTCGGCCAGATCGCAGACCTCGTCCCGGTCACGGGTGATCGTGGCGATCCGGTGCTCGACGATCCGGCGGGCCCCAACCTCCGAGAGCAGGTGCGTACCGGCCCGGTCGATGCAGCCGGCGACCTGGCTGAAGCGATGCCGGGAGCCGTGGCTGGCGACCTGGACTCAGCTCCAGGCAGCCGTCGGGCGTGGTTCCTGGGGCCAGCGCCACCGGACGCGCATGGGCAACGCTCACGCGAGTCGACCAGGCCAGAAGAATCCGGCGCGCCGACGGTCCCGAATCACACGACGCCCGAACCACTCCGAGCCCCGGTGAGCAAGGGCTCACCAGGAAGGAGAGCCCTACGCCCGATCCAACCGGATCGCCACCGGCTCGCCGTCCAGGACGTGCTCCTCGTGGTGGATGCCGCCGAACGGGGCGCCATGGCCCACGGAGAGGTCGGTGGCGAGGGTGTCGGCGGCGATGCGGGCGCGGTGGGCGTCGATGGCCTCGCGGGCGACGCCGGAGCCGTCGAGGTGCAGGCGGATCCGCTCCTCCACGCGCAGGCCGGCCGCACGGCGGGCGTTCTGCACGGCGTGGACGATCTCCCGGGCGAGGCCCTCGAGCCGGAGCGCGGGGGTGAGCTCGGTGGCGAGGCCGACGGCCATGCCGGCCTCGGAGCCCACGGCGTAGCCCTCGGTGGGGTGGGCGCTGATGAGCAGGTCCCCGGGCCGGAAGGCCTCGGCGGCGCCGTCGAGGGTGATCTCGACCGTTTCCCCGGCGTCCACGGCCCGGGCGGTCTCGGCTGACGGGAGGGCCGCGACGGCCTCCGCGACCGCCGGCATCCGCTTGCCGAACCGGGGACCCAGGGTGCGGTAGTTCGGCTTGATGCTCACGGCGACGAGTTCGCCGGGATCCGTGACGAACCGTACGCCGTGGACGTTGAGCTCGGCGGCGACCAGGTCCACCAGGGGCTGGACGGCGGCGGCCGTCGCCGGCGGGCAGGCGATCACGGCCTCCGCGAGCGGCTGTCGCACCTTCAGCTTGAACTCCGCCCGGGCGCCCCGACCCAGGCCCACCGCGGCCCGGGCGGCCGCCATGGACTCCTCCAGCGCCGTGTCGCGCCGGGACGCGTCGGCCGCGGGCCAGTCGGCGAGGTGCACGCTCTCCGGCGCGGACGGGTCGTGCGCGGCGATCAGCTGGCCGTACAGCTCCTCGGCGACGAACGGGCAGAACGGTGCGACGAGCAGGGCGAGGGTCGCCAGGCACTCGTGCAGCGTCGCGAACGCGGCCCGGTGGTCGGCGTCCTCGGCCGGCGAACCGGTGCGGCCGCCCCAGAACCGGGATCGCCCGGCGCGGACGTACCAGTTCGACAGGTCGTCCAGGAACGTCTCCAGCAGCCGTCCCGCACCGGTGGTGTCGTAGTCCTCCAGACGGTCCGTCACGCCCTCGACGGTGGCGGCGAGACGCGACAGGGCCCACCGGTCGATGTCCGGCCGGTCCTCCGGGGCGGGGTCGGCCCCGCCGGGGGTCCAGCCGTCCGGCAGGGCGGCGTAGGTCACCAGGAACACGTGGGTGTTCCACAATGTGAGCAGGAAGCGCATGGACTCGTCCACGGCGTCCAGGCTGAACCGGAACGACTCCCACGGGCTCTGGGCGGTGAGCAGGTACCAGCGGAACGGGTCGGCGCCCTGGCGGTCCAGCACCGCCCACGGCTCGATGACGTTCCCCCTGCTCTTGCTCATCTTCTGGCCGTTGGCGTCCAGGAGCAGGCCCAGCACCGCCACGTTCCGGTAGGCCGGCGCGTCGAACAGCAGCGTCGACTCGGCCAGCAGCGAGTAGAACCACCCGCGGGTCTGGTCGAGGCCCTCGCAGATGAAGTCCGCGGGGAACCTGCCCGTGAGGTCGCCGCCCGTGCCGAACGGGTGGTGGACCTGCGCGAACGGCATCGCGCCGCTGTCGTACCAGACGTCCAGCACCTCGGGCACGCGGTGGCTCGCCCCGGCGCAGGCCGAGCACGTGAGCGCGATGTCGTCGACGTACGGCCGGTGCGGGTCCAGGTCCTCGCCCACCCCGGTGGTGGCGCGTTCCCGCAGCTCGGCGAACGACCCGATCACGTCGACGTGCTCGCAGTCGTCGCAGCGCCAGAACGGCAGGGGCGTGCCCCAGTACCGCTCACGCGAGATCGCCCAGTCGACGTTGCCCTCCAGCCACTTGCCGAAGCGCCCGTCCCGGACCCGCTCCGGATGCCAGCCGATCCCCGCGTTGTGCGCGAGCATGCGGTCCCGGACGGCCGTGGTGCGGATGTACCAGGACGGCTTGGCGTAGTAGATGAGCGGCGTGGAGCACCGCCAGCAGTGCGGGTAGGGGTGCAGGTACGTCTGCTCCCGGAACAGCCGCCCGCGGGCGGCCAGATCGTCGATGAGCGCGCGGTCCGCGTCCTTCACGAACACGCCCTGCACGAGCGGCACGGCGGCGGTGAACCTGCCCTGCCGGTCCACCGGGTTGGGGGCGTCCAGGCCCTCCGCCCGGCCCACCTGCATGTCGTCCTCACCGAAGGCGGGCGAGATGTGGACGATGCCGGTGCCGTCCTCGGTGGTCACGTAGTCGGCCGCCACGATGCGGTGCGCACCCGGCACGTACGGGAACGGCGGCTCGTAGCGGCGGCCCAGCAGGGCGGCGGCGGGACGGCGCTCCACGACGGCCGCGCCCTCACCCATCACCCGCTCCACCAGCGCCTCGGCCATCACCAGGCGCTCACCCTCGTGCTCCACCACGGCGTAGGTGACATCGGGGTTGACGGCGGCGGCCTGGTTGGACGGCAGCGTCCACGGCGTGGTGGTCCACACCAGCAGGCTCGTGCCCGGCTCGTCCACCAGGGGCAACCGCACGTGGACCGACGGGTCCTCGATGTCCCGGTACCCCTGCGCCACCTCGTGACTGGACAGGGCGGTGCCGCACCGCGGGCAGTACGGGACGACCTTGTCGCTCTCGTACACCAGGTCCCGCCCGGCGAGCTCCGCGATGCTCCACCACACGCTCTCGATGTACGTGGGGTCCATCGTGCGGTAGGCGCGGTCGGTGTCGACCCACATGCCGATGCGGTCGGTGAGCCGCTCCCATTCCTCCAGGTAGGTGAGCACCGACTCGCGGCACCGGCGGTTGAACTCCGCGATGCCGTACGCCTCGATCTCCGGCTTGCCCGAGATCCCCAGCTGCCGCTCGACCTCCAGCTCCACGGGCAGGCCGTGGCAGTCCCATCCGCCCCGCCGGTCCGCGTACCGCCCGCGCATGGTGTGGAACCGGGGGAAGATGTCCTTGAACACGCGCGACTGGACGTGGTGGGAGCCCGGGCGGCCGTTGGCGGTGGGCGGGCCCTCGTACACCACGTACGGCTCGCCGCCCTCGCGGTTCGCCACCGACCGGCGGAACACGTCCCGGTCCTTCCAGAACCGCAGGACCCGCTCCTCCATCGAGCGCCAGTCGCCCGCGGCACCGGGGGTGCGCCAGCCGCTCATGCCGCCCTGCCTTCCTCGAGGTGCTCCAGGTGCCTCCGCACCGTGTGGAAGTCCTCGAACGGCACGTACGGCCGGCCGGTCTCGTCCAGCCACTCCGCCAGCCCGGCCCGCGCGAACACGATGTCCGCGGCGCCGCTCACGCAGCGGTCGGAGATGCCGTCGCCGAGGTACGCCACCCGGTCGTCCCCGCGCACGGCCGCCAGCTCCGCCCGCTTGCAACGCCGGCCGCACAGGGCGCAGCGCTCACCGCGGTCGGCCCACAGGACGCGGGACCCCTCCCGGCTGAACGCGACGTCGTGGCACGCGACCGGCAGGTCGCCCAGGCCCATCCGCCCCAGCAGATCGTCGATGACCGTCCGGAAGCCGTTGGACATCACCACGACGCGGTGCCCCTCAGCCCGGGCCCACGCCACGAACCCGGGGAAGCCGTCGCGCACGCCGGCCTCGGCCCGGCACAGGTCCAGGACGTCCCGGGCGGTGGCGCGGACGGTCGCGAACTCCCGCTCGATGGCCTGCTCGACGGTCACCTCGCCGCGCGTGAGCGGGCCGTCCAGCCGGTCCCACATCGCCGGGTCGCCGTAGCGGTCGACGATGAGGTGCAGGGTGTCGCGACGCGTGATCGTGCCGTCGAAGTCACAGGCGATCAGGAAGCGCGTCACGGGGGCGGGATGGTACCAGAGCACCCTTCGGACGCCCCTTCCGGCCCCGCTAGCATCCGCGGCGGTGCCGACCCCCACCCCCATCCTGGTCCACGGCGCCCTCGGCGGGTCCCGCTGCTGGGCCCCGTTCGAGGGGCGCTTCCCCGGGGCCGCCGCCGTGGGCCTGCCCGGGCACCCCGACGGCGACGCCACGGCGGACATGGAGGAGGCCGTCACCCGCCTGGCCCGCGCCGTCGAGCCGGTGCCCGGCCCGCGCGCCCTTGTGGGCCACGGCGTGGGGGCGGCGCTGTGCGTGGAGGCCGTCCTGCAGCGGCCGGACCTGGTGGACGGGATCGTGGCGATCGGCCTTGCCGCGGAGCTGCCGGTCACCGACGGCCAGCTCATGGCCGCCTTCACCGACCCCGCGGCCGAGGCCCACCGCCTGCTGTTGGCGAGCGTGTCCGACGCCGGGACCCCGGAGGCCCTCGCGGTGGCCGACAACATGGACCGCGGCGGGGCGCGGGCCCTCGCCGCCGACTACCAGCTGTGCCGCCAGGTGACGCTGCACGGCCGCATGCGGGAGGTGGCCTGCCCGGTGCTGCTGATCGCCGGCGCCGACGACGCGTGGGCGCCGCCCGCCGCCGTGGAGGCCCTCGCACGCGAGCTCCCCCAGGCGCTCATGGCACTCGTGCCCGGCGCCCGGCACCTCGCGATGCTCGACCGGCCCGCGACCGTGTCCCTCCTGGTCGCAGCCTTCCTGGCACGGCTCGAGCTGAGCCTGGACGACTGATGGCCGGTACGGCGGGGCCCGTGGTGCTGCTCGTGAACACCGGCGCCACCCGGGTGTCCCGGGAGGTCAGGCGCGAGGCCGAGCGCGCCCTGGATCCCGCCGGCCTGGCCGCGGTGCTCGAGCCCCGCGGCGTCGAGGCGGCCCGGGAGGCGGTGCGGCGGGCCGTCGCCGACGGGGCGGGGACGATCGCCGCGCTCGGCGGGGACGGCACCGTGGCGCTCGCCGCGGGCGTGATCGCCGGCACGGGCACGGGGCTGCTGCCCCTCCCCGGGGGGTCCACCAACGTCTTCGCGCGGGGCCTCGGCTGGCCCGCCGACCCGGTGCGCGCCGCGCGCGCCGCCGCGGCGGCGCTGACGGTCCCGCCGCGCGGGCTCCGGCTGGGCGAGGTCGTCGCCGACGGCAGGACGAGGATCGCGGTCGTCAACGCCGGCGCGGGCGTGGACGCGGGCGCCGCCGACTGGGTGGAGCGCCACCCGCGCGCGAAGCGCCGCCTGCGGCAGGCCGCGTTCGCGATCGCCGTCACCGGCCCGGGCATGCGGCAGCTGCTCGACGCCCCGGCGCAGCTGCGGGCCGCCGGTGCCGACCCCGTGCCGGTACACGCCGTGGTCGCGGCCTGGGGCCGCCCGTACGCGTACGTGGGAGGGCGCGCCATCGACCTGCTCCCCCAGGCCGCGTGGGACGGGCGCCTGGCATGGATCGCGCTCACCGCGCGGTCCCCGCTGCGCGCGGCCGGCATGCTCGCCGCGGCGCTCCGGCACCGCGACGGGCCCATCAGCCTGCCCGGCAGCATCGGCGGCATCACCTCCGGTGCGGTGGTCCTGGAGTCCGGGCGCGGCATCCACGCGCAGGCCGACGGCGACCCGCTGGGGCGCGTGCACCGCCTGGAGCTCCGCCCCGGGCCGACGCTGCTGGCCCGGGTGCCTGCTTAAGTTTTCCGGAGGTTCTGCCGACACCCTCTGGGAGCGGGGGCAGCACGGCTGCGGCCCTTCGCCGGGTGCACAAGACAGTGATCCTGAAGAGCAAGGAGGCTCGCCAGGTGACCATGAACGGTCCAGACCCGCGCGCGGCGGCGCGCGGACTCGTCGCGCTCGTCCTCGACCAGGCGCGCATCGATCCCCAGCGGCGCCCCAGCGCGGACATGCGCCGCTGGTGCCGTGACCTCGCCACACGCCTCGGCGTCCCGCCGCGCGAGGTGATGGACACGAACCGGGAGCTCCTGCAGGAGGCGCTGCGCCTCGAGCAGGTCGCGCACCTGATCTCCGGGATGGAGACCTCCCCTCCGGAGCGCGTCCTCACCGGCCTGCTCCAGGAGGCCGCCACGGCAGAGTGACCCCACGGCGACTAGTCGGCCCGGTCGGCTCCCTGCGCCATCAGCGCGGCGGAGTCCGGGGGCAGCTCCCGGTGCGCGCCAAGGCGCCGGAAGCGCTCCCGCCGGAGCCGGCGGCGCTCGGGGACGGGCAGCGCGCCCAGCTCGCGGAGCGTGCGGGACAGGTAGCCGTCCAGGAGGCGGGCCGCCCCATCGTGGTCGGTGTGGGCCCCGCCGTCCGGCTCGGGCACCACGGCATCCGCGATGCCCCACCGGTAGCAGTTCGCGGCGGTGGGCTTGAAGGCCTGGGCGGCGAGCTTCGCCTTGCCCGCGTCGCGCCACAGGATCGCGGCGGCGCCCTCCGGCGAGATGACCGAGTACGTGGAGTTCTCCAGCATCACCACGCGGTCGGCGACGCCCAGCGCGAGCGCGCCGCCGGATGAGCCCTCCCCGATGACCACGGCCACGGTGGGGGCCGGCAGCCGCAGCATCATGAGCATGCTGCGGGCGATCGCGCCGCCCTGGCCGCGCTCCTCCGCGCCGGCGCCCGGGAAGGCGCCCGGGGTGTCGATGAGCGTGACGAGCGGAATCTCCATCTTCGCCGCCAGCTCCATGAGCCGCATACCCTTGCGGTACCCCTCGGGGTTGGGCATCCCGAAGTTCCGGAAGGCGCGGTCCTGGGCGTCGCGGCCCTTCTGCTGGCCGATCACCGCGACGGGCCGGCCGTGGTACCGGCCCACGCCGGCCACGATCGCGGCGTCGTCGCCCTCCAGGCGGTCGCCGTGGATCTCCTCGAAGTCCGGCATGAGCCGGGCGATGTAGTCCAGCGGGTAGGGGCGGTCCTGGTGACGGGCGAGCTGGATCGCCTCCCAGACGTCGCCGCCCTCCTGCTCGGAGTGCGCGAAGCGGTCCACGACGCGCCGCACGAACCTCGGGCCGCGGCGGGGCCCCATCGATCCGGTGCTCACCAGCGGTCCCCCGGGCGTCGCGGCTGCTCGCCCATCACGCGGTCCATGAGCTTCTTCGACAGCTGCGGCAGGGCCCGCGCCATGCTCGCCGCGCGGTCCGTGCCGTTCTGGGCGAGCTGCGTGGCCAGGGACTGCGGCTGCGCCTTCGGCGGCTGCTGGAGGATCGCCAGCAGGCGCCCGATGCGCGCCGGGAGCTCCCGGCGGTCCACCACGGCGTCCACGTGGCCGTGCACCAGCTGCTGCTCGGCCAGGCCGAAGTCCTCCGGCAGCTTCTCGCGCGTGGTCTGCTCGATCACGCGCGGGCCGCTGAAGGCGATGAGCGCCCCGGGCTCCGCGTAGGTGACGTCGCCCAGAGAGGCGAACGACGCCCACACGCCGCCTGTGGTGGGGTGCGCCAGGACGCACACGAACGGCAGGCCGGCGTCGGCGAGCTCGTCGAGCGACACGATGGTCTTGGCCATCTGCATGAGGGCGAGGACGCCCTCCTGCATGCGGGCGCCGCCGGAGGAGGTGACCGTGACGAAGGGGATGCCCCGCGCCACCGCGTGGTCGGCGGCCTTCGCGAACCGCTCCCCCACCACGGACCCCATCGAGCCGCCCAGGAACCCGAAGTCCATGATCGCCGCCACGCACGCCTGGCCGGCCAGGCGCAGCTCGGCGCACACGATGGCCTCGGTGTTGCCCTTCGCCTCCGCCGACCGGATGCGGTCCGGGTACGGCTGCAGGTCCACGAAGCGCAGCGGGTCGGTCGCGCGCAGCTCGCCGCCGATCTCGGTCCAGTCGCCGCCGTCCGCCATGAAGTCCAGGCGATCGCGCGCCCCGATGGGGAAGTGGTGGTCGCAGGCGGCGCACACGAACTGGTTGCGGCGCATCTCGTCCGCCCGGAAGCGGCTCTTGCAGCGCGGGCACTCGCGGTCGTCGCCGGGCAGCTTCGCCGGGCTGGGCACGGGGCGGCGGCCGCGGAGGCGGTCGATGGAGACGGAGATGGGTCGGCGCGACATGGGGCGGGGATTATCGCATCGCGGGCGGGTCCGGGTGCCCGGTGGGCAGTCCATCGGCCCGCCGCCCGGCGAGCCAGCGCTCCACGCTCTCGCGGTACGCGGGGACGAGCTTGCCCATGGGACGGGCCTCCAGCACCATCCGGGCGGCGTCGTCCTCGGAGTAACCGAGCAGCCGCAGGGTTGCGTACGCCACGAAGACCGACCGGCGACGTCCCTGCTGGCAGTGCACCAGCACCCGCGCGTCCGGGTCGTCGCGGATGGCGGCGGCGGCGAACAGGGCCGCAGGCGCCCACAGCGCCGGGTCCTTGGGCTTGCCGTCGTCCCACATGTCGGCGTGCGCGACGTGCTCGTGGCCCAGGACCTGGCGGGCCGCCCACAGGTCCTGGCTCAGACGGGTCTGGGGCGTCGCGCGGCACACCACCAGGTGCGTGAAGCCATGCCCGGGCAGCGCGGTGACCGCGCCCGCAACGGGGATGCCGCCGATCGCCAGGCGCTCGCCCGGGACCCACGAGAACCCCCCGCAGCCGCCGCGGGGCCCGTAGACCCGCGTGCTGAGCCGGTGCCAGGCGGCCCGCGGCCCGCGGTAGGCGGCCGGGGTGCGGCTCATCCTTCGTACCGCCGCATCACCAGCGCCGCGTTGTGCCCCCCGAACCCGAAGGCGTTGGAGACCGCGGTGCGGATCGGGGCGGTGCGGGGGGTGTTCGCCACGTGGTCGACGCCGGTGCACTCCGGGTCGAGATGGGCCAGGTTGATCGTGGGCGGCACGATGCCGTTCTGCAGCGCCAGCGCCGTGAGGGCGGCCTCCACGCCGCCGGCGGCGCCCAGGCAGTGGCCGTGCATCGACTTGGTGGAGCTCACCAGCGTCCGCGCGGCCTTCTCCTCGCCCAGCGCCATCTTGATGACGCGGATCTCGCTGGGGTCGCCCACCGGCGTGGAGGTGGCGTGCGCGTTGATGTAGTCCACCTCCTCCGGGTCGGCGCCCGCATCCCGGAGCGCCATGCCGATGGCCGCCGCCGGCGCCGTGCCGGAGGGGTCCGGCTCGGTGAGGTGGTGGGCGTCGCCCGACAGGCCGTAGCCGCACAGCTCCGCGTAGACGCGGGCGCCCCGGGCCCGCGCGTGGGCGAACTCCTCCAGGATGAGCACGGCGCCCGCCTCGCCCATCACGAAGCCGTCGCGGCCCACGTCGAAGGGCCGGCTGGCGGTGGCCGCGTCCTCGTGGGTCGACAGGGCGCGCATCGCGTTGAAGGCCGCCATGCCGATCTCGTTGATCGAACACTCCGACCCGCCGGCGAGGATCACCTCGGCGCGTCCCAGGCGGATCGCGTCGAACGCCTCGCCGATGCTGTGGTTCGAGGTCGCGCAGGCGCTCACCGTGGCGATCAGGGGGCCGCGCAGCCCGAAGGTCATGGACACCTGGGCGGCGCCCATGTTCGGGATGATCATGGGGATGAAGAACGGCGAGAGCCGGTCCGGGCCCCGCTCGATCATCACCGTGGTCTGCTCGACGAACGTGCCGAGGCCACCGATCCCGGAGCCGATGTAGACCCCGGCGCCCGGGATGTCCTTGGGGTCGAGGCCGGCGTCGTCCAGCGCCATGCCGCCGGCGGCCACGACCATCTGGGCGAACCGGTCCATGCGCCGGGCCGCCTTGCGGTCCATGAAGTCGCCCGGATCGAAGTCCGGCACCTCGCACGCGACCTTGGTGGGGATGCGGGACGGGTCGAACGCCCGGATCTCGCGGGCCCCGCCGGTGCCGGCGAGCGCGTTGCGCCAGACGTCCTCGGCACCGGTGCCGATGGAGGTCACCAGCCCGAGGCCGGTGATCACGACGCGGCGCAGCTCGGTCACGTGGCGAGGCCCCCGTCGACGGTGAGCACCGTCCCGGTGATGAAGCCGGCGCCCGGGCCGCACAGGAACGCCACGGCGGCGGCGACGTCCTCGGGGGTCCCCAGGCGGCCCAGCGGGGTGGACGCGAGCACCCGCTCGCGCTGGTCGTCCGTGAGGCCGGAGGTCATGTCGGTGACGACGTACCCCGGCGCCACGGCGTTCACCCGGATGCCCCGGCCGCCCGCCTCCCGGGCCAGCGACTTCGCCATGCCGATCATCCCGGCCTTCGCGGCGGCGTAGTTCGCCTGGCCGGCGTTCCCCATGAGGCCCACGACGCTGGAGACCGCGACGATGGAGCCGGACTTGCGGCGCAGCATGCCCCGCAGCGCGGACCGCGCCACGAAGAAGGCGCCGGTGAGGTTCGTCTCCACCACGGCGTGCCAGTCGTCCGCGGACATCCGCATGAACAGGCCGTCGCGGGTGATGCCGGCGTTCAGGACCACCGCGTCGAGGGGTCCAAGGGCGGCCTCCGCCTGCTCCACCAGAGCCGCCGCCTCGTCCTCCACCGAGACGTCCCCGCGGATGGCCACGGCACGCCGGCCCAGGGCCTCGACCGCGGCGACCGTCTCGCCCGCGGCGGCCTCGCCGCCCATGTAGCCCACGGCCACGTCGAAGCCGTCCTGCGCGAGGGCGCGGCACACCGCCGCCCCGATACCGCGGGACCCGCCGGTCACCAGTGCGACGCTCACCCAACCACCTCCGCCAGGCCCGCCAGGTCGCCCGGGGTGCCCACCTGCAGCACGCGGGCGTCGCGGCGGACGCGCTTGACCAGGCCGGACAGCACCCGGCCCACCCCCAGCTCCACGAACACGTCGGCGCCCAGGCCGAGTGCCTCCTCCACCGCCTGCCCGAACCGCACCGGGGCGGTGAGCTGGGCCAGCAGCGCCTCGCGCATGTGGTCCGGGGGCTCCTGCCGGCACGTGGTGGTGGACAGGAACGGGATGGCCGGCGGCAGCGGCTCCCACCGGCCCAGGGCCGGCTCCAGCCGCGCCGCGGCCGGCGCCATGAGCGGGCTGTGGAACGCACCGGCCACCTGGAGGCGGGCGGCCTTCACGCCGGCCTCCGCGGCGGCCCGCATGAGCCGGTCCACGCCCTCCATCGTGCCGCTCACCACCACCTGGCCCGGGCAGTTGTAGTTCGCGGGCCACACGTCGCCCGCCGCGGCGCACATCGCCTCGACGGCGGCGTCGTCGGCCCCCAGGACGGCGGCCATCGCGCCGGGGCTCGCATCGGCGGCCGCCTGCATCGCGGCGCCGCGCTCGGCCACCACCTGCAGGGCGTCGGCGTACGGCATCGCGCCGGCCGCCACGAGGGCCGAGTACTCCCCCAGGGAATGGCCCAGCACCAGGTCGCCGGCCAGGCCGTGCTCGGTGGCGACCCGCCACGCGGCGACGCTCGTCGCCACCAGGGCCGGCTGGCACACGTCGGTCCTGGTGAGCTGCTCGGCCGGCCCCTCGAAGATCACCGTCGAGATGGGGTGGCCCAGGGCGTCGTCGGCCTCCTCGAAGGCCGCGCGGGCGCTCGGGAACGCGTCGGCCAGCTCCTTGCCCATCCCCACGGTCTGGGCGCCCTGGCCGGGGAACATCAGGACGATCATTCGGGTTCGTACCTCACCAGGCAGGAGGCCCACGTCAACCCCGCCCCGAAGCCCACCAGCAGCACCAGGGCGCCGGGATTCAGGACCCCGGCGTCGCGGGCCTCGGTGAGCGCCAGGGGGATCGAGGCGGCCGAGGTGTTCCCGTACCGCTCGAGGTTGTTGAACACGCGCGACCCGTCGATGCCGAGCCGCTTCACGGCGTGGTCGATGATCCGGAGGTTCGCCTGGTGCGCGACCAGCAGGTCGACGTCGCCGATGCCGACCTCCAGGCGGTCCAGGAGCCGCACGACCGACTCCTCCATCACCCGGGTCGCGAACTTGTAGACCTCGCGGCCGTTCATCTGCACGAACGCCTCTTCGCGCGCGAACGGCTGCGACGCCGGCCGGCGGGTGCCGCCCACCGGGATGCACAGATCCATCGCCTGGCTGCCGTCGGCGCCCAGCTCGAACCCCAGGAACCCGCCGGGGCACTCCGGCTCGCCGGCGGTGACGAGCGCGCCGGCGGCGGCGTCGCCGAAGAGGATGCAGGTGCTGCGGTCCTCCATGTCCACGATCTTCGAGAACACCTCGGCGCCCACCACCAGCACGTTTCGGGCGATGCCCGACTCCACCAGGGCCGTGGCCTGCGCGAGGCCGTAGATGAACCCGGAGCACGCCGCCTGCAGGTCGAAGGCCGCGGCGTTCACGGCGCCGACGCGGTGCGCGGTCATCGCGGCGACGCTCGGGAACAGGTGGTCGGGCGTGCACGTCGGCACGATCACCACGTCCACGTCCGCGGGGTCCATACGTGAGTTCCGCAGGACGTCCCCGGCGGCGAGCACCGCGAGGTCGCTCGTGGCCTGGTCGGCGGACGCGTACCGGCGCTCCCGGATGCCGGTGCGGGTGACGATCCACTCGTCGGTCGTGTCGACCTGCCGCTCCAGGTCGGCGTTGGTCACGACGCGCTCGGGCACGTAGGCGCCCAGCGCCGCCAGGCGCGCACCGCCGGCCCGGCCGTTCCGGGCCGCGATCACCCGCCCTCCGCGACCGACTGATCGACCAGCGCGAACGACAGGTTCGCCGAGCACGCGAGCTGCCCGTCGACGGTGGCGGTGCCCTCGCCGAATCCCAGCGGGCCGCGCTGCCGCACCAGCCGGGTCTCCAGCTCGATCGTCTCGCCGGGACGCACGGGGCGGCGGAACCGCACCTTCTCGATACCGGCGAACATCGCGAGCTTCCCCCGGTTCTCCTCCAGGCTCATGGCGGCGAGCGCCCCGCACTGGGCGAGGGCCTCCACGATGAGGACGCCGGGGGTGATGGGGTTGCCCGGGAAGTGCCCGGCGAAGAACCACATGTCCTCCCGGAGGGTCCAGCGGGCGCGGGCACCGGCGCCGGGCTCCAGCTCGACGATCTCGTCGATCAGGAGGAACGGCTCCCGGTGCGGGAGGAGGTCTTTGGGGTCGGGAAGGCTCACGTGGCGCGGGCCCCGCGACCGGCGTCGCACCCTGGGTGTGGGCGCCGCCGCGCGGGACGCCAATCGTATCCGGGCGGGAGGCGCCGTGCCGGGGCGCCGCGGCGCGTGGTAGGACACGCACACACCGACGCCGTCCGCACGCGGGCGGGAAAGGACGCGCATGGCCCTGATCGTGGTGCTCATCGTGCTCGTCGCCGTTGCGATGTTCCTCGTGAAGTCCGTGCGCATCGCCAACGAGTACGAGCGGGGCGTGGTGTTCCGCCTGGGCCGCCTGCTGGGGGTGAAGGGCCCCGGGCTGTTCCTGCTCATCCCGTTCATCGACCGGGCGCTGCGGGTCGACCTCCGCACCGTCACCCTCAATGTGCCGCCGCAGGAGATCATCACCCGCGACAACGTCACCGTCACCGTGAACGCCGTCGTGTACTTCCGGGTGGTGGAGCCCCGGCGGGCGATCGTGCAGGTCGAGAACTACGTGGTCGCGACCTCCCAGATCGCCCAGACCACCCTGCGGTCGGTCACCGGCGAGGCGGACCTCGACCAGCTGCTCTCGCAGCGGGACGACATCAACCAGCGCCTGGAGTCCCTCATCTCCCAGCAGACCATCAACTGGGGCGTCGAGGTGCACCTGGTGGAGCTGAAGGACGTGGAGCTGCCCACCTCCATGCAGCGGGCCATCGCCCGGCAGGCCGAGGCCGAGCGGGAACGGCGGGCGAAGATCATCGCCGCCGAGGGCGAGGCGCAGGCCTCCCAGATGATCTCCCAGGCCGCGAGCGTCATCACCGCGCAGCCCGGTGCCCTGCAGCTGCGGTACCTCCAGACGATCTCGGAGGTCGGCACCTCGGAGGGCGCCAAGACCATGGTGATCCCCCTCCCGGTGGAGATGCTCGAGTTCTTCGGCGCGTTCGGCGGCGGTTCGGGCAGGGCCCCTGCGGGGAACGGCAACGGAAACGGCGGCCCGCCCGCGACCCGCGAGTAGCGAGAGGAACACGTGCGCGCGATCTGGAAAGGCTTCGTGAGCTTCGGCCTGGTCACCATCCCGGTGAACGTGGGCATCGCACAGGACCGGAGGGATCCCAGCTTCCGGACCCTGGTGCGCGAGACCAACCGCCCGGTCAAGCAGAAGCGCTGGGACCCGGACCGCGACGCCGAGGTCCAGCCCGAGGACACCGTGAAGGGCTGGGAGGTCGGCAAGGGCCGCTACGTGATCGTGGAGGAGGAGGAGCTCGCCCGCTTCGCGCCCCGGCAGGAGAAGACCGTCCAGATCCTGCAGTTCGTGGAGCTGCCCGAGGTGGACCCGGTGTTCTTCGAGAAGGCCTACTGGCTGGAGCCGCAGGAGCGGGCCGAGCGCCCGTACGCCCTGCTGGTCGCCGCGCTGCAGAAGACGGGGCGGGCCGCCATCGGCCGGTTCGTGCTGTCCACCAAGGAGCACCTGGTGCTGGTGCGCGCCGTGGACGGGGTGCTGACCCTGCAGACGCTGTACTACCCCGAGGACGTCCGCACGGACGTGCAGGCCGAGATCCGCGGCCGGGTGGAGGGCGTGGACGTCGCGGCGGCGGAGCTGGACATCGCCGAGCAGCTGGTCACGGGCATGACCCGCCCGTTCGACGCCTCCGAGTACGCCACCGAGACCCGGAAGGCCCTGCTGGAGATGCTGGAGGCCAAGGCCGACGGGCAGGAGGTCGTCGCGCCGGAGGCGCAGGCCGAGCCGGCGCCGGTGGTCGACCTCATGGCGGCCCTCAAGGCCTCGCTCGCCGCGGCCCAGGGCGGCGGCGAGGCGGAGCAGGAGCGGAAGGCCTCCTGAGCCGGGTCCTGCGCGACCCCCTCACGGGGGAGGTCCTCCTGCTCGCCCCGGGGCGCATGGACCGGCCCCACGACGTGGCCGACGACCGTCCCCGCATGGCCGCCCTGCCGCCGCCCGCCGACGCGCCGGTGGCCGGGTGCCCGTTCTGCCCGGGATCGGAGCACGAGACGCCGCCGGAGCGCTGGGCCCTGCGCGACCACGGGCCCGCCGACGGCCCCGGCTGGCGGGTGCGCGCGGTGCCGAACCGCTACCCGGTCATCGTGCCCCCGGAGGGCGCCCACGAGGTGGTGGTGAACAGCGACCGCCACGTCGCGGCGTTCTGGGACCTCACCGCCGAGCAGGCATCGTGGGCGGCGCGCGGGTGGTGGGAGCGCGAGGAGGCGCTGACGCGCGCGAGCCGCCGGGCCTTCGTGTTCCTGAACCAGGGCGCCCAGGCCGGGGCGTCCCTGGAGCACACCCACGCCCAGCTGGTGGGGCTGCCCGTGGACCCGCCGCGCCTCGCGGCCCGCGAGGCGTCGTTCCTGACGGGCACGTGCCCGCTGTGCGCCGACCTCGCGGACCCCGGGGACCGGCTGGTGGCGCGAGCCGGCGGACTGGTGGCGTGGTGCCCGCGGATCCCCCCGCTCACCGCCGTGGTCCGCATCGCGCCCGAGGTGCACGCGCCCCGCTGGGACCGCCCCTGCGCGGAGGCGCTCGGACGGCTCCTGCGCGAGGTGATGCGGGCCGCCGCCCGCGTGGTGGGGACCGACGCGGCGAACGTCTGGATGCACCTCGGCCGCCACGGCGGGCCGGACGCCGTGCACTGGCACGTGGAGGCCATCCCCCGCATCGGCACCCTCGCCGGGCTGGAGCTGGGCGCGGGCGTGTACGGCCTCGTCGTGGACCCCGCCGCCCACGCCGCCGGCCTGCGGGCGGCGATGGCGGCGCCCGCCGCCGACCGCTGACCCCGGCGGGCGCCGGACCCGGCACGGCGGACCGGGCCCCGGGCCCGGCCATAGGCTCACCGGGAACGGACGTGGACCGGAGGTGGAGCCGATGATCCGACGAGCGGTGTGCCTCACCGCGGCCGCCCTGGGCGGCCTGGTGCCGCTCGCAGCACATGGAGCGCAGATGCAGGCGGCGACCGCGCGGGTCGCGGAGGGCGCCGGGACCGTCCAGGTGACGGTCCTGTCGGTCCCCGGCGCGTCGGTGCGCTGGGGGACGGTCGACGGCTCGGCGACCGCGGGCGCCGACTACGCGCCGTCCGGGGGGACGATCGCCTTCGCGGCGGGACAGTCGTCGGCGGTCGTGACGGTGGCCGTCGTGAACGACGCCGCGGTGGAGCCGGACGAGACCTTCGGCATCGCGATCCTGGAGGTCACCGACGACGGCATCCAGGTGCCCACGCTCACCACGGTCACCATCGGGAACGACGACTACCTGCCCGGGCGCTGCGCGAACGCGCTCACGGGCACCCCCGCCTCGGAGACGCTCACCGGCGGGCCGGCGGGCGACCGCATCGCCGGGGGCTCCGGCAACGACCTCATCACGGCGCTCGCCGGGGACGACTGCGCCACCGGCGGGGCCGGGAGCGACCGCATCGACCTGGCCGCCGGGGCGGACACGGCGGACGGCGGCACCGGGAGCGACCGGCTGGTGGGCGGCGCGGGCGCGGACCGGCTGACCGGAGGCGCCGGCCGCGACGAGCTGCTGGGCGGCGCGGGCGCCGACCGCGTCTTCGCGCGGGACGGCCTCCGGGACCGGGTGGTCTGCGGGCCGGGCCGGGACGTGGCGGTGCTCGACCGGCTCGACGTGGCGTCCGGGTGCGAGGTGGTGAGCCGGCGCTGACGGGCCGCCGCCGACGGGCCGCGCCCCGGCGTCACCTCCCCGTGGCCGTCCCGCGCGCATATTGCCTGCAATTTGGGGCGATCCACGCTCGGTGACGGCCGGAAGGACTGGTAAACTGGTGACCCATGAGAAATGACGACCGCCTCCGCCGTCCGGCGGGCAGGCCGGGCACGCCGCGGCGGGTCCGGGCCAGGGCGTCATCCCCCCGGCCGGTCGATGTCATCCGGCATCCCGGACTCTCGCAGGACGTCAGGAGAACGTGACGGACAACGCCGCAACGCCCAGCGGGTCGCCCATGCCCACGAGCAACTACACCGCGAAGGACATCCAGGTCCTCGAGGGCCTCGACCCCGTCCGCAAGCGCCCCGGGATGTACATCGGGAGCACCGGTCTCAGCGGCCTCCACCACCTCATCTGGGAGGTCGTCGACAACTCCGTCGACGAGGCCATGGCGGGCTTCTGCACCCGCATCGGCGTCACCATCCTCCCCGACGGCGCGTGCCGGGTGGACGACGACGGGCGCGGCATGCCCGTCGACCCCTACCCGTCGGGTGAGCACAAGGGCAAGAGCGCCGCCGAGGTGGTGCTCACCGTCCTCCACGCCGGCGGCAAGTTCGGCGGCGAGGGCTACAAGGTCTCCGGCGGCCTGCACGGTGTCGGCGTCAGCGTCGTCAACGCCCTGTCCCGCCGCCTGCTCGTCGAGATCGACAAGGACGGCCGCCACTACCGCCAGGAGTACGCGAACGGCGGCAGCCCCCAGGGGCCGCTGGCGCCCGTCGACGCCGGTGTGGACGGCGGGTTCCCGCGCACCTCGGGCACGTCGGTCACGTTCTGGCCCGACCCCACCATCTTCGTGGCCGAGGGCACCGAGTTCGTCACGCGGACCGTGCTCGAGCGGCTGCAGACCATCGCCTTCCTCAACCGGGGCCTCGAGATCGTCTTCCGGGACGAGCGCGCCGAGCGCGAGCAGGAGGTCACGTTCCGGTACGACGGCGGCATCGTCGACTTCGTGCGCCACCTCAACGCCTCCAAGGAGGCGCTGTTCGCGAAGGTCGCGTACTTCGACGACTTCGATGACCAGGGCCAGACCCTCGACATCGCCATGCAGTGGAACACCGGCTACTACGAGGGCATCCACGGCTACGCCAACGGCATCAGCACCACCGAGGGCGGCATGCACGTGGAGGGCTTCCGGGCCGCCCTCACCAGCGTCGTGAACAAGTACGCGCGGGCCAAGAACCTCCTCAAGGAGCGGGACGACAACCTCCTGGGCGAGGACATCCGCGAGGGCATCACCGCGATCGTCTCCGTGAAGCTGCGCGAGCCGCAGTTCGAGGGCCAGACGAAGGCCAAGCTCGGCAACGTCCCCATGCGCAGCTTCGTGCAGAAGGCGACCAACGAGCGGCTCGCCGAGTGGCTGGAGGAGAACCCCTCCGAGGCCACCAGGATCGTCAAGAAGGCGCAGGCCGCCGCCCAGGCACGCGTCGCGGCCAAGAACGCCCGCAACGCGATCCGCCGCAAGACGGCGCTCAGCGGCGCGGGCATGCCCGACAAGCTCAAGGACTGCCAGAGCAACAATCCCGGCGAGTCCGAGCTGTTCATCGTGGAGGGCGACTCCGCGGGCGGCTCCGCGCTGAACGCCCGGGACCCGCGCACGCAGGCGATGCTGCCCATCCGGGGCAAGATCCTGAACGTCGAGCGCAGCCGCCTCGACAAGATGCTGAAGAACAACGAGATCCAGGCCCTCATCACCGCGATCGGCGGCGGCGTGGGCGAGGAGTTCGACGTCACCAAGGCCCGGTACCACAAGGTCATCGCGCTGTGCGACGCCGACGTGGACGGCAGCCACATCCGGACGCTGCTGCTCACGTTCTTCTACCGGCAGATGCGCGGCCTGGTGGAGTCCGGCTTCGTCTACATCGCCCAGCCGCCGCTGTTCTCCACGGTGGTGGGCAAGCAGAAGGTGTACCTGAAGGACGACGCGGCGAAGAACCTGTTCCTGCAGCAGAACCCCAAGCACGCCGCGGAGTTCAACCGCCTGAAGGGCCTCGGGGAGATGGACTGGCAGGAGCTCAAGCCCACCACCATGGACCCGTCCACCCGCACCCTGCTGCAGGTCACCCTGGAGGAGGCCGCCCTGGCGGACGAGATCACGAGCATCCTGATGGGAGACGACGTCGAGAGCCGCAAGCAGTTCATCACCACCAACGCGCGCGACGTGCGCAACCTCGACTTCTGAGCCGGTGATCCCATGAGCGACGGCAACGACATCCCGCCCGACGTGCCGGGCGACGGCATCAACGACGGCGGCTCGGGCGGCGTGGAGCCCATCGAGCTCCAGGACGAGATGGAGCGCAGCTTCCTCGACTACGCCATGTCGGTGATCATGGCGCGGGCCCTGCCCGACGTCCGCGACGGCCTCAAGCCCGTGCACCGCCGGATCATCTGGGACATGGACGAGCAGGGCTTCCGGCCGAACCGCGCGCACGTCAAGTCGGCGCGCGTGACCGGCGACACGATGGCCCGGTACCACCCCCACGGCAACTCGGCGATCTACGCGGCCCTGGTGCGCATGGCGCAGCCGTTCTCGCTGCGGCACCCGCTCATCGACTTCCACGGCAACTACGGATCGGTGGACTTCGGCCCCGCCGCCGAGCGGTACACCGAATGCCGGCTGCACCCCCTGGCCATGCAGCTGCTGGCGGACATCGACGAGGACACCGTCGAGATGGTGCCCAACTACGACAACACCACGGTCGAGCCGTCGGTGCTGCCGTCGCGGTTCCCGAACCTGCTGGTCAACGGCGCCCAGGGCATCGCCGTGGGCATGGCCACCAGCATCCCGCCGCACAACCTCGGCGAGGTCATCGACGCCACGATCCACCTCATCTGGAACCCGGAGGCCAACTCCGACGACCTCATGCAGTTCGTCAAGGGCCCCGACTTCCCGACCGGCGGCAGCATCATGGGCCGCGCCGGCATCGTGGAGGCCTATCGCACCGGCCGCGGCAGCGTGAAGATGCGCGCGACGGCCAACATCGAGGAGACCCGCCGCGGCGGCCTGCAGATCGTCGTGAGCGCGCTGCCGTACCAGACCAGCGGCGCGTCGGTGCTCGGGCGCATCGACGAGCTGGTCACCGCCGGCGACCTCGAGGGCATCAGCGACGCCAACGACGCCTCCGCGGGCGGTGAGACGAACCTCATCATCAGCCTCAAGCGCGACGCGAACGCCAACGTCGTCCTCAACAACCTGTTCAAGCTCACGCAGCTCCAGACGAGCTTCCCCGTGAACATGGTGGCGCTGGTGGACGGGGTCCCGCGCACGCTCAACCTGTCGGACGCCCTCAACGGGTACGTGCGCCACCAGATCGCCGTGGTCACCCGGCGCTCCGAGTTCCGGCTCCGCAAGGCCCAGGCCCGCGAGCACATCCTCGAGGGCCGCCTGAAGGCCCTGAACGTGATCGACGAGATCATCGTCCTCATCCGCGCCAGCGACGACCGGGCCGCGGCCAGGGCGGGCCTCATGACCGAGCCGTTCGGCTTCAGCGAGGTCCAGGCGGACGACATCCTCGACATGCGCCTCGGCCAGCTCACCCGGCTCAGCCGCATCGACATCGAGACCGAGATCGAGGACGTGCGCGCCCAGATCGTCGAGCTCCAGTCGATCCTGGGCGACCCGGTCAAGCTGCGCACCGTGATCGTGGACGAGCTCACCGCCATCCGGCAGGAGTTCGCCACGCCACGCCGCTGCCCCATCACGTTCGACGTCGGCGAGATGAGCATCGAGGACCTCACCGACGACAAGGAACTCGTCGTCGTGATGACCGACGCCCAGTACGTGAAGGCCGTGCCCGCGGCGTCGTTCAAGACCCAGGGGCGGGGCGGGCGGGGCGTCGCGGGGGCGAAGCTGAAGACCGACGACATCGTCCGGCACATCATCTTCACCACCGCCCACGCCTACCTGCTGTTCTTCTCGAACCGCGGGCGGGTGTACCGCCTGCGCGCCCACGAGATCCCCGAGCGGGAGCGCACCGCGAAGGGCATCCCCATCATCAACCTCCTGCCGCTGCAGCCCGGCGAGCAGATCCAGGCGATCATCGACACCCGCGATTTCGCGGCGGAGCGCTACCTCTTCTTCGCGACCCGCAAGGGCGTGGTGAAGAAGACGGCCTTCGACGAGTACGACAACGGCCGCCGCGACGGCCTCATCGCGCTGAACCTCCGCGAGGGGGACGAGCTCAAGCGCGTCATCGAGACCACCGGGTCCGACGACATCTTCATGGTCAGCAGGAGCGGCCTCACCATCCGCTTCCGGGAGACCGACGTCCGGGCCATGGGCAGGGCGGCGGCCGGCGTGCGCGGCATGAAGCTCAAGGAGACCGACGAGGTGGTGAGCTGCGACGTCGCCCGCGACGACACGGCGATCCTCATGGTCACCGACGCCGGCTACGGCAAGCGCACCCAGCTCGACCGGTTCAACGTGCAGAACCGCGGCGGCCTGGGGGTCATCGGCACCCGCCTCACCAACAAGAAGGGCAAGGTGGTCGCCGCCTTCATGGTGGGCCTGGAGGACGAGATCGTGGCGGTGTCCTCCAGCGGCGTGACCATCCGGATGGCGGTGCGGGACATCTCGTCACAGGGCCGCGACGCCACCGGCGTGCGCGTGATGAACCTGGACCGCGGCGACACCGTCGCCTCGGTCGCGCCGATCCTGGCCAGCGAGGAATGATCCGCCGGGCCGGGCTTCGGCACCGGCCCGGGGTCACCTCGACCAGCGGCGCTGCAGGTCCGCCGCCGCCGCCCGTTCGATCGCGGCGCGAACCTGCTCGTCCTCGAAGTTCGCCGCCAGGCCGGCGGCCGCCGCCCGGGCCGCGTCCCCCGGGGGCTCCGGCGGGCCCTTCGGCGCGGGGGCCGCACCGGGCAGGGCGTGGTCGGCGATGACGGCCCGCAATCCGCGCACGGGGACGCCGGCCTCCTTCTGCAGGGCCTCGGCGAGCCGGTCGGCGCGGGCGGCGACCTCCTGCGCCACCGACGCGTCGGCGCACGCGATCGTCACCACGCCGGCGCGCGAGGCGCGGATGGGCACGGAAACACCTGCGAAACGCGGTGCGGCCCGCTCCCAGGCCGACGCCATGTCCCGCCGCTCCGGGGCGCGCTCCAGGTAGGAGCCCAGCAGGTCGCCCGCGGCGAACGCGTCCCTGCGGCGGCGCTTCCAGCGCTTCTTCTCAGGCGGCAATGGTGCCCTCCCGCACGTGCACGACGGTGGCGTCGCGGGCCCCGGCGGTGGCGTGCGCGCCGGGGTCGGCGGCGGTGAGGATGACCTGCCCGGAGCCCTCCACGGAGCCCAGCAGGGCCGCCCTGCGGGCCGGGTCGAGCTCCGACAACACGTCGTCGAGCAGCAGCACCGGCTGCGTGCCCGCCTCCACCAGCCGCTCGCGGTGCGCGAGCAGCAGCGCCAGCGCCGCGGTGCGCTGCTCCCCCTGGCTTCCGAGCCTGCGCAGGTCGTGGTCCCCGGCGCCGATCCACACGTCGTCCCGGTGCGGCCCGGAGATCGTCATGCCCGCCGCGACCTCCCGGGGCCGCATCCGCTCCAGGTGCGCCCGCAGGGCCTCCTCCAGCGACGCCTCGTCGTCGCCCGGCACACCCGACGGCGAACCCTCCAGCGCCAGGCGCCCGCCCGGACCGCCGCCAAGCACCTCCAGCCACCGCGCGAACGGCGCCGCGAGGCCGGCGAGCTCCCGGCGCCGCGTGAGGGCGATGCGCGCCCCGTGCTCGGCCAGGCGGGCCTCCCACGGGAACGCCGCCCGCGCGTCGGTCTCCCCGGCCCTGGCGCGACGCAGCAGGGCGTTCCGCTGGGCCAGGGCCTCCTGGTAGGCCGCGGCGTCGTGCGCGAAGCCGGGGCTGACGGCCTCCAGTAGCCGGTCCAGGGCCCGCCGCCGCGCCGCGGGCGGGCCCTTCACCGACCGCAGCTCCTCCGGCACGAACACCAGCACGGCCCCGGGCAGCCGCCACGCGGCGAGCTGCCGCACCGCCGCGCCGTCCGCCACCAGGCGCCTGCCGATGCCGGCGGCGTAGCCGATCTCCCGACGCGTGGCCACCACGCCCTCCAGCTCGGCCGCCACCCGCAGGGCCGGGCAGTCGTGGCGCACCAGCTCCGACAGCTGGGCGGTGCGCGGGCTCACGCCCAGGGCGGCCAGCACGACGGCCTCCACCAGCGAGGTCTTGCCGGCGCCGTTGGGCCCGCAGATGACCACGAGGCCCGCCGGCACGTCCAGTTCGGCGCGCCGCCAGCAGCGCAGGTCCGTGACCTCCAGGCGGGCGACGCGCCAGGCCGCCCCCGTGGGCGGCCCGCCGGTCAGCCGCTGAGCCGGATCGGCATGAGCAGGTACCGGAACTCCTCGTCCGCGCCGCGCAACAGGCCGGGCCGCAGCGGGCTCGACACACCGAGCCGCAGCTCCTCCCCCTCGATCGCCTCCACGCCGGCCCGCAGGAACTCGACGTTGAAGCCGATCTCCAGGGTGTCCCCCCGGAACGGCACCGGCACCGACTCGTGCCCCTCGCCCAGCTGCTCGCTGCTCGCCGACACGGTGAGCTGCCCCTCCGAGAACGCGAGCCGCACGGGGGTGTTGCGCTGGGCGAGCACCGCGATGCGGGTGATCACGCCGAGCAGCTCGGCCCGGTCCAGGGTGAGGTCGTGATCGAACGTCTCGGGTATGAGCTGGCGATAATCCGGGAACTGGCCATCGATGAGGCGGGTGGTGAGGCGCACCTCGCCGGCCCGGATGATCCCCTGGGTCTCGCTGAGGACCAGCTCCACCTCCTCGGCGCCCGACAGCCCGACGACCCGCTGCACCTCCGCGAGGGCCCGTGCCGGGATGAGCGCCTGCACCGCCTCCGCGGGGCCGCCCTCGATGGGCGTGCGCCGCACGGCGAGCCGGTACGAGTCCGTGGCAACCATCGTGATCGCGTCGTGCTCGACGCGCACCAGCACCCCGGTGAGCACCGGCCGCGTGTCGTCCCGCGACGCGGCCCGCCCCACGCGTTCGGCCGCGGCCACGACCGGGGCGGCGGGCAGGCGGATGCCCTCGCCGGCGTCCGGCGGCAGCTCGGGGAACTCGTTGGCCTGGTGGCAGTTCAGCGTGAACGACGAGGCGCCGCTGGACACCGACACCACGCCCTCGCCGGGCCGGTGGTCCACCACCACGTCCCCGGGGGACATGGACCGCACGATGTCGGCGGCCAGGCGCGGCAGGACGATGGAGCCCGCCTCCTCGACGGTCGCCGCGAGCGGGGCGCGCAGCGAGATCTCCATGTCGGTGGCCGCGAGCTCGACGCGTCCGTCCTCGGCGCGCACCAGCACGTTGCCGAGCACCGGCACCGTGGTCTTCGACGAGGCGGCCCTGCCGACGGCGGCGAGGGTGGCCGACAGCTCGTCACGGGGGCAGATGAGCCTCACGAGCCGGCCCTCCGCTGATCGGTGGAGAACCGAGTCCCCCACGTAGTTCCGAAGAAAAGAAAAGACATATCTCTCGTATTGGTGGTAGGCACTGTGGAGAGGTGGACAACCGACCGGGAATGCCGGTGCTGACGGCATTCTGACGGTGCCGTCGGATGTGGGCGACGTGGTGTCGTCATCCACATCCGTCCACCGCCGCGACGGGCGGACCGCACCGCGGGCCGCGGGCTGTGGAGAAACGGCCCGTCGTCCACCGCCGATCCACCGCCCGCCCCCAGGGTCGTCCCGCGCATCTCAGGCCGCCGAGGCGCCGGTGAGGCGGCTGGTGAGGACCTGCACGGCGCCGTAGATCTCACCCTCGTCGGCCATCTGCTTGGTGATCTTCTGGCACGCGTACATCACGGTGGTGTGGTCCCGGTTGCCGAAGGCACGGCCGATCACCGGCAGGGAGCTCTCGGTGAGCTCGCGGCTGAGGTACATGGCGACCTGGCGCGGGGTGACGATGTGCCGGGTGCGCTTGTGGCCCTGCAGCTCGTCGACGCCGACCTTGAAGTACGTCGCGACCTCCCGCTGGATGCCGTCGATGGTGACGGACCCGTCCCCCGGCGGGTACAGGTCCTGCAGCACCTCGCTGGCCAGCTCCACGCTCACCGGGCGGGCCGCGATCGATGCGTGCGCGACCACGCGGGTGAGGGCGCCCTCCAGGGCCCGCACGTTCGTGGCGACGCGGGCGGCGATGAGCGACAGCACCTCGGAGTCGTGGACCTCGTAGCCGTCGTGCAGGACGCGCTTGCGGAGGATCGCGATGCGCGTCTCGAGGTCCGGCGGCTGGATGTCGGTGATGAGGCCCATCTCGAACCGGGACCGCAGGCGGTCCTCCAGCGTCGCGATCGCCTTGGGCGGCCGGTCGGAGCTGATCACGATCTGCTTGCCGGCATCGTGCAGCGCGTTGAACGTGTGGAAGAACTCCTCCTGGGTCTGCTCGCGGCCCTGGAGCGACTGGATGTCGTCGATGAGGAGGATGTCCACGTTGCGGTACCGGTCCTTGAACGACCGGATGTTCCCGTCGCGCAGCGCGTTGATGAACTCGTTCGTGAACGTCTCGACGGACACGTACAGGTACGCGAGCTCCGGGTAGTTCGCGTCCACGAAATGGCCGATGGCGTGCAGCAGGTGCGTCTTGCCGAGGCCCACGCCGCCGTAGATGAACAGCGGGTTGTACGCCTTTGCAGGGGATTCGGCGACGGCGAGCGCCGCGACCTGCGCGAACCGGTTGCTGGGGCCGGTGACGAACGAGTCGAATGTGAACCGCGGCTGCAGGCGTCCCTGCGAGCGCTTCGGCAGCTCCCGCGGGGCGGGCGGCAGCTCCGGGCCCGCGCCATCCAGGGCCTGCTCGGCGGGGGCGACGAGCACCTGCACGTCCAGGTCGCTGCCCGTGACCTCGAACAGCGCGTCCTTGAGCAGGGTCATGTACCGCTGCTGCACCCAGTTCCGGGCGAACTCGGTGTCGACGCCCACCGTGAGGCGCTCCTCGGTGAGCTCCAGCGGCCGGGCGCGGTCGAACGCGAACCCGTAGGTCGCGGCGTTCAGCGTGGACCGCAGGCGGTCGCAGACCTCCGACCAGACGGCGTCGGCCGAGGTCGCGGGGGGTTCCTGAGGATCTCCAGGCACCTTCGGATCCTTCGTCGGGTGTGTGTGCGGAATCAGAAGAGCGTGGCGAGCAGCGTGGAGCCCACCGGGGTGAGGGCGCGGACGCCCTCGTCGGTGCGGCTCACGTACCCGCGGGCCTCGAGCACCACGAGCTCACGCCCGCAGCGCGACACCGGCCATCCCAGCTCCGCGGCCAGCCGGTCCGGGCGTGAGGGCCCGAGCTCCAGGAGCAGCGCCATGACCACGCGCGCGTCGTCGTGCGGCGTGGGCGTGGCGGGCTCCTCGTCGGCCGGCGGCAGGGATGGCGCGGACAGCGTGACCACCGTGCCCCCGCCCAGGTTGTTCGCGAGCTCGAGCGCGCCGCCCTCGGCGTCCATCAGCGACGCCGCCAGCGGCAGCCCGCAGCCGGCACCGCGCACGACCCGGCGCTCCTCCGGGCCGGCGGTGGTGAAGCCCGGCTGGGTCGCGAGCAGGGGGTCGTCGATCCCGGGTCCCGAATCGGACACGCGCACGACCCGGCCGTCGCACAGCACGCTCACGAGTGCGTCGCGGAACCCCGCGTGCACGAGGTTCTCGATGATCTCCCGCACGGCGACGACCGGCAGGCTCGCCCAGCGGGCGACGGCCTCGAAGAGGCGCTCCACGAGCACGCCGGCGTCGGCGTCGGAGAGCTCGGAGAGCTCCGGCGGTTCGCTGGCGCTGGTGTACACGGCCACGCGGGCCGAGAGGGCCCCGGAGCTGCGGCGTGGGGGTGCGGGGAGTTGCTGGGAGATCACTGGCGGCTGGGCGGGCTCGACGGATGCTCAGGGAGGTCGGGGCAGCGACTGTAACCGTGGCGACACGCCCGGAGGAAGAGCCCCGGAGGCCTGTGGAAACCCGATGATGGGTGCATGCGGGAATTTTCGTCGCGGGGCCCCTACAGCGTGGTGCGGACGACATCCGAGAACCCCATGACATCGCGGGTCACGGGGTTATCCACAGGGTTTTCCCAGGCTGTGGAGCAAATCGGGCGCTGTCCGGCCCGCGCCCCTCTGGTATCGTCCCTCACCCCGTGTGACCCGGCCCGGACGCGGGCCCTCGCCCGAGCACGTCCACGGCCCATGCGCCAAGGAGCAACCGGCCCGTGAAGCGGACCTACCAGCCGAACCGACGCAAGCGCAGCAAGACCCATGGCTTCAGGAAGCGCATGAGCACGCGCGCCGGCCGTGCGGTGCTCAAGCGCCGGCGCGCCAAGGGCCGCGCCCGGCTGTCGGCCTGACCAGCCCGATGACCGCCTCCGACGCCGAGGCGCGCGGCCGCAGAGCCCGCATCTCGCGTTCGCGTGATTTCGACGCCGTGTACCGGCGCGGCCGTTCGACGGCCGGCCGGCACATGGTGGTGTACCTGTTCCCGCGCGAGGGCGGCGGTGCGGGTGACGCCCGCCTGGGCCTCTCCGTGTCCCGCAAGGTGGGCGGCGCGGTCGAGCGCAACCGCGTGAAGCGCGTGCTGCGCGAGCAGTTCGCGACGCGCCGGGCGATGGTGCCCGGTGACACCGACGTCGTCGTGATCGCCCGGGCCGGCATCGCGGAGTACCTGGACGAACGCGGGTCCGCGGCGCTCGGCGAGCGGCTGCAGGAGCTGCTGGAGCGCGGGCTCGGCGATCGGGCCGTGACCGCGGGAGGCGCCGCGGCATGAGTGGACGCGCCCTCGCCACCGCGCCCATCCGGGCGTACCAGCGCCTGATCTCGCCGCTGTTCGCGCGGCGCTGCCGGTACCACCCCACCTGCTCCGAGTACGCGGTCACCGCGGTGCGCGAGTTCGGGGTCGCCCGCGGCGTCGTGCTCGCCGCGTGGCGGCTGCTGCGCTGCAACCCGTTCACCCCCGGCGGCGTGGACCACCCCGCCGACCAGCGACTCTTCCGCGCGCGGTGAACCCACTCACCCCGATCGAGGACGCACTCCGGTGGGTGCTGGACCGCCTGCACGAGAACGTCGGGCTCACCTACGGGTGGTCGATCGTCGTCCTCACGCTGATCGTGCGCGCCGCGCTGCTGCCGCTGGTGATCAAGCAGTACCGCTCCATGCGGCAGATGCAGATCATCGCGCCTCAGATCAAGGAGGTGCAGCGCAAGTACAAGGACGACCGGCGCAAGCAGCAGGAGGAGGTCATGCGCCTCTACTCGGAGAACAACGCGAACCCCTTCGCGTCCTGCCTGCCCATGCTCGCGCAGCTGCCGGTGTTCTTCGCGCTGTACTACGTGCTCCGCAGCTTCTCGGGGAGCGCGTCGGACGGGACGGACCTGTCGTTCCTGTGGATCGTCCCGGACATCACGACCCACCTGAAGGACCTGGGCGTCGTGGCCCTCGTGATCGGCCTGGGCATCTACGGGTTGTCGCAGCTGCTGTCGACGGAGCTGTCGTTCGAGCCCCACACCCCGAACACGCAGCGCCGGATCATGCGGCTGCTGCCGATCCCGATCGTCCTCACCGCGCTGCAGTTCCCGTTCCCGGCCGGGCTCGGCGTCTACTGGGTCACCACGAACCTGTGGACCGCCGCGCAGATGCTCATCATCAAGCACATCATCGGCCTGCACATCGCCCACCACCCGGAGGAGCTGCCGGGAGGGCCCAAGACCTCCCGGACGGCGCCGAAGGAGAAGGCGCAGAACGTCGCCGCGGTCGCCGAGCCCGAGCCGGCCGGCTCCTCCCCGTCCGACGCCGCGGCCGGCAACGGCGGCGGGACGCCGCAGCGCCAGGCCCGCGGCGGCGGCGACGCGAACCGCCGCAAGCCGCGCCCCCGCGGTCAGTCGGGCGGGCAGGGCGGGGCGAAGCAGGGCAACCGCCGGCCCCCGAAGAAGCGGAAGTGAGATGAGCCCAGATTCCACCGCCGGGGCCGCCGCGCTCCAGGGCGTGCTCGACGCCGTCGCCGTCGCCTTCGGCGTGCGCGATCCGCAGATCACCGTGGCGCAGGACGACGAGGGCGGCCTGGTGGGCTCCATCACCGGGACGGGCTCCGACCAGATCATCGGCCGCGGCGGCGAGGTCATCGACGCCCTCCAGTACCTGGCGGCGCAGGTCGTGTCCCGTGCCGAGGGCGGCGGGCGGCGGCGCGTGAACGTGGACGCCGACGGCTACCGGGCCCGTCGCGAGGCGGCGCTGATGGACCTCGCGAACCGCGCGGCGGCCGAGGCGCTGGAGTTCGGCGAGGAGATCGAGCTGGACGCGATGACCCCGCACGACCGGCGCATCGTCCACATGGCCCTGAAGGAGCGCACCGACGTGGTCACGCGCAGCGAGGGCGAGGAGCCCCGCCGCCGGATCATCGTCGAGCCCGCCGACTGACGCCGGAACCCGCCGTGGGCCTCGTGCTCTACGACAACCCGGCGTCGTCGAACGCCCTGAAGGTGCGGTTCGCCCTCGCCGAGGCGGGTCTCACGTACGAGCGCCGTGACGTGCCGCTCGCCCGTCCGCGCCCCGCCGGGTATCTGGCCGTGAACCCGCTGGGGCTCATCCCGGCGCTCGACGACGACGGCTTCGTGCTGTGCGAGTCCCACACCATCCTCCGCTACGTCGCCCTGCGGGCCGGGCGGGACGACCTGTACCCGGGGGCGATGCGGGACCGCGCCCGGGTGGACGAGTTCCTGGACCGCTTCGCGACGACCATCAGGCCGGCCTTCTTCCGGGTCGAGGTCCCGGCGCTGGGGTACGTCCCCGGCCGGGGCTTCGGTGCGGCGCCGCCGGACGCCGAGGCCACCACCACCGCGATCGCCGAGCTGGCGCCGGTTCTGGAGATTCTGGAGGACCTGGTGGGTGACCGGGCCGTCGTGCTCGACCGCTTCACCATCGCGGACTGCGCCCTGGCGCCCGTCCTGTTCCGGCACCGGCGCACCGGCGTCGACCTGGCGGGGTACCCCCGGCTCTCGGCCCTTCGTGAGGCCATCCTGTCCCGTCCCGGGTGGACCGCGGCCGAACCCGTCACCTGACCGCGCGATGTTTCACGTGAAACAGGGCCCCGCGGCGCGCCTGCTCGCCGCGGCCGAGGCGATGGGCGTGCCCCTCGCCCCGGCAGCGGCGGGCGAGCTGGTGGCGCTGTTCGACCGGATCGCCCTGGAACCCCAGAACCTCACCGCCATCGAGGATGTCGAGGAGGCCGTCGACCGTCACCTCGCCGACAGCCTCAGCGGGCTGACGGTGCCGGAGCTGCGGGGCCCGGTGGCCGACCTGGGCAGCGGGGGAGGCTTCCCCGGCCTGGTCCTGGCGATCATGCGCCCGGAGATGCCGGTGACCCTGGTGGAGAGCGAGAAGAAGAAGTGCCTGTGGCTCGAGGCGGCGTCCGCGGCGCTCCCTAACGTACGGGTGGTGGCCGACCGCTCCGAGCACCTGGCGAAGCACGCACGCGGGGCCTTCGCCACGGTGACCGCCCGCGCCGTCGCGCCCCTGGTGCCGGTCATCGAGCTCGCCGCACCGCTCGTGGCCGACGACGGGCACGCGCTGGTGTGGTCCACCCCGATGCCGGCGGACGACGAGGCCCGCGCCGCGACGGCCGCCGAGATGCTGGGTTTGCAGGCACTTCCCGCTCGCGCGGTGCGTCCGTTCGCGGGCGCCGAGCGCGTCATGCGCGTGTTCCGGCGCGTCGCGCCCACCCCGGCCAAGTACCCCCGGCGTCCCGGCAGGGCCGTCGCCCGACCCATCGCCTGAGGTGAGCGGAGCATGGACGACAAGGTGATCTACGCCATCGCCAACCAGAAGGGCGGGGTCGGGAAGACGACGACCGCGGTGAACCTGGCGGCGTGCCTCGCGGAGGCGGGCGCCAGGGTGCTGCTGGTGGACGTCGACCCGCAGGCGAACGCCTCCAGCGGGCTGGGCGTGCACGCCGGCGACGGCCCGTCGATCGCCGAGATCATCCTCGACGGGATGCCCGCGCAGGATGTCGTGCGGGCCACGGACATCCCGAACCTCGACATCATCCCGGGCACCCAGGACCTGGCCGGGGCGGCGGTGGAGCTGCCGGCCCGGGCCGAGCGGGAGCGCATCCTGGCAAACGCGCTCGCACCGCTCACCGACCGGTACCGCTACATCTTCCTGGACTGCCCGCCGTCGCTGGACCTGCTCACGGTGAACGCCCTCACGGCCGCGGACCGCCTCATCGTGCCGGTGCAGTGCGAGTACTACGCGCTCGAGGGCCTGTCGCGCCTCATGGAGACCGTCGCGGGCGTGCAGACCCACCTCAACCCGGGCCTCAAGGTCTCCGGGATGCTGCTCACCATGCACGACTCGCGCACCCGGGTGAGCGGCGACGTGGTGGCCGAGGTGCGCCGCCACTTCCCCGAGCTGGCCTTCAAGACCGTGGTGCCGCGCAACGTCCGGCTGGCGGAGGCGCCGTCGCACGGCGAGCCCGTCATCCGCTACGACCCGCACTGCGCCGGCGCCGACGCGTACTTCGAGGCGGCGAAGGAGCTCGCGGCCCGTGCCTGACCTCCCGAACCGCCGCCTGGGCCGCGGCCTCTCCGCGCTGCTGGGCGACCCGCTGGCCGCCGGCACGGCGCCGCATGCCCGGCCCGAGGGCCTGGTGGAGCTGCCGGTCGCCGACATCCACGCCAACCCGGACCAGCCGCGCCGCCGCATCGACCCCGCGGCCCTGGCGACCCTGGTGGACTCCATCCGCCGGCACGGCCTGGTGCAGCCGGTGGCCGTGCGTCCCGACGGCGGGGGCTACGTCCTCATCGCCGGTGAGCGCCGCTGGCGCGCCGCGCGCGAGGCCGGGCTGGAGCGGGTGCCCGCGCTCATCCGGGAAGCCGATGAACAGGGGCGTCTGGAGCTCGCGCTGGTCGAGAACCTGGTGCGCGAGGATCTCTCCCCCATGGAGGTCGCGCGCGCGTGCGCGATCCTCACCGAGGACTTCGCCCAGAGCCACCAGCAGGTCGCCGACCGCCTGGGGCGCGCACGGCCCACGGTGTCGAACCTCCTGCGGCTGCTCGAGCTGCCCGACGAGGTGCAGGCGATGGTCGACCGCGGCGAGCTGAGCGAGGGCCATGCCCGCGCCGTGCTGATGGCCGACGGCGCCCGCGACCGGCGGCTCCTCGCGGAGCGCATCGTCGCCGAGGGCCTGTCGGTGCGCGAGGCGGAGCGCCTCGCCCGGGACCGGGCGGCGGCCCACCGGGCCCCCAGGGCGGCCCGGCCGGACCTCCCGCCGGCGGCGGACGACGCGCTGGACGCCTTCACCGCGGCATTCGACACGGCCGTGCGCGTGCGCGCCCGGGCACGCGGCGACCTGGGGGTCGAGCTGCGCTTCGCCGACGAGAACGCCCTGCGCGAGGCGATCTCCCGGCTTCCCGCTCCCTAGGCGGCGGGGAAGCGGAGCCGCACGGCGGTTCCGCGCCCCGGCTCCGAGCGGACGTCGACGTCCGCTCCGGCCAGCCGGGCGCGGGCGCGCATCGCGTCCAGGCCCAGGTGGCCCTCGTCAATGCGCGTGGGGATCTCGTCCAACACGAACCCGCGCCCGTCGTCGGTGACCTCCACCCACAGCCCGTCGTCCTCGCCGGCGGACACGGTGAGGGTGGCGGCACCGGAGTGGCGCACCGCGTTGGCCACGGCCTCCTGCACGATGCGGAACGCCACCGTCCGTCCATGGGCGCCGAGGGCGTCGGCGGCGTCCAGGCCGTGCATCGCGGTGGCCAGCCCGCGGGCCTCCGCGCGCTGCAGCACCACCCGCACGGCGGCGGCGAACCCCAACTGCTGCAGGGACATCGGGTGCAGGTCGAAGATCGCCTCGCGCAGCGCACCCACCGCGCCGCGGGCCGCGGACGACGCGCGGGCGGCGGCCTCGACGCCCGGCGCGCCCGCCGCCCGGAGCTCCTCCGCCAGGGCGTCGAGGATGAGCCCGAGGCCCACGAGCTCCTGCACCGGCCCGTCATGGAGGTCCTCGGCGATGCGGCTGCGCTCCTCCTCCTGGGCGTGCACCAGGGCCGCGGCGACGGCCGACCGCCGCTCCTGCTCGCGCCGCACGTCGTCCAGCAGGCGGAGGTTCGCCAGGGCGATGCCGGCCTGCTGGGCGAGGGTCTCGAGCCGGTCGGCGTCGTCGTCGGGCAGGACGCCCCGGTCGGTGTCGACCACCAGGGCGGAGGGGGTGCCGTCACCGGGGATGGGCACGGCGACCTCGGGACCGGGAAGTACCTGCACACGGCCGGAACGCGCGGCGGCGAGGGCGGCCGTCCAGGCGACGGCCCGCGGGGTGCCCTCCTGGGCGAGGACCACCGGCCCGTCCGGTCCGGGCCGCACCACCGCGGCCGCGGTGCCCCGCAGCAGCCGGCGCGCCTGGCGGGCCACGACCAGGGCCAGCTCCTCGGGCGACTCCACGCGGGTCACCGCACGGGCGATCTCCTGCATCGCCATGAGCTGGCGCACCTCGCGGTCCAGGTCCCGGGCGCGGGCCTGGAGGCCCTCGAACAGCTGGGAGGTGCGGATCGCCAGGCCCAGGGCGATGCCCGCACGGCGCGCGTCGTGCGCCCCGGCGTCCGGCAGGCCGGTCACCAGGAGGCACCCCACGGTCTCGCCGCCCACGCGCAGCGGCACCTCCAGCGCCTCGCCGGGCCCGGCGGGCCGGCCGGCCGCCGGACCCGGGTGCAGGTCGCCCGAGGTGGCGTCCTTCAGGTGGACGGCCGCACCCTGCGCTCCGAGGGCCCGCACCAGGCGGGCCAGACACTCCTCCACCCCCGCCGGATCACCCAGGCGCACGCCGGCGATGGCCGCGAGCGCGCCGTCGAGGCCCCCGGGAGACATCCCCATCAGCGGATCAATGACTGGCGTATTCCGATCGCGACCGCTTGTGTGCGGTGCTCAGCCTCAAGCTTGGCGAGGATGTGCTTGACGTGGGTCTTCACCGTCTCGACGCTCACCACCAGGCGCTCGGAGACCTCGCGGTTCGAGTGCCCGTCGGCGAGCATCTGGAGGATCTCGCGCTCGCGCGCGGACAGCACGCTGTTCTGCCGCGGCCGCGAGAACTGCCGCAGGAAGTCGGGCGCCAGGCGCGGGTCCACGAACGGCTCCCCGCCGGCCACCTGCCGGATGGCGGCGACCAGCGTGGTGCTGTCGGAGTCCTTCAGCACGAACCCCTGGGCACCCGAGTCGAGCGCGTCCCACAGGAGCTCCTGCTCCGAGTGCGCGGTGAACATCACCACCCGGATGTCCGGGTGCTCCGCGGTGAGCCGGTGGGTGGCCTGGACGCCGCCCAGGCCCGGCATGCGGGCGTCCATGAGGACGATGTCCGGACGGCGCCGCGTGACGAGCTCCAGGGCCTCCTCGCCGCTGGACCCCTCGCCCACCACCACCATGTCCTCGAGCTGGGAGACCAGCCGGCGGACGCCCTCGCGCACCACGGCGTGGTCGTCGACCAGCAGCAACCCGAGGCGTCGATGCTCTTCAGGGGGTCGCGTTTGTCCGCCTCCTGCGGGAACAACCGCTCCACGTGGCTGGGGCATGCCGGTCCTCGGGGACAGGGCCGGGGACGAGTGGGCGATCCTGGATTCGAACCAGGGACCTCATCCTTATCAGAGATGCGCTCTAACCGACTGAGCTAATCGCCCGGGGCCCCCTGGGGCGCCGGTGAGGTTAGCAATCCGGGGGACGGGGCAGCAACCCGCCCGCGCAGGTTTCGGCGCCGGGGGACGGTGCCGGGCCGCCGGAAGGCGGCCCCGGACTATCATTGCCGGGAGGCCACCAGCCCACCGGGAGACGACCGTGCAGGAGATGTCCATCTACGGGGTGAGCTTCGACATCGGCGCCAAGCAGCCGATTGTGCTCCTCAAGACCGTGAACGACAACAAGTTCCTGCCCATCTGGATCGGGAGCTCCGAGGCCACCGCCATCCTCATGCGGTTGCAGGGCGTCGAGACCCCGCGGCCCATGACGCACGACCTCCTGTCGAACGTGGTGGCCGGGCTGGACGCCGAGATCGCCCGCATCACGGTCACCGAGCTGCGGGACAACACGTTCTTCGCGCTCATCACGCTCCGGGTGAAGACCACGGAGATCGAGATCGACTCCCGCCCGTCCGACGCCCTGGCGCTGGCGGTGCGGGCCAACGCCCCGATCTACGTGGCCGACCGCGTGATCGAGGAGAGCGCCCTCGACATCGCCGAGGGGCAGCTGGGCGAGACCGAGGACGTGGTGGAGGCCTTCAAGGCGTTCCTCGACGAGGTGAACCCCGAGGACTTCGCCGGCTGAGCCTCAGGCGGCCGGGTCGCCCGCGCCGGTCTCGCGCTTGGTGAGGTCCAGCACCGCGTCGTAGATGCGGTCCAGGCCGTCCGGGGACACGGGGCCGCGGTTCGCCCCCTGCAGGTAGGAGTGCATCCAGCGCTCCCGCTCGGGGTCGACGAACGGGATGCCCTGCGAGGTCTTGTAGTCGCGCAGGCGCCTGACCAGGGTGACCCGCTGGTTCAGCAGCGTGAGCAGCTTGAGGTCGGTGTCGATGATCGCGTCGCGCATCTGGCGCACGACGTATTCGACGTTGGGGTCCGTCGCCACGCCGCGGACGGTACCAGGCGGCCCCCGCCCGGGTGGCCCGGATCCCGGCACCGGGCTACGCTACGGGCTCACCGACCCGGGACGGCATCCGCGTTGATCGACTTCTCCCCCATCCAGATCCTCATCGTGCTGGCGATCGCCCTCATCGTGTTCGGGCCGCGCAAGCTGCCGGAGATGGCGAAGAGCGTGGGCAAGGGCGTCCGCGAGTTCAAGGCCAGCATCTCGATGGACGAGCCGCCGCGGGCGGCCGAGCCGCGGGCGACGGCCACCGCCGGCGAGCCGGTGACGGCCACCGAGCCCGCCGAGGCCTCCCCCGGGGACGAGGACGGGGACGGGGACGTCCTCGAGGGCGTGCTGCTCCCGGGTGACGAGCAGCCCCCGGACGCGCGCTAGCCCCTCGTGCCGAGGCTGCCCCTCGGGCTGCGGACCATCGGGTCCCACGAGCGCCTCTCGGTGGTCGACCACCTGGAGGAGCTCCGCCGCCGCATCCTGGTGTCGCTGGTCACCCTGGTGGCGGCGTTCGCGATCACGTTCGTGCTGCGTGAGCACATCGTCGACCTGCTCAAGCAGCCCCTGCCCGCGGAGTACGAGGACCGCGGCCTCATCACCCTGTCGCCCACCGAGCCGTTCTTCACCATCCTGAAGGTCTGCATCTGGACGGCGATCCTGCTGGCGCTCCCGGTGTGGCTGTACCAGCTGTACGCGTTCGTCGTCCCGGCCGTGGCGGATCAGAGCCGGCGGCGGATGCTCGCGGTGGTCGCGGGCGTGAGCACCCTGTTCGTCGGGGGCGTGGCGTTCGGGTTCTTCGTGGTCCTGCCCGTCGCGCTGCAGTTCTTCCTGAACTTCGGCGACGACCTGTTCAGCACCCAGATCCGCGCCGGCGAGTACTTCGGGTTCGCCACGACCCTGCTGCTGGCCTCGGGCCTGGTGTTCGAGGTGCCCGTCGCCATGCTGGCCTTCGCGCGGATGGGTGTCGTCACCGCCCAGGTCTACCGGCGGCAGTGGCGCATCGCGGTGGTGATCATCGCGGCCGTCGCGGCGCTGCTGCCCGGCGGCGACCCGCTGAGCATGATGCTGCTGATGGCGCCGATGCTGGTGCTGTACGTCTTCGGGATCTGGCTGTCGTCGATGTTCGGCGGCACGCCGATCTGGGACCGCGCCACCTGGACCGAGGGCGGGGAGCCGGAGGGCGGCTCCCCCTCCTAGCCCTCCCGCAGGGAGCGGCCGGTGAGGCGCAGGAACACGTCCTCCAGGGTCGCGCGGCGCGCGGCCTGCAGCTCGCCGCCGATCCCGGCGGCCCGCAGGCGGGCGTGCAGCGCCTCCGCGTCGTCCCCGGCGAGCTGCACCAGGTCGCCCTCCACCTGGATCCCGGCGTCCGCGAGGTCGGGAAGGGCCCGTAGGCGGGCGATGTCGGCGGGTCCCATGCGCAGCTCCAGCACCTCGCGGCCCACCTCCGCGCGGATGAGGCCGGCGGGGCGTCCCTCACGCACGACGTGGCCGTGGTCCATCACCACGAGCCGGTCGCACAGCTGCTCCGCCTCGTCCATGTAGTGGGTGGTGAGGACGAGGGTGACGCCGCGGCGCCGCAGCTCGCGCAGGCGCTCCCACACGACGTGCCGGGCCTGGGGATCCAGGCCCGTGGTGGGCTCGTCCAGCAGCACGAGCTCCGGCCGGTTCACCAGGGCCCGGGCGATCTGCAGGCGCCGCTTCATGCCGCCCGAGAGGCGCTCCACGGCCTCGCCGGCCCGGTCCGCGAGGGCGACGAGCTCGAGCAGCTCGTCGGCACGGGCGCGCGCCTCCGCCGCCGGAATGGAGAAGTACCGTGCGTACACCAGCAGGTTCTCGCGGACGGTGAGTTCCAGGTCCAGCGTGATTTCCTGGCCCACCACGCCGATCCGGTGCTTCAGGGCCCGCGGGGAGTCCGCGGGGTCCAGGCCCAGCACCCGCAGGTCGCCGCCGTCGCGGGGCGACAGGCAGCACAACATGCGCATGGTGGTGGACTTGCCGGCGCCGTTCGGCCCCAGCAGGCCGAAGCACTCGCCGGTGCGCACCGTGAAGTCGACGGCGTCGACGGCGACGCGCGGGCCGTAGCGCTTGGTGAGGCCGGCGGCGGCCACGGCGTGGGTCACCGGGCCTCCGGCACGTCGCGGGGCCACCGCAGGATGGTGGCGGCCCCCACCCTGGCGACCACCTCGAGCCGGTCCCACGGCACGCGGCCGCGGAACGCGACCCGGAAGCGGCTCCAGTTGGACGGCCAGCCCGGCCGCACGGCGACCGGCGCGTCGATGACGTAGGCCCCGCGGTGGGCGGCGACGTCGGGCAGGGGGTCCACCACGTCGCGGCGCGCCCGCTCCGCGGACGTGAGGAACGCCGGGTCGTCGGCGTCGGGCACCCCGAGCCGCCCGTCGGCGAGGTACGCCTGGATCTTCGACATCCAGGTGTGGCTCTCGGCCAGCACCGGCGCCCGGGGCAGGTCGCGCAGCCGGTGGACGACCCGGTCCAGGAGGACCACGTCGGTGCCGCGCGCCTCCCGGGCCGGCAGCGGCGCGAGCGCCAGCAGGGCGGCCAGCACCGCGATCGCGGCCGGCGCGGCCGAGGCCGCCCCGGGCAGCCGCTCGGCGGCGAGCGCCACCAGGATCGCGGCCGGGATGCTGGCCAGCAGCAGGAACCGCGAGGACTTCGCGAGGTTCGGGAGGGTCCCGAGCTCCAGGTACAGGGCGGCCCACGCGAGCCACGCGGCCGGCAGCAGCGCCCGCCGGTCCCGCCGCACGGCGACCGCCACCACGGCGGCGGCGACCACGGGCAGCAGCAGGAACAGCATGCTGCGCGGCGCGAGCGCCCCCTCCAGGAGGCGCCGGGCATACGTCTCGCCCCACGACCACGCCTCCACCGGGTTCCGTGTGCGCGACGCCCCCGCCGTGCCCGTGAGCGGGGCGGTCGGGTCGCCGCCGGCCGCGGCCATCGCCGCCACCGCCAGGAGCGGCCCCGTCGCCAGGCCCGCGGCACCCCATGCGAGCGCCCTGCGGCCGCCGCCCCATCCGGCGAGCACCACCATGGGCGCCATCACCAGCGCCATCTCACGGGCCGACCAGGCCATCGCCAGCAGGAGGCCGGCGGCGAACGCCCAGCGCGCCGACCCGCGCCGTGCCCCCAGGGCCGCCCACACCGCCAGCGCGATGAAGGCGGGCATCACGGCGTCCGGGCGCAGGCGCGTGGCCATCAGCGCCTCGAGCGGCGTCACGGCGACCACCGCCGCGGCGATCAGGCCGGCCCGGGGACCGGCGAGCCTGCGGGCCACCAGATGGGCGGCCAGCACGGCCAGCAGCGAGCAGGCGAGCGGCCAGGCCACCGCCGTGACGTCGTCGGCCCCGAACAGCCGGAACAGGCCCGCGACGGGCCACAGGAACACGATGCGCGTGCCGAACCACTCGGCCGCGCCCTCGGGGGGGAAGCCGTTGGCGAGGTTCTGCGCCACCTGGACGTAGCGGCCGTCGTCGCCCAGGTGGGCGAACTGGACGCCGCCGAACGCCCAGATCCGCAGCGCCGCCGCACCGGCGAGGACCGCCAACACGGCGGCGGCCTCCGCCGCGCGGGCCCGGCGGGTCATCCGGCGGGCGCGGGCCTGCGCCGGCGCACCAGGGCCGTCACCGCACCGCCCGCCTCCCGCAGCTCCGGCCGCGCCAGGATCCGCGCGGCGGCGAGGTACGTGAGCACGCCCAGGGCGACCTTCGCCGCCAGCGGCCACACCAGGGCGAGACCCTTCCGGTGGTCGGTGGGCAGCACCTCGTCGGCCGCGAGCACCACCACCAGCAGCGGGACCGCGCAGGCCAGCAGGCGCGCCTGCTGGCGCGCCAGGCGCACCGGGCTGAACGCGCCGAAGCGCCGGTCCACGTACCAGCCGTAGTGGAGGAGGTTCACGGTGACCCCGATGAGGGTGGCCGCCGCGATCCCCCGCAGGCCGAAGGGGCCGACCAGGACGACGTCCAGGGCGCACGTGACGACCACGCTCACGGTGGTGGCCACGAACACCGCGCGCTGGAGGTTCGCCGCGGCCAGGGCGCGGTTGAGGAAGATCGACAGGAAGTTCGCGTAGATCGCGAGCGAGTAGAACACCAGCGGCTCCGAGGTGCCGGAGACGCACTCGGGGTTCGTGTCGCACTTGCCGTGGCCGAGCAGCAGCTGGGCCGTCTCCCGCGAGTAGACCGCCAGCAGGAGCGCCGCCGGGACTCCGACCAGGCCCAGGATCCCGCAGATCCGGTGGATGCCCTTCGCGGCGGCGTCGTCGCGGCCCTGGGCCACCATCCGCGCCACCAGCGGGAACAGCGGGGTGAGGAAGGGCACCAGGAGCGCGGCGCGCGGGGCCGACCCGAGGCTGTTGGCGTACGCCAGCTGGGTGACCTTGCCCTCGTCGAGGGTGTTCGCGAGGAACCGGTCGAAGAAGCTGTTGACCTGCTGGATGAGGGAGGCGCCCATCACCGGGACCGCGGCCAGCGCGACGGCGCCCAGGCGGGGATGCCGGAAGGCGGGCCGCACCCGCTCCTTTCGGGCGACCCGCACGAACTGCGGGAGCTGCAGGAGCACCTGGAAGAGGGCGCCGATCACCAGGCCCCACGCGGCCGCCTCGATTCCGAGCGACCCCTGGCCGGCGATGACACCCGCCATGATCCCCAGGTTGAACGCGACGCCCACGGCGGCGGGGACGCCGAACCGGTCGTGGAGCTGCAGCAGGGCCGTGAAGAGGGCCGAGATCCCCTGCAACAGCAGCCCGGGCGCCATGATGCGCACCAGCTCCTGCGTGAGGACGCCGGTGCGGCCCTCCGCGTCGAACAGCGCCGACGGGACCTCGGGGAAGACCGCGACCAGCGCCGCGAGGAGGATGAGGCCCATCCCCACCCACCCGGCGATCGCCCACACCAGGCGCCACGCGGACGCGTTGCCGGCGGTCTCCCGCTCCTGGGAGAAGACCGGGATGACGACGGTGACCAGCGCGTACAGCAGGACCGCGCCGACCACGTTCACCAGCAGCAGGGCGTTCATGAACGCGTCGGTGCCGCTGTCCGACCCGTAGTAGCCGGCCAGGACGATCTCACGGCCCAGGCCCAGGAACCGCGAGAGCAGGCCGAACAGGGCGACCGCGAAGGCCGCGCGGGCGAGGCGCGTGGCGGTCAGCGCGCCGCCTTCCGCGGGGTGAACGCCGTGAGGGAGCGGACGCCGGTGAGCACCAGGGTGCCCTCCGCCCCGACCGCCGGCGAGTACCGGCCCTCGGGGTGGGTGAACACCACCTCGCCGGTCGTGACGTCCAGGCCCACGGTGCGCCCCCGGGCCGGGACCCGCGCAAGGGTGGAGTACCAGACGACGTCGCCGATCACCGACGGCGCCCCGGAGATGCGCTCGCCCGCGTCGTGCGCCCAGCGGACCCGGCCGGTGACGGCGTCCAGCGCGTACAGCCTGCGGTCGTAGCTCCCCACGAACACGGTGCGGCGGGACACGGCCGCGCTCGAGTAGATGAAGTCGCCGACCACGCGCACCCACGCCACCCGGCCGTCCCGGGCCGACAGCGCGAGCATGCGGCCGTTGACGTTGCCGACGTAGACGCGCCCGTAGGCCACCGCGGGGCCGGCGTAGAACCGGCCGGCGTCCCTGAACCTGGGGCCGGGGCTCGTCGTCCGCCACACCTCGCGGCCGTCGCGCTTCGCGTACGCCGCGACGGTGCCACCGTAGTCGCCCACCACCACGGCGTCGCCGGTCTCGGCGACGCTGCTCTTCACGTCGCCCTTCGCGCGCGCGGTCCACACGATTCTGCGGCTCCGCAGGGAGAACCGCATCACGCGGCCGTCGAGCGTGCCGATGTACACGCCGTCGCCGATCACCAGGGGCGAGCTCTCGCTCGCCGAGCCGAACCGCTTGCGCCAGCGGATCGCGCCGGTGGCCGGGTCGAGCGCCAGCAGATCCCCGCGGGTGGTGGTGAGAAGGGCCAGTGCGGGGGTCGTGGCGGGGCCGGAGGCCCCCGGGCGGATGCCGGTGAGCGCGGGCGAGGAGGCCACCGTGCCGCCCAGCCGGGTGCGCCACAGGACACGGCCGGTCACCAGGTCCACGGCCATCGCCAGCCCGCGGTTCGTGCCCACGATCACGCGCCCGTCGCCGATGACCGGCGGGAACTCCAGCAGCGACCCGCCGTCCACCCGCCAGGCGCGCCGGTACGGGGGCCGCAGCGCGAGATCGGGGTTCGCGCGGGAACGGCTCGCATCGAACCCGAACTCCGGCCAGGAGCCGGTGCCGGCGTCCTCCGGGGGCGCCTCCTGCGGCACGAACCCGCTGGTGCCGCCCTCCACGCTGCCCTCGTCGAACCAGCCGTCCCGCACGGCGAGGCCCGCGAGGCCGAGGCCGCCGACCACGACGACCGCGGCGCCGCCCGCGGCGATGAGGACCCGCCTACCGGGCCGGCGCACGGTACGCGTCGATGGTTCGCACGCCGATCACATAGACGGTGCGTCCCGCCGCCACGGCCGGCGAGTACCGCCCGTCGTCGCCGCGGAAGCGGACCCGGCCCGTTGCCGTCGCCAGCCCCCAGGTGCGCCTGGCCTGCCCCGGGGCCGCCAGCACCGCCGTGTAGACGGTGTCGCCCACCACGGTGGCGGAGCCCGAGATGCGCCCGCCCACGGCGAAGCTCCACCGCACCGCGCCGGTGCGGAGGTCCAGCGCCCGGAAGGCGCCGCCGTAGTCCCCGATGAACACCGTGCCGCGGGCGATGGCGGGGCTCGCGTACACGTAGGCGCCCGTCGCGTGGCGCCACAGGATGCCGCCGGTGCGGGCGTCCACGCACACGACCTGGCCGCCCACGTCGCCGATCACGATGCGGTTGCCGCTCACCCCGGGGCCGCCGTACAGGCGGGCGCCCACGTCGGTGCTCCAGGCGCGACGCCCGGTGCGCGCGTTCACGGCGGTGATCACGCCGGAGTAGTCCCCGAACACCACGTTGGGACCGGCCTTGGCGGCGCTGCCCTTGATGTCGGCGCCGGCCCGGTACGTCCACCGGGGTTTGCCGTTGCGGAGGTTCAGGGCCGTGAGCGTCCCGTTCCAGGCGCCGAAGTACGCGGTGTCCTCGATGACGAGCGGGGAGCTCTCGATGGGGCTCCCGCCGTTCGAGTACTCCCACAGCCGGGTGCCGGTGGTGAGCCGGTACGCGGTGAACACCCCGTCCATGGAGGTGATGTACGCGCGGCGCCCGCCGATGGCGGGGGACGACGCGATGTAGCTGCGCCGCTTCTGCGTCCACAGCTGCCGGCCGGTGCGCGCGTCGATGCCGAACACCCGGCCGGCGTTGTTGCCCACCACCAGCACGCCGTCCTTCACGGCGGGGGGGAACTCCAGCAGGCGCTTGCCGTCGAAGCGCCACGCCCGGCGCACCGATCCCGCGACGGGGGCCCGCACGTTCGGGTTGAAGCGCGTGCGCTGCGCGTTCACGCCGTACTCCGGGCTCTGCAGGCGCTGGTCGTACATCCGCACCGTGGCGCGCCGGCCCGTCACGTCCGCTGCGCCGGCCGACCACCCGGTCCTGCGGGCGCGCACCAGCGTGGTCCCCTCCGGCACCGTCGCGGTGCCGTCCCGGCCGGTCACCAGGCGCTCACCCGTGCGACCCGCCGGCCCCACGGGGGCGACGGTCACGCCGGCGACGGGGGTCCCGAGGTCGCCGTCGACGACCCGCACGGTGATGCCCGCGGGCTCGGCGGTGGTGGGCGTGGGGGCGGGGTCGTCGCCCCCGCCGCCGCCGCAGCCGGCGAGGCCGGCCGCGAAGAGGAGCGCGAGGCCCGCCCGGGCGCTACGCCCGGCCCGCATCGGCTGCGCGGGCCGCGGGGCTCCCCCGCCAGACGAAGGTCGCGAGGATGCCCAGTGCGAACGCGATGAGGCCGGCGAGCACGATCGACTGGAGCCGCTTGGGGCCGGTGCCGGAGCTGCTCGCCCGCTCCGCCCTGGTGAGCGCCTGCGGGGCCTCCACCTGGTCGGCCTTGCGCAGCAGCACCTCCTGGTCGGAGGCCTCCTGGCGGGCGTCGTCCAGCTGCTGGACCGCGGAGGTGAGCGCGAGCTGGATGAGGTCGGCCTGGCCCGTCGGGGCGGACGCCAGGCGCGTGCGCAGCTTCGCGGCGTCCGCGATGAGCCCGTCCACCTCCCTGCGGCTGCGGGCCACCTGGGCCTCGTAGACCCTCCGGGTGTCCCGGTATGCCTCGCCGACGTCGGCGAGGACGTTGTCCGCGTAGGCGTTCGCGATCTCCACCGCGAGCTTGCGGTTCTTGTCGGTGGACGTGACGGTGAGGATCGTCGGCAGGTTCCCGGAGGTGCCGCTCACCCGGGGCGCGGTGAGCGTCACGGCGCTCCGCACCCGGCCGGGCGTGGTGCCCGCGGCGTCCGCGACCTTCCGGACGATCGCATCGCTGTCGAGTGCCAGCGGGGCGACCGTGGGGTTCGTGAACGGCGTCTGCACGGGGACGCCGGCGATCGTCGTCGCCTGTCCCAGGTACACCCGCGCGGTGGCCGTGTACTCGGGCGAACGGGCGACGGAGAGGAGGATCCCGACGGCGATGCCGACGACGGTGGCGATGAGGATGAGCCAGCGGCCGCTCCACGCGACGCGCAGGTAGTCCCGGAGGGTGACGTCGTTCACGGTCGGCGACTTTACTTGAGAACTCCCGGGGCGGTTGCCCCGGGAGTTCCCAATGGCTTCCCGTTGCCAGCTCGACTCGCGCAGGCGTCGCCCATGCGCGCGCTTGGCGCCGTTGGCCCCGGGAACCACGCCGTGCGGCCGCCGGGAACTGACTCCGGGTCGCCGTCCATGGCTCCCGTCATGTCACCCTCGCCGTCCGCAGGGGCCGCCCTGCCCCCGCCGGGATCGGCGTCCTCGCGGGTACGGGCGGTCGCCTCCCGCGCATCAGCTCGATGACGGGTCTCGGTGCGGTCTCTCGGGGAGGTCGAAGGCGGGGGCGGCGTCGCGGTACTGGTTGTCGCTGCGCCGCAGGAGCATGAGGGCGGTGCGGGCGATGATCGCCAGGTCCCGGCGCATGCTCCAGCGCTCGATGTAGGTGATGTCGATCTCGATGCGCTCCGACCAGGGGATCAGCTGACGGCCGGTCACCTGGGCCAGGCCGGTCACGCCGGGCCGGGCCAGGAGGCGCCGGCGCTGATGGTCGGTGTACCGCTCCACCTGCTCCGGGACGGTGGGCCGGGGGCCCACGAGGCTCATGTCGCCGCGCACCACGTTCACCAGCTGCGGGAGCTCGTCGAGGGAGGTCCTGCGCAGGATCCGCCCGACGCCCGTGATGCGGCTGTCGTTCGAGACGACCCGGATGCCGGCGCCCATCTGCTGGGCCCCCACGACCATGGTGCGGAACTTCAGGACCTGGAAGGGCCGGCCACCCTCGCCGATGCGGGTCTGCCGGAACAGGGCGGGGCCGGGGGAGTCGCGGCGCACCCACAGGGCGATCCCCGCCATCACCGGGCTCGCCGCGACCAGGAGCGGCACGGCCACCGCGAGGTCGAGGGCCCGCTTGGCGCGGCCGCCGACGGGGTCGCTGAGGGGCGTGCTCATGCCGCGGACTCCACCACGCCGACGAACCGCTTCGCCAGCACCCGCCGGTCGTAGCGGTCCAGTGCGACCGCCAGGCCCCGCCGGCCCATCGCTTTGCGCCCGGGGTCGTCCGCGAGGGCCGCGATGGCGTCGGCCATCGCCCGGGCGTCCTCCGGGGGCGTGCACACGCCGCAACCCGCCTCGCGGATGAGGCGGGTGAGCTCGCCCTCGGGGGCGGACGCCAGGATGGGCCGGGCCGCCGCCATGTAGTCGAACACCTTGTTCGGCAGGGCCCCGGCGAACAGGTCGCGGTCCTGGTACGGGAGCAGGCACACGTCGGCGCGGGCGATGACGGCCGGGACCTCCCGCTTCGGCACGGAGTCGGCGAACACCACGTTCGGCAGCTCCATCCGGGCGGCCTGCTCCACCAGCCGGGCCTTCTGGTCGCCGCCGCCCACCAGCACCACCCGGATCTCCGGCCGGCCGCGCAGCAGGTCCGCGGCCTCCAGGACCGTGCCGAGGCTGCTGTACGTGCCGTGGTTGCCCACGTACATCGCCACGACCGCGTCGTCGGGCACCCCGGGGATCGCCGCGGGGGCCTGCTCGCCGCCGGCCTCGTCCAGGTCCACCCCGTTGGTGATGAGCGTGACCTTCCGCTCCGGCACGCCCTTGGCGATGATGCCGTCGCGGATCCCCTCGGTGAGGGCGATGATGCGGTCGGCCCGCCGGTAGCAGAAGCGCTCCAGCCGGGTGGCGGCGGCGATCGTGGCGCGATCGTTGACCAGCCCCATCGTCACGGCGGAGTCCGGCCACAGGTCACGGATCTCCAGCACGAACGGGGCGCGGCGCACCATCGCCAGCACCGCCGCGGCGCCGGCGGCGGGAAGGGACGGGGACGAGGCGACCACGACCTTGGGCTTCGGGACGCGGGTCATCGCGACCGACGCCCACCAGGCGAAGCTCGCGTAGTTGCCCAGGCGGGAGCGCAGGTCGCGGCCGTAGCCGGGGGTCGAGTAGACGCGCCACATGTCGAGGCCGTCCTCGGTCTCCCGCACGATCCTCCGGCCGGCGTAGCGCTCGGGGATCGTGCGCTCCTTGTGCTGCACGTACGAGGTGACCACCGACACCTCGTGGCCGGCCTGCGCGAGTGCGCGGGTGTGCTGCCAGTGGCGCACGCCGCCCGGCTGGTTCGCCGAGACGAAGTACTGCGACACGTACAGGACGCGCATCAGCGAACCCCCAGCAGGTCGGCGTAGAAGGTGGTGAGCCGCCCCGCCTGCGCCTCGAACGCCAGGCCGTCGAGGAACGCCCGGCGGCCGGCGGCGCCCATGCGGGCGGCCTCCTCCGGGTCGCCCAGCAGCCGGTCGATGGCGGCCGCGTGGGCGGCGGGGTCGTCGGGCGGCACGAGGATGCCGCAGCCGGCGGCGCGCACGATCATCGCCATCCGCCCGATGTCGCTCGCCACCACGGGCCGGCCGGCGGCCATGGCCTCCACCAGCTTGGTGGGGACCGCGCGGGCGTAGTTGCCGTGCCGGGTGAGGGGGATCCAGGCCACGGCGGCGCCGGCGAGGAGCCCCGCCACCTCGCTGTGGTCCACCACTCCGAGCAGGGTCACGTTGTCCGGCACCGGGCCGGGCTCGCCGGGTCCGGCGAGCACCAGGCGGGCGCCGGGGGCGGTGACCATCGGGAACGCCTCGATCATGAGCGGCAGGCCGCGCAGGGGTCCCAGCCCGCCGACGTACAGCACCACCGGCTCGGTGGCCGGGGCGGGTTCCGGGAAGGCGTCGCCCCATGGCGCGTTGGTGACCGAGGTGGCGACCCGGGCGCCGGCGGCCGCGAACCGCGCGGCGAGGTCCCCGTTCACGCCCACCACGCCGTCCAGGCGGGCGGCCATGGCGAGCTCGGCGCGGGCGGCCGCCCAGGCGAGGGGCACGCGCACCGGCGCGGGGAGCCAGCGCTTGGTGCGGACGGTCTCACCCAGGTACTCGTGGACGTCGTAGACCACGGGGGTGCCGGAGGTGCGGGCGAGCCAGAGGGCCGCGGGCAGCAGCTCCGGGTCGTGCACGTGGAAGACGTCGGCCCCGGCCTTCCGTGCGCGGGCGGCCATGCGCCAGCCCGCCGCGAGGCGCCTGCCGCGGCGCAGCCGGTCCCCGCACGCCAGCACGCGGGCGCCGGCACCGGCGCGTGCCGCCGCGGCGGCCTCCTTGTGCAGGATCCGGACGTCGCGCGGGCGGTGCACCGTGGTGAGGTGCAGGATCCGCCGCCCCGACAGGTCGGCGCCCCCCGGCACGGGCTGCGGGCTCACCGGCCCCAGGTCCGCGCCGCGCGCGGCCAGGTCGTCCAGCAGGGTCTCCCACAGGGGGCCGTACCCGGGGGCGCGGTCGTCGGTGAGGTAGGTGTTGTGCCACAGCAGGCAGGCGGCACCGCCCGCGCGCCGCACTCGGTCGAGCACGGAAAGCGCCCGCTCACGGGCATCTTCGGCGTCGAGCTTGAGGTACGAGTGCAGGGTGGTGTCCATCACCGCCAGCGGCACCAGGCGCAGGTCCGCGGGGCGCTCCTCGCCCATCACCCAGGGCCGGAACGGGCGGGCGATGCCGGCGGCGAACCCCGGGGTCTCCGCCCAGCCGAGGCTGGAGTCGTACGCCACCCCGGCGTCCTCCAGCCACCGCACGGTCTCGTGGTAGCGGAACCGCAGGTAGTGGTAGCGCACGCCCGCCACGCCGCCGCCCACCTCGGCCCGGAACGCCTCCAGCTCGGCCTTCAGCGCCCGGCCGTCCTCGGACGACGCGAACGAGGCGTGCAGGCCCACCTCGCCGCCGGCGGCGCGCACGGCGCGGGCCATGTCCGCCCGCGTGGCCTCATAGACCGCCCGCGGGGTGCCGTCCAGCCGGTGCGCGTTGCGCCCGATGAGGTACACGGTGGAGGCCAGGCCGCGGCGGCCGGTGGTCCACAGCAGCTCCGGGATGTTGTCCCACGGGTCCGGCCCGGCCAGCGTGCGCAGCGCCCGCGCCGGGTTGCGCCGGGCGATCCCCGCCAGCTGCTTCGGGCCCTTCCGGCGCACCCGGTCGATGTCGTGCGTGAGGAACACCGACCAGCCGCGCGGCTCCGGGCGGCCCAGGGCCCCGCGCAGCAGGGCGATGTAGCCCTCCACCGGGGGTTCCTCGGGGTCCAGGCCCATCCGGGCGAACGTGGTCTCGGCGGACGGCAGCCGGCCGAACCGGTCGCGCTGCGGCACGCACCACTCGTCCCACCGGGCGAGCAGGTGGAAGGCGCTCGCCACGACGTCCCCGGGAATGGGCAGCGTGGCGTCGCGCAGCGGGAACAGGAACGCGAGGTTGCCCACCCGGTGCGCGGCGGGCCCCGGGAAGGCCTCCCGGCCCTCGAAGAACGCCTGCGCCACGGGATCGGCGGGGATCCACACCGCACCGTCGTCCGGCGTGCGCGGGCCGTACACCAGCTCGGCGGGGCCGTCGGTGAACACGCCCTCCTCGCCCAGCGCCTCGGCGAGGATGCCCAGCACCCAGCGGGCGCGCGGGACGAAGCGGTCCGGGCATGCCTCGATGCGGACGGTGAGGCTCACTCGCCGCCCCCGCCGCGCCGCAGCATGCGCCCGTAGGACCGCACGGCCGGCCGGGGGTCCCGCAGGGACGCCACGCCGTCCACCAGCGGCGGGCGCAGCGACCGCGCGAACGCCCCGGCGCTCCAGGCGCCCCGGCGGATCTCCCGCGCGCTGGCGGCGACGTGCTTGGGCAGCAGCGCCCAGTGCCGGCCGGAGCGGTGCCCGCCGGTCCAGTGCCGCGTCTCGCCGATCGCGTCCAGGTAGCAGGCGTACGGGATGTTCACGCCGCTGGCGGTGGCCAGCGAGATCCACAGCCAGGACCGGGGGTTCACCTCGATCAGGTGGTCGCGCCCGTCCCTGGGGTCGCGCTTGACCTCCACCTGGGAGATCCCGTGGAAGCCCAGCTCGTCCAGCAGCGCGTGGCAGCGCTCGGCGAACGCGGGGTCCCAGTGCGCCTCGGCGCTGCGGGCCGTGCCGAACTGCGGCGGCCACTGCCGGAGCTTGCGCCCCGTGAACGAGGCGATGCGCCCGCCGTCCGCCGCGCGGTAGCTGCCGAGGGTCCACAGCTGCTCATCGCCACCCGGGATGACCTCCTGGATCTGCGGACCGTACGGGGCGGCGTCCTCCCAGCGGCGGCGCAACTCCTCCGCGTCGTCGCAGCGCATCACCTGCACCCTGAAGCGCCGCCGGAACTCCGGGGCGTAGCGGGGCTTGAGGATGACGGGGTACCGCAGGCCGGCGTCGGCGACGGCCCGCACGGGGTCGGCGTCCTCGGCGGGGTCCGTGGTGCCGGGGCGCGGGAACCCGATGCGCCGCGCGGCGGCGTGCTGGCCGCCCTTGTCCATGATCACCCGCATGCGGTCCCACTCCGTCCACGGGCGCCGCAGCACGGCGTCCACCTCGGCCTCGCGCGGCCCGATGGCGGCGATGGCCTCGTCGTGGGTGGGGAACAGCACGGGCCGGTCCCCCAGCTGCCGGCCGATGGCCAGCAGGTCGTCCACGAACCGGTCGGGCTCGGTGAGCGGGTCGGCGGTGTGCGCGGCGTGGGCGTACCGGGACGCCTTGCCCAGGGCCTCCGGGTCGTGGTCGGCGGCCAGCACGCGCACGCCCTCGGCGGCCAGGGACCGGATGATCCCCAGGCTGTTGGGCCCCGAGGCCTGCAGGACGATGGCGGCGGGGCGGCTCACGCCACCAGCTCGGCGTACAGCTCGGCGTTCCGCCGGGCGTTGGCCGCCCACGTGTACTCGTCGCGCCCCACCTCCAGCGCCCGGGTGGCCATCCGATCCCGGGCACCCGGCTCGTCGAGCATGCGCTGCATCGCGGCGGCGAGGGCCTCCGCGTCGCCGGCCGGCACCAGCAGGCCCGTGTCGCCGTCGCGCACGATCTCCGGCGTGCCGTCCACCGCGGTGGCGACCACCGGCCGGCCGCAGTTCAGGGCCTCGCAGCACACGGTGGGCAGGCCCTCGGAGTGGCTGGGCAGCACGAAGAACTCCCCGGCGGCCATGTACCAGGCCACGTCGTCGTGCGGGATCTTCCCCACGAACCGGACGCGGCCGGCGATCCCCAGCTCCCGGGCCCGGGCCTCCAGCGGCTCCCGCAGCTCCCCGATGCCACCCGCCACCAGCAGCGGGGCGCCGCCCTCGCGGTGCGCGGCCAGCAGGCCCATGGCCTCCACCAGCACGTCCACGCCCTTGCGCGGCACCAGCTTGCCCACGTAGGTCACCACGCGCTCGTCCTGCGGGAGCCCCAGCCGGTCGCGGGCCTCCGCCATGTCGTGCGGCATGAACACGCCCGTGTCGGCGCCGTTGGCGACCACCCGCACGGGGCGCCGGGGCGTGCCGCACGACTCCGCCTCGGCCCGGATCGCGCGGCTCACCGTGACGATCTGGTCGATGGACTCCACGGCCTGCCGCACCCGCTCGCGCAGCGCGCGGCTTCGCGCCGGCAGGTCGATCACGTCCGCGCGGTGGGCGGTGGCCAGCACCGGCACGCCCAGCTCCGCGCCCACGCGGGCCGCGGCCCAGCCGTCCGGCACCAGCATGTGGGCGTGGATCACCTGGAACGGCCAGCGCGCGTGAATGCGCTTGAGTGGCCCGCGGATGGCCCACCGCATGGCGTCGGCGTTCCGGGCGCCCAGCCGTGCACCGGGGAGGGTGAGCTTGCGCGGGTAGATGACCGGCACGCCGTCGATGACGTCCGTGCCGGGGACGTCGTGGTACGCGCTCCAGCGGTCCAGGAACGGCGGCGCCCAGCCCTTGGGCGACATGACCCGCACGTCGTGGCCCAGGTCCCGCAGGGCCCGCACCTGCTCGTGCACGAAGATCCCGGCGGTGGGGTTCACGGCGCTGGGGTACATGTGGCTGAGCATCAGGATCCTCAGGGGAGCGTCCCTCCGTTGTCGCGGGCGCGCTGGGCCAGCGCGACGGCAAGCATGCCGAGCCCGAACGTGATCCACATGGGGGCGAAGTGGATGACGCTCGACGGCCCGAGGCTCCCGATGGTGAAGCCGGCCAGCGAGGTCGCGCCGGCGAGGGCCATGTACCGCACCAGCGGGTCGGCGGTGAGCCGCGCCTCCCGCAGCTGGCGGGTGAGCAGGAACCCGAAGAAGCAGATGTAGAGGCCCAGCCCCACCAGGCCGAGGTTCACCGTGACCTCCAGCCACCAGTTGTGGAGGTTCGCGACCCCGGGGAAGTCCCGCAGGGACCGCACGCGCACGTCGGCGTTGCCCGCGCCCACGCCGATCCCGCCCGTCTCGTGGACGAGCCCGAGGCCGTCCGACAGCAGGTTGGAGCGCACCGCGCCGGACCCCAGCCCGGTGTCGACCTGCTCCCTGAGCAGGGAGAAGTCGAACTTGGTGACCGCCCGGTCCGGCAGCTTGATCACCCCCGACCCCTGGATGGAGGGCACCACCAGCGCCACGGCGAGCGCGGCGATGACCGCGGCGGAGATCGCGCGCCCGCGCTGCCGGTGGTCGGTGCCCGCGAACAGCAGCAGGGTGATGAGGACGATCCCGGTGGCGGCGATGTTCGCCTTGCTGCCCGTGTAGAGCAGCGCCATCAGCGCGGCCCCGCTCCCCGCGAGGCCCAGCGCGCGCAGGCGGACGTCCCGGAACACGATGGGCAGCACCAGCAGGTACGGGAGCGTGAGGGTGAGGTAGGTCGCGAGGTTGTTCTCGTTGCCGAACACCGACGTCGCGGCGAACGCGACATCCTGCGACTTCCCGGCGAGCCGGGAGGTGGGCAGCCGGATGCCCGCGACGATCTCCAGCAGGGAGATCACGCTCACCACCGCGAACGCGATGCCGAGGATCGCCAGCAGCCGCACCGCGCGCGTCCGGGTGGCGAACGCCACCGGGATCGCCAGCGCCAGGCCGCCCATCATCGCCAGGAACAGCGTCCAGCGGAGGGCCGCGACGTCGTCCTGCGCCCACGCCACCGACATCGCCGACCACAGGACCATGAGCCCGAGCAGGGCGCCGGGCACGGCGACCGCCCGGCTCACGCGGATGGCGCCGCCCATGAGCAGGTACCCCAGGGTCCCGAGGGCCAGCGTCACGATCATGATGCGGAACAGGAACAGCCACGGCGCCTGCGGCACCGCCAGGTTGGGCCCCGCGATCGCGGCGAGGGCGGTGACGGTGGTGAAGCCCACCGCGAGCCGCGGCAGGGGCGTGCGCCGCACCGCCACGACAAGGGCGGCGAGCAGGGTGAACGCGACGCCGGCGGGGGCGGAGAGCACCGTGAGCGCGGCGCCGGCGGCGGCGAGGAGGCCCGCTCCGAGCACCGGGCCGCGGGGCGGCGCGAGCCCGCCGGCGGGTGGTGCCTGGCCGGTCATCGGCGAGGGAGGCTACCAGCGGCATCCTCGCGGGCCGCGGCCGCCAGGATGTCGGCGACACGCCCGGCCTGGGTGGTCAGCGCATGGCCCTCGGCAACGGCTCGGCAGGCGGCCGGGTCCGGCGGATGCGCGAGCTTCTCCGCGAGCGCCGCGGCGAGCGCCGCGGGGTCGCCCGGGGCCACCACGGCGCCCGGCCCGCCGTCCGGCACCACCTCGCGTGCGCCCCCGATCGCGGTGGTCATGACGGGCCGGCCGCACGCGAGGCCCTCCAGGGCCGCCACCCCCAGCGGCTCCACGCGGCTCACCATGGACAGGACGTCGGCGGCGGCGAGCCAGGCGGGCACCTCGTCGTGGGGCAGGGCGCCGGGCGTGATGACGGCGTCGCCGGGCAGGCCCAGCCGCAGCGCCCCGGCGCGCACCGCGCCCGCGAGGGGCCCGTCGCCGACGAACGCCACCCGCGTCGCCGGGTGCACGGCGCGCAGCCGGGCGACGGCCTGCAGCAGGTTCAGGGGGTCCTTGCGTTCGGTGAGCCCGCCCACGGCGAGCACGAGGGGCCCGTCGCCGGGCAGCCCCAGCCGGGCCCGCGCCGCCTCCCGGCCGGCCGGGACGAACCGGTCCAGGTCGACCCCCATGTCCACCACGTGCACCGGCGGCAGCGGGTCCAGCTGCTCGCGCAGCCGCCCGGCGAGGTACTCGCTCACCGCGATGAGGGCCGAGCAGGAGCGCAGGCTGCGGGCCGTCGCGCGCCGCACCGGCCCCCGGGCGAGGTTCGCGACGTCGCCGCCGTGGGCGGTGACGACCCACGGCACGCCGGTGATGCGGTGGGAGGCGGCCGCCAGGGCCCCGGTGGGGAACAGGTAGTGGGCGTACACGACGTCCGCGCCGCGCGCGGCGCGGACCGCCCGGGCGAGCAGCACCGCGTACTTGGCGGGGGTGCGCACCGCGCCGGCCGCGCGCGTGGTGATCGCCACGCGGTCCACGTCGTGGCCCCGCGCCGCCAGGGCGTCGCACATGTCCCGGACGAAGGCGCCGTAGTCGGGGGCCTCCGGGGAGGGGTACATGTTGCTGAGGCAGACGATCCTCACGCGGTCGGCACGCCCTCCGGGCCGGCTTGCGGGCGCTTGGCGACCGCCCCGGCCGCGCCCGCCATGACCATCGCGCCGGCGGTGAGCGCCCACAGGAACGGGTCCTCGAAGAACCCGGCGTAGAACAGCGCGTGCAGGAGGATGCCGCACACCAGCGCCAGGATCGTCCAGATCGCCCAGCGCTCGGGATCGCGCGCCAGGCGCGCGCCGTCGGCGAGGTTGCGCCACAGGCGGATCCCCAGCCACACGAACAGCCCGAAGCCCACCGCCCCGAGCTCCGACAGCACGGTCACCGGGGTGTTGTGGCTGATCACCACCCGCACCCGCTTCTGCTCGGCGGGGGTGAGGATGGCCTCGTAGCGGTTCTCGAAGCCGCCGAGTCCCGCCCCGTGCACCGGGGCCTCCTGCCAGATCTCGACCCCCCCGCGGATGAGGTCGAAGCGGCCCTCGCTCACCTTCTCCAGGCGCCCGGAGTCGGTCACCACCTTGCGGACGTTCTTCGACGCCGTGAACGCCCCCAGCGCGAGGACGGCCAGGGTGGCGCCGCCCACCGCGAGGGTGCGGCGCGCGCCGAACGCCCGCCACGACATGAGGGCCAGGGCGAGCATGAGCATGAGGCAGCTGGACCGCGAGAACGTGACCGCCAGGCCGGCGCACAGCGGCACCAGCAGCACGACGGCGACCACGATCTCGCGGGGGCGGGGCCGCAGCCACGCCACGGCGACGATCGCGACGATCGCGACCACCAGGTACCGGCCCAGGATGTTCGGGTCGTAGAAGATCGCGTTCGACCGGAAGAACCGGCTGTACACGTTCGCCTGCTGCAGCCGCACGTTCAGGAAGATGTCGCGGGCCGCGTACTGGTACACCGCGAGCACGGCCACCGGCACCGCCAGGCACACCGTCGACCAGGCGAGCGCCCGCAGCGCCCGCCCGTGCCGCCACAGGGCCACCACCACGAGGTACAGGAGCGTGAACGGCACGTAGAAGAAGACGAGCTTCACGGCCGCCTCCTCCGGGTCCACGCTCCACACGCAGGAGGCCAGGGCGTACACGAGGAACGCCGCCAGCGGGATGTCGAGGAGCGTGGACGGCTCGTCCGCCGCGGTGAAGCGCCCGCGCAGGCGTCCCCACAGGAACGCGGCGGCCCCCACGGCGATCACCACGTAGAGGGGCAGCAGCAGGTTGCGGTCGTCGCCGCCGATGGGCACCGGGATCCGCACCGGCAGGGCCAGGCCGAGGGCGACGAACCACGCCGTGGGCCAGCGCAGCGTGAGGCGCACCGCGACGGCGGACAGCACGAGCACCGCGGCGATCCCCGCCACCGCGGCGGCGGCGCCCGCGGGGGTGGTGAGCCGGTCGGTGACGCGCTGCCCCTCGCCGTCGGGCAGGAGGGTCGCCGCGAGGGCCGCCCAGGCGGCCACCAGGAGCACGAGCCCCGCCAGGCGCCGCGCGGTGGGCGGGATCCGCGGCACCGGCACGAACAGCAGGGCGACGCCGGCCGCGGCCGCGCCGGACGCGATCTCGCGGGTGATCTCGGAGACGCTCAACGGGGGCCTTCCGGGGCGATGAGCGCGCGGCCGCCGCGGACGTCGGCGACCAGCCACAGGGCGCTCGCCGGGATGCCGGGGGGCAGCCGCAGGACGGCGTCTCCGGCGGTGGTGCGGACGGCGCGCGCGACGCGCGGGCCCAGCACCCGCAGCCCCCCGCCGGGCGTCCCCGCGCGGCGGTACAGGCGCAGCGTCACCCGGGTGCGCGCCGGGTAGGCGGCGCCCGCGGCGGTGCGCAGGCGCACGCGGACATCGGTGCCGGGACGCCCCGGCCGGGTGACGCGGCCGACGGCGTTGCCGATCCAGCACGTCCGGCGCACGGACGTGGCGTTGCGCGCGGCGTCGGCCGCGCGGATCTCGAGCGTCACCAGGCCGGGGGTGATCGCGCCGCCGTCCCGGCGGGTGCCGTCCCACGACCACCGGGCGGTGCGGCCGTCGCGCACGGGCCGGGGCCCCGAGGCGCGCAGGATGCCGGCGCCGTCCGCCGTGAGCGCCGCGAAGGTGATCTGGGCGTCACCGTCCGGCACCGCGGTGACCAGGCACTGGGCGGGCGCCGAGAGGTCGGCGAGCCCCGCCGAGGCGGCCTCCGCCACGGCCAGGGCCGGTCCGGTGCGGTCGATCACGATGCGCCGGCTGGTGCGGAACACCTTCTCGCCGGCCTTGGCCCGCAGCCGCAGGGAGTAGATGCCGTCGGGGGCGTCCTCGCCCGCGTCGGTCCTCCCGCCCCACGAGGCGCGGAACCAGCCGCGGCGCACGGGGGTGTCGGTTTCCAGGGTCCGCACCGTGGTGCCGTCGCTCGACACCACCTCCAGCAGCGTGATGGTGCCGGGCACGCGCATCCGCACGGAGATGCGGGCGACCTCGCGGTGGCCGTCGCCGTTGGGGCTGATGAGGCGGGAGCCCGAGAACCGCGTGACGATGGGCGGGGGCGTGGGGAACGCGAACGGCAGCAGGAACACGCCGAGGGCGAACACGAACAGCGCGAGCATGCCCCCGCCGACGACCGCCCGGCCGCGTCTGCCCACGATGCGGTCCGCGCTCAGACGGGCCGGAAGCCCACGCAGACGTAGAACCCGAAGCGGCCCACCGGCGTGGTGGAGAGGGCGGCCTCGGCCTTCCTGGGCGCGGCGTACCGGTACAGGCGGCCGATCTGGGAGCCCACCCTGCCGCCGGGCCGGAAGAAGATCCCCCGGCGGCTCACCACCGCCAGGCCCGCGGACGCGCCGTGCGCCTCCAGGTCGCCCCAGCTCTGCCAGTTGTCCACCGGCGCCAGGTTCATGGTGATCCGCAGCCATGGGGCGCGCTCGGCCACCCAGCGGCGCGCGCCGGGCAGCGAGTGGCGGTTGGGCGTGGAGATCACCAGCAGGCCGCCGGGCGCGAGGCGCTCGCGCAGTGCCCGCAGGCAGGCGCGCGGGTCCTCGAGGTGCTCCAGGACGTCCGTGAGCGTGATGAGCTCGTACGTGCCCTCCGGCGGCTCGTACGCGCTGCCGGTCTCGGCGCGCAGCCGTTCCGCGACGCCCAGGTCGTTCAGCCGCTGCCGGGTGATCGCGATCGAGTCGGGCGACAGGTCGATGCCGACCCCCGAGAAGCCGCGGCCCGCGAGCTGCTCCAGCAGGAACCCGGTGCCGCACCCCACGTCGAGGACGCGCGGCGGCCCGCCGCCGGCGGCGGCGCGGGGCGCGAGCTCGTCGATGGTGCCGAGCACCAGCGACATGCGGCTCTGCAGGTGCCAGTTCTGCCCCTCGACCGCGTACAGACGCGGCGCGATGCGGTCGTAGTAGGCCTGGACGTGCTGAAGGCGGTCACTCAAGGAAGCCACTCCTGTGGCACCGGGGCGGCGCCGGCGACCCGGGCGAAGGTGTCCCAGGCGGGTTTGCGGGTGAGGTCTGCGTGCAGGAGCCCTCCGGTCCAACTGGGGTTGTCCTGGAGGTTGAACCAGACCGTGACGGCCACGCGGGGGGTGCGGTCCGCGATGTCGAAGGTCTGCGTGAGCCACCGCGCCTGCTGGGGTTCGCTGACGAAGTAGCGGTGGAAGCGGTTGTACGAGGTGTGGTAGCCGGTCTCGGTCACGTACACCGGCATGCCCGGCCGCAGCTTATCCAGCAGCGGGGTGAGCTGTTCGAGCGACCTCCAGCTGGGGAAGAAGAATGCCCGGTCCGGGGCACCGATGGGGTAGAGGTGCTGGCTCCACGCGTCGATGCGGATCGCGTTCGCCCGCAGCGCGGAGATGATGCTCCCCACGCTCACGCTCTCGGAGCCGGTGCGGCACGTCTTCCCCCGGTCGTCGGTGCTCCCGGCGGGCCCGGCGACGCCCCCCACCACGATCGCATCCGGGTTCGCGCGGCGGATCTCGCGGGCGGCGACGTCCACCAGCGCCGCGTAGCCGCGCGCGGCGACCGGGACGTACCGGCTCCGCGGGCCGCGCCGGCACTGCGGCGTCCAGAACTGCTCGATGTTCGGCTCGTTCCACACCTCGATGCGCCTCACCTCGGGGAGGGGGGCCGCAGCGGCGGAGTCGCGCCAGGTGCCGGAGTAGCGGCGGGCGATGGCGCCGGCGAACGCCCCGGCCTCCGCGGCGCGCGGCGCGGCGTTGGGCGCCCCGGACGCCGATGCCCATGCCGGGGTGGAGTAGTAGTCCAGGATCACGCCGATCCCGCGCTGCGCGAGGCCCCGCATGATCTGGTCGTACACCGACCAGTCGTAGGCGGGGTCCCCGGGGTTCGTGGGGTCCGCCGGCCGGGACCGGGCGACGCGGCTCCACAGGACGTCGACGCGGGTCACGCGCGTGCCGGTCGAGGCGAGCAGGTCCAGGCGCGCGACGAGCGGCGCCCCGGTGAGGTTCGGCAGGCGGTCGTCCTGCAGGGCCACCACGGAGGCGGGCGCCGGACCGGCGAGCGCCAGGCCCGCCACGGCGGCGACGGCGGCCCATGCCGCCAGGAGGCGCCTCACCGCGTCACCCGCGCCAGCCGCGCGACGGTCCACCGGCCCGGCTTGCCGCCGCGGCGGATCACGACGCGCTCGAACCACGCGACGCGATCGCCGTCCACGGCGATCGCGGCCACCGGGCCGCGCGCCTGGGCCACCCGGGCCACCGGGCCGGCGCGCGCGGCGAGGATGCGGCGGCCGTCGGCGACGGCCACGGCGCCCCCGCCCACGGCCACGCGCGGCAGGGACGTGCCCCGCCACACGGTGCGCACCGTGCCCGAGGCCACCTCCAGCGTCCTGACGCTCGCGACGCGGCCCGTCCGCACCAGCGCGGCGACGGTGCCGGGGGCGGCCCACACGCGCAGCACCCGCCCGCCGAACCGCGTGTCGGCCACGTCCGTGACGCCCGTGTCGGCCGGCGCGCCGTGGCGCACCACGCCGGTGGCGGGATCCTCGGTCCATGCCACCACGCCGTCCGCGATCGCCGCGAGCCCGCCGCTCGGCCGCCCGGCGAACGGGACGGCGGTGCGGCTCTCGTCGAGGTCGTCGGGGTTCGCCAGCAGGCCCGGGGACGCCGACACCAGCGCCACGTCCCCGTCGGCCGACCGCATGAGCATCCGCACCCGCGTGCCGTCCAGGCCCGCCGCGAGCGCCCGCTGCGCGCCGCTGCGCCCGTCGCTCTCCACCACCACCTCGATGCCGGACGCCGGGCAGCACCACACCACCGGCGGCGCGAAGCCGTGCGCCCCGGGCAGCACGACGCTCGCGCCGTCCGTGCCCGTCGCCAGGCGCGCCCCCGACTGGCTGCCGATGCTGTTGCGGATCGCCAGGCGGGTGTCGAACGCGGCGCGGGTGAACCGCCGCCGTCCCGCCGCGAGCCCCACGCCCACCAGGTCGGTCTTGTGGTACGTGAACTCGACGGGCCCGAGGCCGCCCCCGGCCAGGCGGCGGCGCACCCGCACGGTCTCGGTGTCCAGCGCCAGCAGGTCCGTCCCCGTGAGGGCCGCCGCGGAGATCTCGTTCCACTTCTCGAGGGGGGCGGTGGGCGCCTGCGCCGCCGCGGGCGCCGCGCCCCAGGCGAGCAGCGCGAGGCACGGCGCCGCCAGGGCGGCGCGCCGCATCCGGCCGGGCTGGGTCAGGAGGCGACCGCCCGTAGGTCCGTCAGCGCCTCGCCCAGCAGGCCCTCGCTCGCCGCCGCCAGCGACGGGTCGGCCAGGGGCGTCATGTTCACGACCTGCAGGTGCCGGGCCCCCGCGGCCACGATGGCGGCCAGGCGGGCGGCGACGGTGGCGGGCGTGCCGGCCACCACGGTGTCGAGCACGACCTCGCCCGGCACCTCCCCGGCCAGGCGCAGGGCGTCGGCCCGGGACAGGTCCGTGGGCCGGAACCGCGTGAGCCCGAACACCCCCGCGCCCAGGGGGTGCACCGCCCCGCGGGCCGCGAAGGTCTCCGACGGCGCGGTGAGCGCGATGAACCGCAGGAGGGTGGACCGTGCGACGGCCGTGCGGGCGGTGTCGTCGTCCTCGGCGAGCACGACCCGGGTGTACCCGCCCGCGGTCACCGCACCCGCGCGGCCGGCCGCCGCCGCGGCGGCCTCCACCACCCCCAGCATCGCCGCGTACCGGCCGGGGTCCGTGGCGAGGGGCATCCATCCGTCGGCCATGCGCCCGGCCAGTGCCAGGCCCTTCGGCCGGTGGGCGGCCACCCACACCGGCGGCGGCGCGGCGCCGAAGGGCCGCAGGCCCACCGCGGCGCCGCGCAGCACCACGTGCTCGCCCTCGAAGTCCACCTCGTCCGGGGTGGAGAACAGCAGGCGGATGACCTGGAGGGCCTCGTCGAGGCGCGCGAGCGGCCGCTCGTTGCGCAGGCCGAGGGGCGCGAGGTTGAGCTCCTCGCCGGTGCCCACCCCCAGGATGAAGCGGCCGCGGGTGACATGGTCGAGCGTGAGCGCGGTCTGGGCCAGGGCCGCCGGGTGCCGCCGCACCGTGTCGGTGACGCCCACGCCCAGGCGGATGGCGTCCGTGGCGCCGGCGGCGGCCGCGACCATCGCGAAGGGGTCCATCCACACGTGCGGGCTGGGCTGCGCGGCGGCCATCGGCACGAGGTCCGGCGTCCAGATGGACGCGGGGAACCAGTGCAGCAGGTGGTCCGCCCACCACACCGCGTCGAACCCCTGCTCCTGCCGGCGGGCGACCGCCGCCAGGACGGCGTCCACCGGCGGCCGCACGGGGGCGGCGGCCGAGATCTGCAGCGCGTGCTCCCCGCTCATCGGGCGGAAGGCTACCCGCGGCCCGTGCCCCGGGCCATTCAGGCGGGCGCGGCCTTCTGCTTGGACACCAGCTCGACGCGCTCGATCACGGGGCCCGGGTCGATGCCCTTCACCAGGTCGTAGACGTTCAGCGCCGCCACCGACGCCGCGGTGAGGGCCTCCATCTCCACCCCGGTGCGCGCGGTGGTCTCCACCGTCGCGTGCACCGTGACCACCCCGTCCGCGGCGATGTCCACCTCCACCGACGCCCCGTCGATGGGCAGCGGGTGGCACAGGAACACCAGCTCCGGCGTGCGCTTGGCGGCGGCGATGCCGGCCAGCCGGGCCACCGCCCCCACGTCGCCCTTCGGCACGCGGCCCTCGGTGATCGCCGCGGCGGTCTCGGGGGCCACGCGGACCACCGACCGGGCGACGGCCCGGCGCAGCACGACGGGCTTGTGCCCCACGCCCACCATGCGGGCCTGCCCCCGCTCGTCGATGTGGGTGAGCTCACCCATGCGCCACCTCCGCCCGTTTCTCCTCGATGTCCGCCTGCTGGGCCGCCAGCCACTTGCCCACGTCGTTCTCGCGCACGATCCGCTTGATCTGGGCCAGGCGGGCGGCGCGCTCGTCCTGCGGCATGGTGAGGGCCTGGTACAGCGCGGCCGCCTGGTCCTCGATGTCGAACGGGTTCACCGACAGCGCGAACGACCCCAGCTCCTCGTGGCTCCCCACGTTCTCGCTCAGGAGGAGCACCCCGTCGCGTTCGTTCACCAGGGGACCCTCCTTGGCGACGAGGTTCATCCCGTCGTAGATGGAGTTCACCATCAGCACGTCGAAGTGCTTGTACGCGGCCACCGCCCGGGCCATGCTCGACTCGATCCGCAGGTCGATGGGCATCCAGTCGGTGTTGCCGTGCTTGGTGTTGATGAACGACACCACCTCGCGGATCTTCTCGAGGTACTCGACGTACTCGGGGATGTCCTGCCGGGACGGCTGGAGCATCGCGAAGAACGTGATGCGCTCGGCGAGCTCCGGGTGGTCGTCCAACATCGCGTCGAACGCCTTGAACCCCCGGATGGCGTTCTTGGAGAGGTCGGCCCGGTCGATGCGCACCACCAGGTGCATGCGCCGCCGCCGCAGGATCGGCGCCTCCTCCTCGGCCACCTCCTCCGAGGACGCGAGCGCCTCGAACGCCGGCGCGTCCACGGAGATCGGGTAGGACCGCACCCACACCTCCCGGCCCTCCCAGCGCACCATCCGGCGGTCGTAGTCCACCCGCACGTCCAGCAGGTCCTCCACGCACAGCAGGAAGTTCCGGGCGTAGCGGGCGGTGTGGAACGCGACGATGTCGTTCGCCAGGAGCCCCCGGACCACGGCCTCCCGGATGTGCGGCGGCAGCACCCGCCAGTAGTCCGGCTGCGTCCACGGGATGTGCACGAAGAAGTGCAGGAAGGCGTCGGGATGGGTGAGGCGGATGATCTCCGGGGCCGTGTACAGGTGGTAGTCGTGGAGCATCACCAGCGCGTCGGGGCGGCGCTGCAGCTCGTCGGACACGGCGGCGGCGAACAGGCGGTTCGCGACCTGGTAGCCCAGGTCCCACGCCTCGAGCTCCTGGCGGCGGATGTCCGGGACGTTCGAGAGGTCCCACAGGTAGTGCTGGACGAACCACATCATCGGGTTCGAGATGACGTTGTAGTGCCGGTCGTAGGTCGCGTCGTCCATCACCACGAACCGGCCGAGGGTGTCGGCGCCGTGGCCCGGGATGGTGAAGCACCCGTCCTCGGCGTCGCGCTGCACCTGGACGTCCTCGGGGGTCATCGCCGCGGAGATCCACAGGGCGGGGGTGATCTCGGTGAGGCCCTTCAGGGCGGACACGAGCCCGCCGCCGCCCTGGGTGGAGGTCCACTCGCCGTTCGGCCCCGTGCCGAACGTGAGCGGGCCCCGGTTCGACACCAGGATCACCCGGCCGTCGTCGCCGGGGCGCACGGCGTGTCCCCCCGTCCCCGTCAGTTCACGAGCCGATTGATGACGCCCAGCCAGTCGCGCAGGTACCGGGGGGTGAGGAAGTCGTGGCGCACGTGCTGCTTGCCGCGGCGGGCCATGGTGCGGGCCTCCTCCGGGTCGTCCAGCACGCGCAGGATCCGGTCGGCGCACTCGTCGGGGCTGTTCACCAGCCAGCCGGTCTGGCCGTCGACGATCTGCAGGGGGATGCCCCCCACGTTGCCGCCGATGGTGGGCCGGGCCTTCCACAGGCCCTCCGTCACGGTGAGGCCGAAGCCCTCCCGGATGGACTTCTGCAGCACCACCGCGGCGTGCGTCTGGAACGCGTTGACCTCCACCCCGCCCACGTTGTTGAGGTTGGACAGGATGTAGATGTCCGGATCGCCGTCGGCGTAATCCACGGTGCGGTTGTAGAAGTCCCAGCCCTCGGGGTCGTCGGTGGCCATCGAGCCCACCAGGGCCAGCTGGATGCCGGGGTACCGGCGCTTCACCACCCGGTACGCGTCGATGACCCCCAGCGGGTCCTTCCACGGGTCGAACCGCGAGACCTGCAGGATGAGCGGCCGCTCGGCGTCCAGGCCGAACTGGTTGACGATGTACGCGGAGTCCTCCGCGGACAGCGCCATGTTCTTCGGGGCGAGGGGGTCGATCGCCGGGGGCATGATCACCGGGTCGGGGATGTCCCCGGACGGCACGTACTGCGCCATGTGGAACACGGTCATGTCGTGCGCGCAGATCATGGGGCGCAGGAACTCGAGGACGTCCGGGTTGGGCGTGGAGAGGTCGATGTGGCACCGCCACACCCATTTCGCGGACTCGCTGAGCGGGCTGTGCTGCCGGATGCCCGCGGGCTGCGGGTCGTGGATGATCATCACGTCGTACTCGCCGTCGAGCCCGCCGGCGTTCAGGACGTTGTAGCGCTCGAAGATGCGCCGCTCGTCCTCGGTGATGCCGCGCTCGTCGCCCTGCAGCGCGTTGTGCATCGCCTTGGTGACGTTGAAGAACTCCTCGCGGCCGAACATGACCTTCCAGTCGGCCCTGAGCCCGACGTCGTTCATGAGCGGCACGAGGCTGTACATGATCTCCGCGACCCCGCCGCCGAAGCTGGTCGCGTTGACGTGGCACACCCGCACGCCCTGGACGGCGGCCGCGAGTTCGCGGATCTCGGCCATGAGCTCACGGGAGATGATCGAGTGGTAGTCGGCGAGGGACTTGTGGCCGACGTTGACCATGCGTAGCACTGGGGCGACCTCTGCGGCGGGCGGGACACGTGCGGGGTCGATGCCGTCCGGGCACGGACGCGCCGAGTCTAGTCCTCGCCGGGGTCGCCACAACCGCCCCAGGGGCGACGGATCGCCCGCGGCCGACTACCCTTCGGGCCGACCCGCGCCGCCGCGCGGGTCATCCTCCGTACGCGGGCCCGCAGGATGCGGGCCGAAGCTCTGCGGCCAGGAGGGCCCGCCGCACCGACCCCGCACACCGCTTGCTCAACGCCAGGCTCTACCGAACCGCATGGCTCGTCGCGGGCGTCGCGATCATCGTGGCCCTGCTGACGCTGCAGTCGCGCCCGGCCCCGCCGGAGCCGGACGTCCCGTTCGCCGTGGACGGGGCGGTGGTGCGCGACGCCGCCGGGCGCCTGGAGGGGGTCGCGCCGCTGCGCGTGCCCGGGTCCCAGGACGACATCGACGCGGCCCAGTGGATGCAGGAGCAGCTGGCCGGCATCCCGGGGGCGGGCGGCGCGGCGCCGGACCGCAGCCGCGTGGGCCGGCAGGAGTTCGTCGCCCGGTACGGCCGCACCCTGGTGCAGCTCACCAACGTGTACCTGGTGGTGCCGGGCGGCACCGGCACCGGCTCGCGGGACGGGATCGTCGTGGTCGCGCCCCGCGACACCCCGCCGCGCATCCGGGCGGGGGCGACGTCCTCGGCGCTGCTGGTCGAGATGGCCCGCCTGTGGGCCACCAGCAGCCACGAGCGGCCCATGCTGTTCGTCTCGACCGACGGCAGCACGGTGGGGAACGCCGGCATCCGGTGGTTCCTGTCCCGCTTCTCGGACTTCCGCATCGGGGCGGTGGTCGTGCTGGACGCCGCCGCGGACGGCACCGGCCGCGGCATCGACATCTGGAGCCGGGGCCGCGACGGCCGGCAGGCGCTGGGCCTGGAGTCCATCGCCCGCACCGCCCTGGAGCGCGGCGGCATGGAGCCGGCCCCGCACGACGGCCTGTGGACCCAGCTGGCGCGGATGGCGGTGCCCGGGTCGTTCGGCGACCAGGCGCCGGCGGTCGCCGCGGGCAGCCCGGCGGTCCCCCTCGCCGCCCGCCCGGACGGGCCGCCGGTGTACCGGGACCTTCCGGACGCCGAGCGGATCTCGCTGATGGGCGAGGCCGCGATGGGCCTGCTGGGCACCCTCGACCAGGTGGACGCCATCCCGGGGCCCTCGCGGTCCGTGGTGCTCGCCGACCGCGAGCTGTCGGCCGGCGTCCTGCGGATCGTGATCCTGCTGCTGGTCCTGCCGCTGATCGTCGCGGCGGTGGACGCCCTGGCCCGGCTGCGCCGCGCCGGCGTCCGCCTGCGGCCGGGCCTGCGGGCCCTGCTGTGGCGCGCGGTGCCGCTGGCGGCCGCGGCGGTCGTGCTGCACCTGCTGGGCGTGGCGGGCCTCGTGCCGGGCGCGTCGGCGGGCGCGCCGCCGCTCCCCGGCGACGTCCCGCTCACCGCGCGCGGCGGGCTGGCCCTGGGCATCACCGCGGTGGTGGCCGTCGCGGCCTGGCTGGGCACCCGGGCGCGCGCCCGGGGCGCGGGCGCCGCCCCAGCCGGCGAGGCCGCCGCGGGGCTCGTGGCGCTGGCCGCGGTGAGCGCCGCCGCGTGGGCGCTCCGTCCGTCCGTCCTGCTGCTGCTGCTCCCCGCGGCGCACGCGGTGCTCATCGCGACCGCGGTGCCGCGCCGGTGGCAGGTGTCCGCCTGCGCCGCGGCGGCGGCGCTGCCCCTGGTGGGCCTGGCGTTCGTGACCGGCGGCCAGGTGGACCGCGACCCGCTGTTCGGCGCGTGGTACCTGGTGGCCACCACGGCGGAGGGCGCGCGCGGCGTGCTGGGCCCCGCGTTCGGGCTGGCCATGATCGCGTGCATGTGGTCGATGGCCGCCCTGGTGGTGCTGCGCGCCCGGAAGGGCCTCGTGGCCGCGCGCCCGCCGGTGCGGCGCCGCCGTCCCCCGCAGGCCCCGCGCGGCGCGAGGGCCCCGCAGGATGCGAGCCGAGGCTCCGCGGCCAGGAGGGCCCGGTGACCGACGCCCCCGCCGCGGCGCTCGCGGTGTCGGTGGTCATCCCGGTCTACGACGAGGCGGAGTCCGTGGAGCCGCTGGCCGCCGAGCTGCTGCCCGTGCTGCGCGGCCTGGGCCGGCCGTTCGAGGTGGTGTTCGTGGACGCCGGGTCCCGGGACGGCGGCGGCGACCGGCTGGTGGCCCTCGCCGGGCGGGAGCCCGAGGTGGTGGTGGTGCGCCTGCGCAGGAACTTCGGCAAGGCGGAGGCGCTCATGGCCGGGTTCGGCGTGGCGCGCGGGGAGGTCATCATCACCATGGACGGGGACCTCCAGGACGACCCCGCCGAGATCCCGCGCATGCTGGACGCCCTGGACGGCGGCCTGGACCTGGTGAGCGGCTGGAAGGCCGATCGCCAGGACCCGGTGGGCAAGCGGCTGCCCTCGAAGGTCTTCAACGGGGTCACCCGCAGGGTCAGCGGCGTCCCGCTGCACGACCTCAACTGCGGCTTCAAGGCGTACCGGGCGGACTGCGTGCGCGCCCTGGCGATCGCCGGCGACCAGTACCGCTACATCCCGGTGCTCGCCGCGTACGAGGGCTTCCGGGTGGGCGAGATCCCCGTGAACCACCGGGCCCGGCGGCACGGGAGGAGCAAGTACGGCCTGGAGCGGTACGCCCGGGGCCTGCTGGACCTGCTCACCATCACCTTCCTGGGCCGGTACCGGCACCGCCCCATGCACCTGTTCGGCGGGGTGGGCCTGGTGATGCTGTTCGTGGGCCTGCTGGTCTCGGCGTACCTCAGCGTGCTGCGGTTCCTGGGGCACGGCATCGGCAACCGGCCGCTGCTGCTGCTGGGCGTGCTGCTCATCCTGGTGGGCATCCAGCTGCTCACCTTCGGGCTGCTGTCGGAGATGATCCAGCGCCAGCATGCGCGCTCCCGGGAGGACGACGCCGCGGCCCGCGTGCGCGACGTCGTGCGGTAGCCGTGCGCCTGCTGTGGGTGGGCACGTACGAGCGGGACTACCCGCGCGGCAGGGTGCTGCGGGAGGGCCTGCGGGAGCTGGGCCACGTGGTGGTGCAGTGCCACCGGCCCGTGTGGGAGCGCACCACCCACAAGGCCGGGTCGTTCCTGCGGCTGCCGTCGCTGGCGGGCTCCGGCGCGCGGTACGCCGCGGGCTGGGCGGGGGTGCTGCGCGAGGAGCGCGCGGCGGGCCCCGCGGACGTGGTGGTGGCCGGGTACCCGGCGCAGCCCGACGCCCTGCCGGCGCACCTGGTGGCCCGCCGCCGCGGGGTGCCGCTGGTGGCCGACATGATGATCGCGTTCGGCGACACGCTGGCCGGTGACCGCGGACGGGCCGGCGGCGTGGCGGCCAGGGCCCTGGCGGGTCTCGACCGGTCGCTGGTGCGGGCCGCCGACCTGCTGGTCGCCGACACCGCGTGCAACGCCGAGTGGATCGTGCGGAACCTCGGGGCCCGGCCCGACCGGGTGGCCGTCGTGCCGGTGGGCGCCGAGCCGGAGGTGTTCGCCCCGGCGCCGGAGCCGCCCGGGCCGCCGGTCGCCCTGTTCGTGGGCAAGCTGGCGCCCCTGCACGGCCTGGGGGTGGTGCTGGCCGCCGCCCGCATGCCGGGCACCCCGGCGGTGCGGATCGTGGGCGACGGCCAGCTGGGCGGCTGGCTGGCGGCGGAGCTGGCGCGCGACCGACCGCCGGGCCTGGAGCACGTGCCGTGGATCCCGTACGCCCGCCTGGGCGAGGCGCTGGCGGCGTCGCACATCTGCCTGGGCGTGTTCGGGGGCAGCGACAAGGCCGGCCGGGTGGTGCCGAACAAGGTGTGGCAGGCGATGGCGGTGGGCCGCGCGGTGGTGACCGCGGACACGCCGGGCGTGCGGGAGGTCCTCACCGACGGCGTGGACGCGCTGCTGGTGCCTCCCGGCGACCCGCGGGCGCTCGCCGCCGCGCTGGCGCGGCTGGCGGCCGACGCCGCGTTGCGGCGCCGGCTGGGCGCCGCGGCCCGGGCCCGCTACCTGGAGCTGGGCGCGCCGCCGGTGGTCGCCGAGCGCCTGGTGTCGGCGATCCGGTCGGTCACGCTCTCGGCGAACGCGTCCGCCGCGGCGGGGCTGAGCGCGACGAACAGCGAGGGCTCGACGAGCTCGAGCTCCAGCACCACCGGGTCCCCGCCGGGCCCCGGCACCACGTCCACCCGGGCGTAGAGCGGCACCGGGCCGGGCACGGCGGCCAGCGCGGCGGCCGCCAGCGCCCGCTCGGCGGGCGTGGGCTCCCGGGCGGAGATGTCCTCCTCCAGGTAGATCCCGCCCACGACGTCCTTCGGGCCGGCGAGCATCGGCCCCTTGCGGAACGCGTGGGTGAGGCGCCCGGCGATGTGCACCAGCCCGGTCTCGCCGGACGCGTCCACTCCGTCCAGGTAGGGCTGCACCATGGCCGTGCGGCCCGAGGCGTGCAGGTGCGCCACGTGCGCGCGGGCCGCCGCGGCGTCCGCGCAGCGCAGGGCGTCCATCGAGCCGGCGCCCACCGAGGGCTTCACCACGACCTCGCCGTCCGGGATCACCGGGTCCTCGCCCGGCGCGGCGAAGACGGTGGGGACGGTGGGCACGCCGCGGGCCGCCAGGTCGCCGAGGTACCGCTTGTCGAGCGCCCAGGCCACCAGGTCCGGCGGGTTCCACAGCGGCGCGACGGCCGCCGTGGCCCGCACCCACGCCAGGAAGGCCTCGTGGCGGTCCATGTAGTTCCACGGTGAGCGCAGCACCACCGCGCCGAACGACTCCCAGGCGACCGCCGGGTCGTCCCACGACGGCAGCTCGGCCGTCGCGCCGCGGGCGGCGAGGGCCGCCGCCAGGAGCGGCAGATCCTCGTCGTGGTCCCGCGCGGCATCACAGGTCACCAGGGCCACGCGCACCCGCCCAGCCTACCGCCCGCCCGCGGGGCGGGCGTCTATGGTGCAGGGGTGTCCCGCCCGCCGGTCCACGTCGAGGCCCACGCCTGGGGCGACGCCCCCGACCTGTACGGGCCCCGGCACGACTACCGCGAGTCGCTGGTGATGCGGCGGGTGCGGCGCATCGCCGTGCCCGGGGGACGCGCGCTGGACGCCGGCGCCGGCGCGGGCAGCCTGGCGGCGAAGCTCGCCACGGCGGGGTTCCGGGTGACGGCCGTGGACGGCAGCGCCGCGTTCGCCGGGCGCCTCGCCGCGGTCCTGGCGGCGGCCCCCGGCGGCCCGCACGAGGCCCTGCACGGCGACATGACCGCGCTGCCGGTGCCGGGCGCCGCGCTCGACCTGGTCACCTGCTGCGAGGTGCTGGAGCACCTGGAGGACGACGCCGCGGCGGCCCGGGAGCTGTTCCGGGTGCTGCGCCCCGGCGGTGCGCTGCTGGTGACCGTGCCCGCCGGCCCGGGGCGCATGGACTGGACCGATGCGTGGGCGGGGCACTTCCGCCGGTACGACGCGGCCGGCCTGCGGCGTCTCCTGGGCGACGCCGGCTTCGGGGCGGTGGACGTGCGCGGCTGGGGCTTCCCCTTCACCGGGCTGTACCACCGGCACGTGTACTCCCGGCTCCTGCGCCGGCGGCTGGACCGCGGCGACGCCGGGCTGGGGGGCGCGGCCGGCGGGGCCACCGGCGCGGCCGCCCGCGTGCTGCGCGGCGTCCTGGAGCTCGACACCCCCTTCACGGGCCGCTTCCCCGGGTGGTTCGGGCTCATCGCGACCGCGCGGCGCCCGTGACCGACGGCGGCGCGGCCGCCGCCCCGCCCCGGCGGGCCCTGCGGCGCACGGCGGGCCTGCTGGCGGGCGTCCTGGCGCTGGGGTTCCTGGCCTACGTGCTGGTGGACGGGTGGTCCGCGGTGCGGGCGCGCGACTGGGACCCGGACTGGGGCCTCCTGGCGGCGTGCGCCGCGGTGCTCGGCCTGTTCTACCTGGCGAGCGGCGCGGGGTACCTGGGGGTGCTGGAGTCGCTCACCGAGCACCGCCCGCCGCGCCGCCGCATGCTCGCCATCTGGGCGCTGTCGCTGCTGGGCCGCTACGTGCCGGGGTCGGTGGTGATGGTGGCCGGGCGGATGGAGCTCGCCCGGGACCGCGGCGTGCCCCGCCGGGTCACGCTCACCGCCATCGTGTACGAGCAGGCCCTGGGGGTCGGGACGGCCGCGGCCGCGGCCGCCGCCTGGGTGCTCGTGTACGGCGATGTGGGGCCGTCGTGGCTGTCATGGCTCGTGGTCGCCCTGCCGCTGGGCCTGGTGCTCCTGCATCCGCGCGTCATGGGGCCGGCCAGCGCCTGGGCGCTCGCGAGGGCGCGTCGCGAGCCCCTGGCCCGGCTCATCCCGCCGGGGCGGGTCCTGCTGCTCGCCGGCTGGTACCTGGGCACCGCCGCGCTGCTCGCCGTGGGGATCTGGCTGTTCGTGCGCGGCCTCGGGGGGCCGGGGACCGGCTCCGTGCCGTTCGTGGGCGGCGCGTTCCTGTTCGCCTTCGCGGTCTCGATGCTCGCGGTGGTCGTGCCCTCCGGGCTGGGCATCCGCGACGGGGCGTTCGCCCTGGCGCTGTCCCAGCACGTGCCCGGCGGGGTGGCCGTCGCGCTGTCGGTGGGATCGCGGCTGGCCCTCACCGTGGTGGAGGTCGCCGTGGTGGGCGCGACCCTCCTGGCGGCGAGGCGCACGTGACCGGTGGCACGGAGGTGCGCCCGCCGGTGCCCGCCCACCGGCCGCCGCGGCGCCCCCTGGACCGGCCGCTGGCGGCGGTGTGGGGGCTCATGGCCCTGTTCTCCGGCGTGTTCTGCTGGCTGGCCCTGCGCCGGTACGACGCGTTCTGGACCGGCCGGTTCGACCTGGGGAACATGGTGCAGGCCGTGTGGGCGTCCGCCCACGGGCACCCCCTGGAGGTCACGAACACCGCGGGCGTGCAGTTCATCCGCCTGGGCGCCCACGTGGACCCCATCCTGGTGGCGTTCGCCCCCCTGTGGCGCATCTGGCCGGACCCCCGGATGCTGCTCATCGCCCAGGTGCTCATCGTGGCCGCGGGCGCCGTCCCGGTGTTCCTGCTGGCCCGCCGGTGGTTGGTCGACGACCGCCTGGCGGTGGCGTTCGCCGCGGTCTACCTGCTGTACCCGCCCGTCCAGTGGCTGGTGGTCACCGAGTTCCATCCGGTCGCCCTCGCGACGCCGCTGCTGCTGTTCTGCATCTGGGCGGTCGAGGAGCACCGGCCCTGGTGGCTCGCGGTGTGCGCGCCGCTGGCGGCGCTCACCAAGGAGCAGGTGGGGCTGTCGCTGGCGCTGCTCGGCCTCTGGGCGTTCGTGCGGCACCGCCGCCGGTGGACCGCCGCGCTGCTGGCCGGGGGCGGCACCGCGTGGACGGCGTTCTGCGTGGCGGTGGTCATCCCCCACCACTCCCCCACCGGCGGCAGCCCGTTCATCAACCGGTACGCGGATCTCGGGGAGAGCCAGTCGGAGGTGGTCAAGACCCTGGTCACCCGGCCGTGGGAGGCCGTGGAGGTGGCGCTGGGGTGGGGGCGGTTCACCTACCTGCTCGCGCTGGTGCTGCCGCTGCTGTTGCTGTCGTTCCTCGCGCCGCTGCTGGCGCTCGGCGCCCTGCCGGACCTGGGCCTCAACCTGCTGGCGCGTTATTGGCCCCAGTACTCGGTGCAGTACCAGTACACGGCCACGATCATCCCGTTCCTGATGGCGGCGGCCATCCTCGGGCTGGCGCGCCTGCGCGCGATGCGCCTGCCCCCGCCCGCGGCCCGCGCCGCGGCGGCGTCGGGCCCCCTGGCGGCGCTGCTGGTGGCCGCGGCCGTGGCGGGCGGCTGGTCGCAGGGCCCGCTGCCGTTCTGGAGGCACGTCCCCGGCGGCTCGTCCTCGCGGGCCCAGGAGTACACCGTCACGAATCACGCGCGGGTGCAGGCCCGCGCCGTGGCCCTCGTGCCGGACGACCCCGACGTGGCGGTGTCGGTGAGCAACCTCATGGGCGCGAGGGTCTCGGCGCGCCGCGTCGTCTACACGTGGCCGGTCGTCAAGGACGCCACGTGGGTGCTGGTCGACGAGCGCCGGCCGTTCCTCGCCGACCGCCTCTCCACGCGGGAGCACCGGCTGCTGGTCGCCTCGCTACGCGCCGACCGGCGGTTCGCGCTCGTCTTCGACGAGGACGGCGTGCTGGTGTTCCACCGCGTCGGGCCGGCCCGGTGACCCCGCGCGCCGTCGCAGCCGCCGGCGCGGTCGCCGGCGCGGCGACCGCCGTGGGACCGCTCCTGGGCTGGTTCCGCTTCCGGCCGTCCGGGGGCGAGGTGGCGGTGTCCGGGCTCGACGCCTCGGGGGCGCTGTGGGTGGTCGCGCTGCTGGGGGTCGTCGCGGCGGGCCTGGCGGCGGCGTTCGTGCGCCGGCCGCTGCCCGAGGCGGCCCGCGTGGTGGGCGGCGCGCTCACCGCCCTGGGCGCCGCGGCGGCCGCGTGGAGCGCGTGGGTCGCCGGGCGGGCGTCCGTGGAGCTCACCGCGGGGTCCGGGTCCGACCGCATCGTGTTCGACCTGCGTCCCCACCTGCTGTGGCCGGCGGTCGCAACGCCGGCGGCGGCGGCGGCGGTCGCCGTGGCGGGCCTCCTGATCGCCCGTCCCCGCGTGCGGTGGCCGTGGTGAGGGAGGGCACCCGCACCCCGCTGGCGGCGTGGGCGGCGTCCCGCGCGCTGGTGCTGGGCCTGGCGGTGGCGGGGTCGCTGCTGTGGGGACCGCCCGAGCGCGGCGTCGCGGACTCCGTGCCGCGGGCCCTGTCGCTGCTCGGGGGGTGGGACACCACCTGGTACCTGGACATCGCCGCCAACGGGTACGACACGTTCACCCCGCTCGTCGGCACCTTCTTCACGAACTTCGCGTTCTTCCCGCTGCTGCCGGCGCTCATGGCCACGGCCTCCGCGGCGGGGCTCAACCCGTTCGCCGTCGCGGTCGTGGTGTCGAACCTCGCCTTCCTGGCGGCGCTCGCGGGGATCCACCGCCTGGGCACCGCCCGGTTCGGTGCCCGGCGCGGGGCGCTGGCCACCTGGGTGGCCGCCCTCGCCCCGGTCTCGGTCTACGCGTCGCTGGCGTACACGGAGGCGATCGTGCTGGCGCTCGCGGTGGCCGCCGCCCTCGTGGCGTTGCGCGGATGGTGGCTCGCCGCGGGCCTCATCGCCGCGCCGGCCGCCCTTGCGCGGCCGCCGGGCTTCCTGGTGGCGGTGCTGGTCATCGCCCTGGCCCTCTCGTCGGACGGGCGGACCGCCGTGCGGCTGCGCCGGGCCGTGGCGGGCGGGCTGCCCGCGGGCGTCGCGCTCGCCGGGTTCCTGGCATGGATGCAGGCGGCGCGCGGGTCGTGGCGGCTGCCGCTGGACGCGCAGGTGGCATGGGAGCGCGGCCCCGTCGGCGTCGGGCTGGTCACGAACCTGCCGGGCGAGGTCGTCGACGTGCTGGGGCAACTGGTGCACCCGGCCACGGCCACGTGGACGGCGACGGTGCGCGACGTGGGCTTCACGGTCGTCTACGCGCTGCTGCTGTGGCGGCTCCGGCGCATGTCGGGCACGTGGCGCGACCCGTGGGTGGTGTTCAGCGCGCTGTGCCTGGCGCTGCCGTTCTCGAGCGGCAGCTTCACGTCGATGGCGCGGTTCGGGCTGCTGGCGTTCCCGCTGGCGTGGGCCGCGGCCGACTGGATCGCCGAGGGCGGCGAGCGCCGTGCGCGGAACACCGCCCTGCTGTCGGTGGCGGTGACGGCGCTGCTCGTCGCTCAGCTGCTCATCCGCTCGCCGTAGCCGCGGCCACCGCGCAGGCCACGGGGTCGTGGTCCGAGACCTCCACCTCGATGCCCCCCACGCGCACGCGCCGTCGCCCGGGCTCCCACGCGCGCTCGGCCTCCACGACCTCCAGGCCCCGCACCAGGATGCGGTCGATCCCCACCCGGGGGTCCGCCGGGGGGCCGCCCAGGCCGGCGTCGTGCAGGAGCTCCATGAGCGGATCCGACGGACCCGTGTTGAGGTCGCCGCCCAGGATCACCGGCCCGTCGCCGGCGCCCAACCACGCCGCCAGCCGCCCCAGCTCGAGCTCCCGGTGCCATCCCACCCGCGCGCCGTGCAGGTGCGTGCACGCGAGCACGCAGGCGGTGCCGTCCGGCAGGGCGGCGTCCACCGCCACCGCGCGGCGCGGCTCGGCCAGCCACCGCCGGAGTTCGCGGGGGTTCCCGTCCCCGTGGCGGCGTGCGCGGGCGAGCACCTCGCGGGGCGGGTTGAGGCGCAGGGCGCGCGCCGGCCCCAGGGGACGCAGGCGGGGGCCCAGCAGCAGGACGTTCGCGTTGCCCTCGTGGGACCTCCACAGGTCCGGGGCGGCGGCGCCCAGGCGCCCGCGCAGCCATACGCCCCCCACGTGCGGGCCCGTCAGCACCGACCAGCCCCGGGCGGCCCCGGCCCCGGCGGCGAGCGCCGGGATGGCCAGGGGCGGCACCTCCTGCAGCATCACCGCATCGGCCGCGGCCCCGGCCAGCAGCGACGCGATCCGGAGCGTGTGCTTGCGGTTGACGTGGCCCAGGCCGTCGGTCGGGCGTGCGCCGGCGTCCCGGCAGTGGAAGACGTTCCAGGTGAGGATCCGGACCGGGCTGCGCACGCGATGAGCTTCGCACAGGGACGTGCGGCCACTTGCGCCGGGACGGCCCCGCCCGGCACGATCCCGCGGATGCCGACCCCCAGCCCCAGGGGCGCGGCGGCACCCCGCATCCCCGGCGCCTGGTCGGTCGCATACTGGGTCGCCGCCGTGCTGGTCTACGCCGGACTCGGCACGCAGCTCCCGCAGGCCGTGTTCCTGGGCTTCTGGCAGTGCACGCCGTACCTGCTGTTCTTCCACTGGCTGCGGCCGCGGCTGCTGGGCGCGATGGCCCGCGGGCGCCCCGCGTGAGCTGGGCGGCGCACGACCTCGAGCCGTACCTCATGCGGGCCAAGCTCGGCGGGGCGGTGAGCATCCCGTTCCTGCTGCTGGGCTCCTACTCGCCGGACATCCTCACCAAGTGGGCCGTGTACGGCCTGGACTTCTCCGGCGGCCACAAGCTGGTGAGCGACCCCGTGCAGCTGCACCGCGGGTTCCCCGGCGTGGGCTTCACCCACTCGCTGCTCTTCGGCGTGGTGGTCGGCCTGCTCATCCTGTGGACCTCCAAGAGCCGCATGTGGGCGCTCTCGTTCATCCTGGGCAACTGGGCGCACGTCCTGTCGGACACCCTCGACTCCGTGGGCACCATGGTCCTCTGGCCGCTCACGGACTGGCACCTGCACCTGGACGCCTGGGAGTACGTGGGCCAGGCGGGCCGCCGCACCGACGCCATCGCGTACTACACGTCCCTCGGCGGCGTGTGGGACGTCATGTGGGCCGTGTGGCTGCTGTGGAACTGGCGGACCCTCACCACCGAGCACTTCCGCAACGAGATCTACCCCAAGGACCATTTCTGGCACTGGCTCGGCCGCCGGGCGTCCGAGTCCGTGATGCTCACGGTCTACCGGGCCAGCGCGTTCTTCGGGATCGCCTCGATCCTCGGCTGGTACCTGTGGGCGCTCGCCGTGAACGATCTCCACGCCGCGCTGGACTGGAGTCTCGGCGGGCCCCAGTGGGCCCCGCGCATCGGCCCGCCGTAACGGTGGCGGGGCCGGCCCGGCAGGGCCGGCCCCGCGCGGTGCGTCTAGTGCTTGCCCTTCGCCCCGACCGCGGCCGCGGCGTTCACGATGCCGTCGCCGTAGAAGCCGTTCCGGGCCGTGGTCCCCTCGCACAACGCGTTGTAGGTCTCGTCGCGGTCGGGGTAGATGAGGAGCGGCGGGTTCGGGCAGGCCGTGTCCGTGGCGGTGCCCAGCAGGATCCGCTCGGTCCTGGCGGGGTCCAGGGTGAGGCCGCCGCGCTTGCGGTCGGTCGTCCCGTACCGGCTCACGATGAGCGCCGCGACGCCCACGGCGTGCGGGGCGGCCATCGAGGTGCCCTGCAGGTACTGGTAGTACGAGCAGGTCCCGCCCGAGCAGTCCGACACCACGAACTCGTCGTTCGGGGTGCCGTCCGGCTCGAGCTGCCCGTTGGCCACGGCCAGCGCCTTCGGGTACGGCGCCAGGATGAGGTTCGCGGGCGTCCGGTAGCGGTCGGTGCCGAAGAAGTCCCGCACGTCGCCGCCGGGGGCGCTCACGTCGGTCTGCTCCGTGCCCCAGTTGGAGTAGTACGCCTTGCGCCCGCTCGGCCCGATCGCGCTCACGCTCACGACCCCGGCGGATTCGGCGGGGACGTCGATGCAGCTGTTGTCGATGGTGCGCGGGTAGGCGGTGTCCGGCGGGTAGTCCGGGCTGGTGTCGTCGGAGGTCGGGTTCCCCATGTCGGTGTTCTCGTTCCCCAGCGCGCTGATGAGCGTCACGCCCCTCGAGCGGGCGTAGTCCAGGGCCCGCTGCATCGCGGTGCGGATCGTGCGCTGCTGCTGCTGGGCCTCCGGGGAGTCCGCGGGGTTCGCGTCGCAGTAGTAGAGCCACGGGTCCACGTAGAAGCTCATGTTCACCACGTCGACCCCGATGCTCGCGCCGTACGTGAGCGCGTTCACGGTGGGCTCCAGGAAGAAGTACCCGGAGTCCTGGCCGGCGCGGAGGTTCACCAGCTTCACGTTCGGCGCGACGCCGGCGATGCCGACGCCGTTCAGCGGCGCGGCGATGGTGCCGGCCACGTGCGTGCCGTGCCCGTCCTCGTCGACGTCCGCGGGGTCGGTGCACAGCCCGTCGGGGTCCTCGGCGCACGGACCGTCGATGACCGGGTCGTCGACCGTGAAGTTCCGTGACAGCTTGCGGCTGAAGTTCGGCGCGATGTCCGGGTGGGAGGCGTCGATGCCGGTGTCGATCACGCCCACCAGCACGCCGGAGCTGCCCGTCTGCCTGCGGTGCGCGGCCGGCGCACCGATCATGTCCATGTCCCACTGCAGGCCCGCGAGCGGCTCGCCGGGTGACTTCGGCGTGTTCCCGCGGGAGCCGGTCCGCAGCCCCTCGCCGGCCTCGATGAGGCGCTGACGCGTCCTGCGCTCCGCCGGCGCCCGGCCGATGGTGCGGTCCTCGGCGGCGCCCACCAGGGCGGCCGACGCGTCGGCCTTCGCGGTGAAGTCCGCGTCGCCGCTGCGCACGACGGCCATCCCGACCGCCGCGTTCTCGCGCACCACGGTGCCGCCCGCCGCCGCCACGGCGGCGCGCCCCTGGGCGGCCGACACCGCGCCGGAGTACACGACGACGTACTCGCGCGCGGCGGACGGCTGCGCGGTGACCCCCTGCGCGATCGCCGCGGCACCCGCTGCGGTCCCCAGGCTCAGCGCCGCGATCACCGCGGCTCGACGGTTGCGGGACATGTGCGGAACCTCCCGGTCGTGGACCCGCGGGCACCGGCGGGTCCGGCCAACCTCCCGAACCGACCCGAGGCGCGTCAACCGCAGAAACCGCATGACCTGCCGTATCGCGCAGCGGAAGTTGGCAAATGCTGCATCTCTGGGCCCGTCGAGTCGACCGGCCATACGAAACGACTAGGACAGGGGCTTCGCGATCGTGAGGGGAGCGCGCTTGGCGGGGGTGAGGGCGCAGCCGCCCTCGTCGCCCAGGACGGACCGCACGACGCTGCCGATGCCCGGGTCGAAGTCCAGGCGCACCACGCCGGCCCGGGTGACGCGCAGCTGGGTGCCCCAGGGCTCCAGCGGTGCCGCGCAGGCGCCGGCGCCGCCGCCGGTGATGCGCCAGTACGGGGTGTAGCGCACGCGCACGCGGTACGTGCCGGGCCGGTCGACGTCGATGAGGATGCGGCTGGAGGTGAGGCGCAGGACGCGGGCGCTGCGCCGGGGGGTGACGATGGGCGTGGCGTCCGGCAGCTCGTAGACGGTCCATGCCCCCAGGTCGGCGACCAGCGACAGGCCGGACCGCCCGCTGCGCAGGAGGTCCGCCTCGTTGCGGGCGGTGTAGTCCAGGGGGTCGTCCGGCAACAGCACGTACCGGATGCCGGTGCGCCGCATCCAGCCCTGGTACGTGCGGGCGGTGAGGCGGTTGTACAGCGGCCGGTTGGTGGGGAAGTCGTCCTGCCGGAACCAGCCGCGGGCGAGGGGCACGCCGCGGCGGGCGAGGTAGTAGGCCTCCCAGTTGTCGGCCGTCGCGACGACCTCCACGCGGTGGCCCGGGTCGGAGTGCTGCTCCAGGAAGGCGATCGCGGGCAGCCAGAACGACTCGTCCGCGGCGCGGGCGGTGTTCGCGGTGCGCCACCCGGCGAGCGCCGGGAGTCCCTGCCACAGAAGGGCCCCGGCGAGGCACGCGACCACGGCGGCCCGGGGCCGGAAGCCCCGTGCGGCGATGGGGATGAGCAGCATGGGCGCGCCCATGAGCAGCAGCAGCCGGACGACGTTGCCGCCCATGGGGCTGGAGATCACGAAGGCCGCGCCGGCCAGCAGCGCGTACGACCCGAACAGGGCGAAGATGGCCCGCTGGTCCGGCAGGCCCCGCGCCAGGAGCATGCCGGCGACGCAGAACGCGGCGATGGCGAGGGCGTCCTTCGGGTCGAAGGGGTACGTCGCGCCCTCGGAGTCGAACGCGCGCATGAGCAGCGCCTGCAGGCCCATCACCGCGATGACCGCGGTGGCCAGCCACCGGATGCGGGCGGGGCGCCACCACCCCGGCGTGGTGACGGCGACCGATGCCAGCACGATGACCATGAACACCAGTGCCAGCGGGTGGGAGAGCGTGGTGAGCAGGGTGAGGGCGGCGGCCGTCCAGAACCGGCCGGTCGCGACGCACGTCAGCGCCACCAGCGCGACGGCGAAGCCCAGCAGGAACGGGTAGGTGCCGGCGAGGACCCCGAGGGTCAGTCCCACCGCGGCGGCGAGCGACGGCACCGGGGCGAGGTGCGGCCAGCGCATGTGCATGAGCCGCGAGAAGCTCGCGGCCGCGACGCCGGCCGAGGCGGACACCACGAAGACCGTCCCGAACAGCGCCGACAGCGGGTAGTAGACCAGGCTGTAGTTCACCTGGCTGTACCGCCCGCCGTACCAGAGGTTGTCCCACAGCTGCCAGCCGTGCTCCCGCCACACCTGGGTCTGGTAGAGGTGCGCCGCGGCGTCGCCGCCGGGCGGCCCGAGCAGCAGGGCCGCGAGGGCCAGCAGGGCGGCGATCGCCCCGACGTACCGGGGCGTGGCCGCGCGCCGCGCGGCACGGGCGGCCCGTGCGCGTCGCGATCCCGCGGCCGCGGTGGCGCTCATGGGGTGGTCGTCGCGGGGGGCGTCGTCGGCGGCGTGGGCGTGGGCGTGGGCGCCGGCGTGGGCGTGGGTTCGGGGGTGGGGGTGGGCTCCGGCACGGGGGTGGGGGTGGGCTCCGGGACCGGGGTGGGCGTCGGCGTGGGCTCGGGCGGCTGTGACGGCTCGATGGGCTGCTGGGGCTCCGGCGGCGGGGCGGCCTTGGTGGTGGTGGCCTTGGTGGTGGTGGGGTCCGGCTCGCTGGCGGCGCTGGTCACCGGGTCCGGCGCGCGGGTGAACTCACTGCTGAACGACTGCCAGTCCACCGGGTTCTTCGGCAGCGGGAAGTCCGTGAGATCGCACTTGTACCGCGGGTTCTCGAGCACCTTCTTCATGAACGACGCCCAGATGCGGGCGGGGAAGGACCCGCCGTTCACGCTGATGCCGTGAACCGAGTACATGGACCGCTTGTACCCGGTGTCGTTGGGGTAACCCACCCAGACGGCCGCGGCGTAGCACGGCGTGTAGCCCACGAACCAGGCGTCCACGAAGTCGTCGGTGGTGCCGGTCTTCCCGGCGACGTACGGCGCGATGTTCGCCGCGGTGCCGGTGCCGCCCGCGACGTTGGCGCGGAGGATCTTCGTGACCTCGTACGCCACGCCGTCGCTGAAGGCCCGGCGGCGCTGGATCTTCCCCGGCCGCTTCTGGCCGGTGGGGAGGATGTAGTTCTGCACGCCCGACGGCTCGACCTCGTACCCGCCGTTCGACAGCGCGCTGTAGGCGGTCGCCATGTCGAGCGGCGTGACGGAACCCGATCCCAGGCCGACCGACGGCACCCGCGGCAGGTTGCGGCTCTTCGGCACGCCCATCGAGTAGGCCGTGTCCACGACCGTGTTGGGGTCGAGGTCCAGCGTCATCTGCGTGTAGACCGAGTTGTCGGACTTCAGCGTGGCCGCGGACACCGAGATGCGGCCGCTGTACGAGTTCGAGTAGGTGGAGACCTCGATCTTGCCCCACCGGCGATCGATGAAGTTCAGGGGCTTCGAGACGTAGGAGGTGGAGTACGGGTTGAACCCCTCCTGGATGAATCGGGTGAGCACGAACGTCTTGAAGGTCGAACCCGGCTGCCGCTTCGCCTGCGTGGCGTAGTTGAACTGCTTGTTGGCGGCGTACTGCTGACTCGACTGCATCGCCCGGATGTACCCCTTGTGCGAGTCGATCATGACGATCGCGGCCTCGGGGTCGTCGGAGAGTCCGAGGTTCTCGGAGATGGCGTTCCTGGCGTCGGTCTGGAGCTGCGGATCGATCGTGGTGTTGACCCGGAAGCCGCCCTTCTCGACCTCGCGCTCACCGAAGCTCTCGATGAGCCGCTGGCGGACGTACTCGAAGAAGTAGCCCTCGCGCTTGGGCGCCTTGTAGGTGTCGCCGCGCTTGAGCTGCAGACCCGCCTTCTTCGCCCGCTCCGCCCGCTCGCGGGTGATGAACCCCTGGTCGGCCATGGCGTCGAGCACCAGGTTGCGGCGGGCCTTCGCGGCCTCCTGGTTCCCGAACGGGCTGTACGCCGAGGGCGCCTGCGGGAGCCCGGCCAGCAGGGCGGCCTGGGGCAGGGTGAGGTCGTCGACGTCGTCGTCGAAGTACGTGAGCGACGCGGCCTGCACGCCGACGGCGTTGTTGCCGTAGAAGACGCCGTTGAGGTACTTCGTGAGGATCTCGTCCTTGGTGTACTTCTTCTCGTACTGGAGGGCGAGGTACGCCTCCTCCAGCTTGCGCTCGAGCGTCCGGGAGGCGTTCGTCCCGCCCGGCAGCAGGTTCCGGGCGAGCTGCATCGTGATGGTGGAGCCGCCCTGCCGGCCGCCGCCGACGTTGCGCACCGCGGAGCCCGCCAGGCGGTAGTAGTCCACGCCGTGGTGGTCGTAGAAGCGCTTGTCCTCGATGGCGACGGTGGCGTCCTTGAGGATCTTGGGGATGCGCGCGCTGCGCACCTGGGTGCGGTTGGTGGTGCCGGCGATGGTCCCCAGCAGCCGCCCGTCCCGGTCGTAGATCCGCGTGTTCTGCCCCAGCCGGATCTCCTTCACCGACGCCTGCTTCTCGCGCAGGTTCGCCGCGACGGAGTCGAGGGCGATGGCCCCCACCAGCACCGTGCCGCCCACGACCACCAGGGACGTGATCCCCAGGATGCGCATGCGGTTCGCGCGCCGGCGGCGTGCGTCGCGTCCGCGCTGCAGGCGCCGGGTGCGGGCCCTGCCCATCAGGAGGCCCCCGCCGCGGGCAGCGGGCGGATGTTCCACACCACCTGGCCGGTGCGGTAGTCGAGCACGCCGATCATCTGGCGCGGCCCCTTGCGGACGCGGCCGATGACGATCCACGAGAACCGGGACGCGGGGCGCACGACGGCCCGGGCGGGGTCGGGCGCGGTGCCGCCATCGGGCACCTCGACGCCGAACGGGCCGCGGGTCCACACCAGCCGGACGTCCACGGCGCGCGCAGGCGGTCCCGTCCAGATCTGGTCGCGGGCCACCGCGAGGGCGCCGTCACGCGAGCCCAGGCGCGCACCGCGCGAGGCGCGGACCGCGTCGGCGACGAACTCCCATCCCCGCAAGGGGTGCCCAAGGACATGCTCCGTTCCGCCGGGACCGTCCGCGTAGCGGCTGGCGATGAGGGACGGGACCCAGACCGCGATGGCTGCGCCGGCGAGTGCGGCGCCGAGTGCCGTTCGGCGTCTCAACGAACCCCGGTTCCTCCTCGGCCGCACGCGCGTCGCGGCCGGGCGGCAGTATAGACCGGCAATGCCGGATCGCCCGAGTCCCCTTGTCACGACGAACGGTTCGCGCCCGCCCCGCGCGGTCCTCCTGGACGCGATGGGCACGCTGCTCGGGCTCCATCCCCCCGTGCCGCGTCTCGCCGCGGCCCTCGCGGCCGCCGGGCACCCCACCCCGGACGAGGCGGTGGCACACGCGCTGCGTGCCGAGATCGCCCACTACAAGACCCGCATGCACACGGGCGCGGACGCGGCGTCCCTCGCGGCCCTGCACGCCGAGTGCGTGGAGGTGCTGGCCTCCCGCCTGCCGGATCCCCCGCCGCCCGAGCGGCTGCTGCCGATGCTGCTCGACAGCCTCTCCTTCCACGCCCACCCGGACGCCCTGGCCCTGCTCGACGCGCTGGACGCGCAGGGCATCCCCGCCGTGGTGGTGAGCAACTGGGACTGGGCGCTGCCCGCCCACCTGGACCGCATCGGGATCCTCGGCCGGTTCGCCGGGGTGGTGGCGAGCGCGTCCGCGGGGGTGGAGAAGCCCGAGCCGGGGATCTTCGGCATCGCGCTGCGCCTCGCGGGGGCCGAACCGGACGAGGCGGTGCACTGCGGCGACGACCCGGTGTGCGACCTGCACGGCGCGGCCCGGGCCGGGGTGCGGGGCGTGCTGCTGGACCGCACCGGGCGGTTCCCGCGCGAGTCGCCGCGCATCGCGTCCCTGGTGGACCTGCCCGGCACGTGGGCCCCGCCGTCAGGCGTTCTGGGCGGCCAGGGCGGGCGCGGCGACCGGTGACCGCAGCCCCCGGGGTCCCGCCAGCACGGCCATAGAGCACGGTCCCCAGCAGGAACAGGGAGCCGCTCACCAGGTGGCTCGCGCGGATCCCCACGCGCTCGACCAGCGCACGGGGTCCCTACTTGGCGAGGGCGGCGAAGCGCATGAACGTCGCCACCGCCTCCTCGAACTGCTCGGTGCAGTCCGTGCCGCCGTCGGCCACGCACGTGCGCAGCCGCTCGGAGATGAGGTGCAGGCCCACCTGGTCGAGCGCGGCCTTCACCGCGGACAGCTGGGTGAGGACCTCCCGGCACGCGGCGTCCTGCTCCAGCATGCGCTGCACCCCCCGGAGCTGCCCCTCGGCGCGGCGGAGCCGCACCAGGAGCTGCTCGCGGGACGCGTCCGGTGCCGCGGAGGTGGACATCAGTGCCCGCAGCCGCAGCCGCCGCCGCAGCACCCGCCGCCGCCCCCGCCGAAGCCGGTCACCGTGGGCGCGGCATCCGACCGCGACGGCCGGGCGGTGACGAAGCCCGTGAACCGCTGCGTGACGTGCGCCGACCCGCAGCCGGGGCACACGCGGTCCTCGTCCCGCAGGAACCCCTGCCGGAAGCGCTCGAAGTCGGCCGAGCAGTCGTCGCAGGTGAGGTCGTACGTCGGCACCGTGGTCTCCCTTCCGGTCAGTCGCTGAGGCCGAGCTGGCGCTCCAGCTGGGCCTTCGGCATCGCGCCGACGGCCTGCCGCACCACCTGCCCGTGCTCGAACAGGGCCAGGAACGGGATGCCCTGCACCCCGTACCTCGCGGCCAGCGCGCCGTGCTGGTCCACGTCGAGCTTGCCCACCACCAGTGAGTCCGAGCGCTCCTTGGCGATCTGCTCCACCACCGGGGCGATCATGCGGCACGGGCCGCACCACTCCGCCCAGAAGTCGATGAGCACCGGCTTCTCGTTCTCCAGCACCACCGCCTGGAAGTTGTCGGCGGTGATCTCCATGACGTCGGCCATCGGGGGCGTCCTTTCGTGTGTGCGTGAAGGGTGAGGGGTTCCGTCAGGCGCCGGCGGTCTCGGCGGCCTCGGCGGGCCGGGCGTTCTCCTGCGCCTCGAGCCAGCGCTCGGCGTCGATGGCGGCCTCGCAGCCGCTGCCCGCGGCGGTGATCGCCTGCTTGTAGACGGTGTCCTGCACGTCGCCGCAGGCGAACACGCCCTCGACGCTGGTGCGGGTGCCGTCGGTGACGATGTAGCCGGCCTCGTCGAGGGCGAGCTGCCCGGCGAACAGGCCGGTGTTGGGGGTGTGGCCGATCGCGACGAACATGGCGGACGCGGGGATGATCTCGTGCTCGCCGGTGACGGTGTCGCGCACCTTCACGCCCTCCACCGCGACGTCGCCCACGACCTCCTCGACCACCGCGTTCCAGCGCACGGCGATCTTGGGGTGCTCCAGCACGCGCTGCACCATGATCTGCGAGGCGCGGAAGCTGTCGCGGCGGTGCACGACCGTGACCTTGGACGCCATGCGGGCGAGGACCAGGGCCTCCTCCATGGCGGAGTCGCCGCCGCCCACCACGACCATCTCCTTCTCGCGGAAGAAGAAGCCGTCACAGGTGGCGCAGGAGGACACCCCGTAGCCGCGCAGGCGGGTCTCGCTCTCGATGCCCAGCCACTTCGCGGTGGCGCCGGTGCTGATGATCACCGCGTCCGCGCGGTGCTCGCCGTCGTCGGTCCACACGCCGAAGGGCCGCGAGGAGAGATCCACGCGGGTCACGTCGACGGTCCTCAGGTCGGCCCCGAAGCGCTCGGCCTGGTCCCGGAACATCTGCATGAGCTCGGGACCCTGCACGCCCTGCGGGAAGCCCGGGTAGTTCTCGACGTCGGTCGTGGTCATGAGCTGCCCGCCCGCCGCGTATCCCTCGATGGCGAGGGGCGCGAGGCTGGCGCGCGCCGTGTAGATCGCCGCGGTGAGACCCGCGGGACCCCCGCCGATGATGATGACGTCGTGATGCTCGGGCACGGATCCTCCGCCAGTCGCTGACATACCCCGAGGGGTATCCTACCACCGGTGTCCCGGACGGTCGAATCACGCTCCGCATGACGACCGGCCCCGCGGTTCGGGGACGTTCCCACCGTCCCCCGCGGCGTCCCTCGCGCGTCAACCGGGTGTCAACGGCCCCCGGGCACCGAGCCCCGGGGCACCAGCACACCAGGAGGAGCATCATGCTGCCGGTCAACATGGGCACCGCGGACCGGGCCATCCGGTCGATCATCGTCGCCCCCGCGCTCATCGTCGTCGCCGCCGCCGTCGGTCCCGTCAGCGCGCTCAGCATCCTGCTGTACGCCCTGGCGGCGATCATGCTCCTCACCAGCGCGGTCTCGTACTGCCCCCTCTACGCTCCCTTCAGGATGCGCACCACGGCCAAGAACGCCGACACCCCCGCGAGGGCGTGACGACCGGGCCCCACGGGGATGACGGGGCCCTGGACGCCGGCGCCTTCGCGGCGCTCGCGCGCGACCGGGGCCCCGCCCTGTTCCGCATCGCGAACGCGGTGGTGCGGAACCGGGCGGACGCCGAGGACGTGGTGCAGGAGGCCTTCCTGCGCGCCTGGCGCTCCCGCGACCGGTACCGCGGCGAGGGGCCCGCGGGGGCCTGGCTGGGCCGGATCGTCCACAACGTGGCCGTGGAGCGCATCCGCGGGAGCCGCGAGGTGCCGGTGGGCGAGATCGACGAACGCTGGGCCGACGACGCCTACACCGTGGAGGCCGAGCGCGTCGTCGAGCGCGCGGAGACGATCGAGGAGCTCGAGGACGCCCTCATCCACGTGCCCGCCGACCCGCGGGCCGCGCTGCTGCTGCACGACGTGGAGGGGTTGCCGGTGTCCGAGGTGGCCCGGATACAGGGCGTCACCGAGGATGCCGCGAAGCTGCGCCTGCGGCGCGGCCGGATGGCGCTGGTGAGCGCGCTGGGCCGCGAGGACGAGGTGCGCCGCGCCACCGACGGGGTTCCGCTGCGCTGCTGGGACGCCCGGCGCTTCGTGAGCGAGTACATCGACGGGGGCCTGTCACACGAGACCCGCGGCGCGCTGGAGCGGCACCTCGCCGGGTGCCCCACGTGCCCGCCGCTCTACGCGTCGCTGGTGGGGGTGACGGCCGCCCTCGGGAAGCTGCGCGACAGCGACCGGGTCGTCCCCGCCGGGCTGGCCGCGCGCCTGGCCGCCGTGACCCGCGGGCGAGGTCCCGGCACGTGACTCAAGGCCCGGGGCGCCGGTCCCGATCCTTGTAACGACGGCCCGTCCGTCCGGGCAGCTCCCCGGCGAATCTGGTTGCATGCCGCGCCGAAACCTGGCCATACGGGCAGTTCCCCATCAACTTCCGGCGTTCGTATGGTGCGTTCTTGCAGGATTCGGCGACGGTGGTGGAGAGGACCCCCCCGGACTCCGGCCATCGATCCCCCGCTGCTTTGGAGGAAATCCTCGTGCTTGACACCAGCTCCGCACGGATGCCTGGTGGACGTGAACCGGCCGCGCCCACGGCGTGGACCCGGTTCGGAGAGCTGACCACCCCCGAACTCCGCTCCCACGCGCAGGCCCGCCGGGTCACCGCGCTGTGGCTGCTGCTCGCCGATCTGCTCGTGGTGCTCATGGCCACCGTGGTCGTGGACGCCGTGTGCGGCTGGGCCGGCCTCACGCTGGCCGCCCGGTGGGAGACCGCGATGGTCGTCGCCCTGGCGATCCCGCCGGTCTTCGCGACCCTGGGGCTGTACCGCTCGTCCCACTTCACCCTCTCCCCGCTCGACGAGGTCCGCACCGTCGGCACCGGCGTGCTGCTGGTCGCCGTCCTCGCCCTCTCGCTCGGCGTGTTCGTCGCCGACGACTACGCGACCCGCGACGACGCCCGCGCCCTGCTGCTGTGGGTGCCGCTGGCCATCCTGGGCGCGCTCACCGTGCGCGCCGGCGCGCGGCGCCTCGCGCCGCTCGCGATGCCCGACCGGGTGCTCATCGTCGGCGCCGGCGAGATCGGCCAGCGGATGGCCGAGAAGGTCAACGCCGCCGCCGGCCAGGTGCGCGTGGTGGGCTTCGTCGACGACGAGCCCCTCCCGCTGTCCGACGACCTGTCGCACCTCGCCGTGTACCCCAAGACCATCCGGGACGACGGCATGGAGCGCCTGGGCCTGGTGGACGCCATCGTGGAGTCCGGGGCGACCCGGCTGGTGCTGGCGTTCTCCCGCCGGTCCGACGAGGACGTCCTGGAGTACATCCGGGACGCCGGCGGCGTGCCGATCCCCATCTCGATCGTCCCGCGGTACTTCGAGATCACCCCGCCGCACGCGACGGTGTCGGAGCTGCAGGGCTTCCCGCTCATCACGCTCACCAGCGCGCGCCTGTCCATCGGCGCCCGCCTGGCCAAGCGCGCCATGGACGTCGCCCTCGCGGGCGGCGGGCTGCTCCTGCTCGCGCCCGTGCTGGCGGCGATCGCCCTCGCGGTGAAGCTCGACTCGCGCGGTCCGGTGTTCTTCCGGCAGGAGCGGGTGGGCTCGCGGGGCCGGGTGTTCCGCATCTGGAAGTTCCGCACCATGAACCCGGACGCCGAGGCCAAGCGGTTCGAGCTCGCCCACCTGAACGACATGGAGGGCGGCGGCCCGCTGTTCAAGATCAAGGACGACCCGCGGGTCACCCGCGTGGGCCGCTTCCTGCGCAAGACGAGCCTCGACGAGCTCCCCCAGCTGTTCAACGTGGTGGGCGGCTCGATGAGCCTGGTGGGCCCCCGGCCCTTCGTCACGCACGAGGCCATCCAGATCGGCGGATGGGGCGCCCGGCGCCTGGACCTGGTGCCCGGCATCACCGGCCTGTGGCAGGTCATGGGCCGCAACGACGTGCCGTTCGAGGAGATGGTGCGCCTCGACTACATGTACGTCACCAACTGGTCGGTGTGGTGGGACCTGCGGCTCCTGCTGCAGACGATCCCGCGCGTGCTGACCGGCCGCGGCGCCTCCTAGGCACCCGGCGCACCCGAACGGCCGCGGGTCAGGACCCCGCGGCGCGCCACACGAGCCGCTGGCCCACGCTCACGGGCCGGCGGCACGCGGCGTAGTACACGCGGCCCTCCTCGGCCTCGGCGGCGTCCACGATCCGGACGTCGCGGAGCGTGACGACGCCCCATGCGACGAGCACCCCGGCCACGACCCCCTCGGCCTCGCCGCCGCCGCCCAGGATGCCCACCAGGAACCCCATGAGCGCGGCGGAGGCGACGAACACGCACACGCCCAGCACGGTGGCCCAGCCGCGCCAGTCACGGGGGCTGGCCTCCAGCCGCCGGGGGGTGCCGGTCTCCCGGACGGCCTCGGGCAGCCGGGCGCTCGGCAGGGCGCCGTTGCGCATCCAGGACCGCAGGAGGAAGAAGAACAGGATCGCCGTGGGCACCACGGTGACCCCGGCGGTGAGGAGCCAGCCGGGCAGGTCGCCCTCCGGGTCGCCGGCCTCGAGGCCGGCCCCGGCGGCGAGCAGCAGCACGCCCACCACGATGAGGGTGCGGGCCCACAGCCGGGACAGGCGGGCGTAACCCCACAGGCGTTCGTTGCTCACGGCCGCCGAGCGTACCTCACCCGTGGCGGCGCGGACGGGCCGCGCGTAGCCTGCCCGGCGTGACGGTCGCCACCCCCAGCCGCCTGCGGGCGGCGCGCGCAGCCGTCCGCGCCCGCCGGGGGTACCGGTGGATGGCCCTCGGCGTGGTGGCGATGGGGATGATGCTCTCGGTCGTCAACGTGAGCATCGTCAACATCGCGCTGCCCGCGATGGCGGCCGACCTGGGCGTCGACGTGGCGTCGGTGGGGTGGGTGGTCACCGGGTTCCTGGTCACCATGGCGACGCTGCTGCCCATCGCGGGCCGGGCGGGCGACCTGTGGGGCCGGCGGCGGGTGTTCGCGGCAGGCGTGCTGGTGTGCTCCGCGGCGTCGGTGGGCTGCGCGATGTCGTGGGACGCGCCGTCCCTGATCGGCTTCCGGGTGCTGCAGGGGGTGGGCGCCTGCGCGATGGCGCCCACGGCCTACAGCTACGCGGCGGAGCTGTTCGCGCCGGAGGAGCGCGGCGCCGCCCTGGGCGTGCTGGGCGGCATCATGGGGCTCGCGCCGGTCCTGTCGCTGAACCTCGCGGGCGTGCTGGTGAGCACGGCGGGCTGGCGCAGCGTGTTCTGGTTCACCCCGGTGCTGGGCGTGCTGGTGCTGGCGGGGGCGGCGCTGGTGCTGCAGGAGATGCGCGTCGCCGGCCGCCGGGAGCGCTTCGACCTGTCCGGCGCCGTGCTCGCCGCCTGTGGCCTGGTGGGCGTGCTGCTCGCCCTCTCCCGGGGCGAGGCGTGGGGCTGGACGTCACCCGCGACGCTGGGGTTCGCGGTGCTGGGCGTGTCGGGCTGCGCCGGGTTCATCGCCCGGGAGCGGACCGCGGCGGAGCCCATGATCGACCTCGGGCTGTTCCGCCTGCGCTCGCTGCGGACGGCGAACCTGGCGGCCGGCGCCTCCTCGTCCGCGCTGTTCGGGACCCTCATCCTGCTCCCGTTCTTCCTCGTCGGGGTGCGGGGGTTCTCGGCCGTGGAGCTCGCCATCGCGATCACCCCGGTCGCCCTGTCGTTCGTGGTGGTGTCGCCGCTCGCCGGACGGGCGATGTCGCACGGCCACGTCCCGTCGAACGTGCTGGCGTCGGCCGCGCTGCTGCTCGCCGCGTGCGGCACCGTGCTGATGGCCCTCACCGCCGCCAGGGCGAGCTACTGGTGGATCCTCCCCGGCATGGTCGCGCTCGGCACCGGCCAGGCGGCGGCGACCAGCGCGGTCACCGCCACGGCGATCTCCGAGGTCCCGCGGGAGCGGATCGGGGTGGCCTCCGCCCTGCCGAACATCTGCCGGTACACCGGTGCCGGCCTGGGCGTCGCCGCCCTGGGCGCCGTGCTGCACGCCGCCCTGCCGGAACGGCTGGAGGGCGTGTCGGCGGCCGTCGCCCCCGCCGACCGCGGGCTCGTGGCGGACGGGTTCCGCGCGGCGATGATCGTCGCCACGGGCTTCCTGCTGGTCGCCGCCGCCGCGGCGGCGCGCATGCCGCGCCAGGTGAGCCGCCGCACCGCGGGCACCGCATGACCCGCGGCTCGTGGACCGCCACGATCGCCCTGCTCATCTTCACGATGGGCACGAGCATCGTCACCCCCCTGCTCCCGCTCTACCAGCGGGAGTTCCACATGACCGACGTGCAGGTGACGCTGCTGTTCTCCACCTACAGCGGCACCGTCGCCGGCTCCATGCTCCTGCTGGGCAACGTGAGCGACCGGCACGGCCGCAAGGCGGTGATGATCCCGGCGATGGTGTGCATCAGCCTGGCGTCCCTGGTGCTGGGCTTCGCGGACTCGGTGCCCCTGCTCTACCTCGGCCGCCTCCTGCAGGGCCTGGCGATCGGGGGATTCCTGGGTGTCGGGTCCGCCCTCATCGTGGACCACGCGCACATGCACCGGCGGGCGTGGGCGGCGATGGTGGCGGGCCTGGCGTTCCGGCTGGGCTTCGGCCTGGGGCCCGGCCTCGCGGGCGTGGTCGCCGAGCACAGCGACGAGCCGATCCACCGCCCGTTCCAGGGCCACCTGCTGCTCATGATCGTCGCCTTCGCGGCGATCCTCGCCACCCCCGAGACGGTGTCCCGCATCCCGCGCGCCGCCCGGGCCGCCGCGCCGCGGGCGCGCCGCATCCAGGTGGGGGTCCCGGCGGGCCAGTTCCGGGCGTTCGCGCTGTTCCTCGCCCCGGCGGCGTTCCTGCTGGGGTTCCTGGACGCCACGCTGCTGTCGGTCGTGCCGCTGTACATGGTGCGCGAGCTGGGGGTCACCAACCTGGCGATCGTGGGCCTGGTGGGGTTCCTGGTGCTGGGCAGCAGCGGCCTCACCCCGCTGCTCGCACGGAACGTGCCCCCGCGCACCGCGGTGCTCATCGGCACCTCGGCCGGCGCGGCGGCGTCGCTGCTGGTGGTGGCGGCGTCCGGTCTGGACGCGGCGTGGGCCGTGGTGGTGGCCGCGGGGGCCATCGGCCTGCTGAACGGGCTCACCCTGCAGGGCGGCACCACGATCTGCGGCGTCTCGGTGCCCATCGCCGAGCGCGGCAAGCTCATGTCCGCGCTGTACATGTGCGCGTACTCGGGCACCGTGCCCACCATCGGCCTGGGGTACCTGTCGGACGCCATCGGCATCACCCGGGCCCTGGGGGTGTTCACCGCCGGGGCGGTGGCCCTCGCGTTGTTCGTGCGGCTCGTGGGCGGCCGGGCGTTCCGGGAGGTCGTCCCGTACGCCGAGCCGCGCGTCACGGCCTCGTAGGCGGCGGGCGCCCGCGCGCCGCTAACCTGCGGGCATGGATCGCGATCGCGTCGGCGCGCTGCTCGCCGAATGGGGTGAGCCCGCCTACCGGCTCACCCAGGGCGTGCAGGCGCAGGGTGCCGGGGCGGATACCTGGGAGCAGGTGAGCTCCATGGGCAAGGCGCTGCGCGCCCGCCTGTCCGGGCACGAGCCCCTGTGGACGCTGCGGCCCGTGGAGCGCCTGGTCTCCCGGGACGGCACCGTGAAGTGGCGCCTGGAGCTCGCCGACGGCCGCGAGATCGAGATGGTCCTCATCGCGCACGCCCGGGGGCGGCGCACGCTGTGCGTGTCGAGCCAGGTGGGCTGCGCGCTCGCCTGCCGGTTCTGCGCGACCGGGAGCATGGGGTTCGGCCGGGATCTGACCACCTGGGAGATCGTCGACCAGGCGCTGCTGGCCCGCCGGGAGGCGGAGGCCGACGGAGCGCGCCTGTCGAACGTCGTGTTCATGGGCATGGGCGAGCCCATGCAGAACCTCGACGCGGTGCTCGCGGCGTCCGAGGAACTGCATCGGCCGGCGCCCGGGCTGGGCCTGTCGGCCCGCCAGATCGCCATCTCCACCTCCGGCTGGGTGCCCGGCATTCAGCGCCTGGCGGGGTACCCGCTGCCGCTGCGGCTCGCGATCTCCCTGCACGCGGCCGACGACGAGACCCGCGGGGCGCTCATGCCCGTCAACGCGCGGTTCCCCATCGCGAACCTCATGGCGGAGTGCCGCCGCTACTGCGACGCGACGGGCCGCCGGGTGTTCATCGAGTACCTGCTCCTCGACGGCGTGAACGACGACCCGGCGGACGCCCGGCGCCTGGCGAACCACCTGCGCGACGGGCGGTTCCACGTGAACCTCATCGAGTACAACCCCACCGACGGGGGCTTCCGCAGCAGCCGGCCCGAGCGGCGCGAGCGGTTCCTCATCGCCCTGGAGCGGGCCGGCATCGAGGCGTCGGTGCGGCGCTCCCGCGGCGCGGACGTGGCGGCGGCGTGCGGCCCGCGGGCCGCACGCGCCACGGCGTGATCAGCCCGGCGAGCAGGCCGCCACGGCGGCCCGCACGGCCCCGGGGTCCGGGATCTCCAGCGGCGGGCCGTGCTGGGTGGCGGCGACCGTGCCGTCCGGGGCCACGACGATGACGGCCCGGCCCGAGTGGCCGCGCTCCTCGTTGAACACCCCGTAGGCCTTCGCGACCAGGCCGCGCGGCTGGAAGTCGGACAGGAACGTGATGTCCTGCGTGCCCAGCTGCTCCGCGAACGCCCGCTGCGACGCGCTGTGGTCCACGCTGATCGCCAGGACCCGCGCACCCTCGCCGTACCCTCCGGGGCCGAGCTGGGCGAACTGGTTCGTGCACACCCCGCTGAAGGCCAGCGGGAAGAACGCGATGACCACGGGGGCCCCGTGGAGCTCCGACAGGGTCACCGTCTCGCCCTCGTGCGACGGCAGCGAAAAGTCAGGGGCCTCCTGACCGACCTCGAGCGCCATCTCGATCCTCTCCTCGATTGGGGGGTCGAGGGTACCAGCGGGCCCCGGCGGCACCGGGGGCCATCGGTCGCGATAGGTTTCGGCGCATGAGCGACGATCACGGCGCCCGCCGGCAGCCCGGCGCGGGATGGACGCTCGGCGCGGGGGGCCTGCCCCGGTCGGTGTGGGCCGGCATGGGGTTCATCCTCGCGGTGCTCGGGGTGGTGCTGCTGGTGTCCGGCTACATCGGGTACGGCGCGCTCATGCTGGTGGTGGCCGCCGCCGCCGCCGTCAACGTCCCGTGAGCCCGCTCCCGCCGGACCCGGAGCTCGTCGCCGACGCCCTGCTGGAGGCCCATCCCGACGCCGAGCCGTTCGAGGTGGAGGGGCCGGTGCTGGAGGCCTGGTTCCTGCAGGTCGGCGCGGATCCCGGGGACGCCGCGCTGGTGTCCGCTGCGCTGCGCGCCTGGGAGGCCCGCAGGACCTAGCCGATGCCGAGGTCGGCGCCGGCGACGGCCGACAGGCGCAGGCCCAGCCGCTCGCCCAGGGCGTCCGCCAGGGACGCCTCCACGGCGTCCCGGTCCGGCCGGCCCCCCTCGGCGGCGATGGACGTGCCCGGCACCCCCGGGGCGCCGCACGCGGTCATGAGGGCGAACCAGTCCAGGTCGGGGTCGCGGTTCAGGGCGAGGCCGTGGGTGGTGATCCCCCCGCTCACCCGGATCCCCACGCTGCCGAGCTTGCGGCCGTCGCGGTAGAGGCCCATCGCGTCGGCGCCGGGGCCGGCGCCCGTCACGCCGGCGGCCGCGGCGGCGTCCGCCATCGCGCCCACCAGTGCCTCGACGAACGACCGCACCCGGCCCCTCGGCCGGAGGTCGGCGATGACGTACCCGGTGGTCTGGCCGGGGCCGTGCCAGGTCATCTGGCCACCCCGGTCGATCGCGTGGAACTCCGCGCCCATCGCGGCGAGCTGCTCGTCCGAGAGGAACAGGTCGGCGCGCGCGCCGTGCCGGCCGGAGGTGTACACCGGGGGGTGCTCCAGCAGCCACACGACGTCCGGGACGTCCCCCGCCGCGCGCGCGGATGCCAGTCGCCGCTGGGCGTCCCATGCCTCCGCGTAGCCGATGCGCGGGGTGTGCACCAGGAGCCCGTCGCGGGCCACCGGGACGGTCACAGCACGAGGGCGTGCGGGCGTTCCAGCAGCGACGCCACCCGGTCGAGCAGGGCTGCCGCGCCCTCCCAGCCCGTGCCCGGGCCGGGGGTGAGGGTGAGCGTGACCACGCGTCCCGGCATCACCGAGTGCTCGCGCACGACGGGCCGGCGCTGCACGCGCCCCATGGCGATGACCGTCCCGTCGCCCGGCGGCGGGACGACCCGGTCGGCGCCGCCGGCACTGAGGTCCAGCAGCGTCACCGGGGCGGCGCCCTCGTCCCCGTCGAGGATCGCGGCGGCGATGGCCCCCACCGACAGCTCGTCGGCGCCGGGCCCCACCACGGGCCCGGCGCCGCCGGTGCGCACCGCGACGGCGGACGCGTCGCCCGCGAGCGCGATGGCGCGGACGACCAGGGCGTCCAGGCCGGGTCCGCCGCCCTCGGCGGCGGCGGCGAGGGCATCCCGCAGGCGCAGGAGCTCGGTGACGTCCACGTCGCGGTCCAGCACCGGGACCGGCCCGGTGGCCGGCCCGGGAGCGGGATCCGGTGGCGGGTCCGGTGCGGGATCGGGCTCCGGGATCGGCGGCACGATGGTGAGCGCGGGCGGCGCCGGGCGGGGCTCGTCCCCGGGGTCCGGGCCGTCGGTGGCGACATCGCCGCCGGGGACGCCGGGGTCGGATCCGTCCGCCGTGAGGGGCTCGGGCTCGGGCTCCGGTTCGGCCTCGGCCTCCGGTTCGGGTTCGGGTTCGGGCTCGGGCTCCGGTTCGGGTTCTGGCTCCGGCTGAGGCGCGGCGGGCGGCGGCGGCCCGGGGGCGCCCAGGCGCGCGGCGGCCGCCTCGACGTCCGCTCGCGAGATGCGGCCCCCCGGGCCCGTGCCGGCAACCGACGACAGGTCGACGCCCAGCTCCTCGGCCGCCCGGCGGGCGGGGGTGGACACCGGGGGCCCGTCGTGCCCCGGGGCGGCCTGCGCCGTGAACATCCCCATCTGCACCGGGCCGGCGGGTGCGCCCACCATCCCGATCGCCTCGCCCACGCCCACCTCGGTGCCCTCCGCCACGCCGTGCAGCAGCTCCCCGGCGGCGGGGGACTCCAGCGCCTCGACGCGGTCCTCCACGGCGACCTCCGCGATGAGCTCGCCCTCGGCGACCGCCGCCCCGTCGGGCGCGAGCCACCGCAGGAGCACGCCGTCGCGCATGGTCTCGGTGATCCGCGGCATCAGGATGTCGTCCACCCGGACGATTCTGACATCGCCCCCCGGCGGCACGTCAGCCGGGCAGGTGCAGGTGCCGCTCCACGAGGGTCACGTCCCGCCATTCCCCGGCGATGCGGCCATGGCCGCGGTGGGTGCCCACCACCGAGAACCCGTGGCTCGCGGCCAGCGCCAGGCCCGGCGCGTTGTGCGGCAGGATCATCCCCACCAGCTTCCAGTAGCCGTGTCCCGGCGCGCTGGCGATGAGGTGCTCCAGCAGATCGGCGCCCACGCCGGCGCCCCGGGCGTCGCGGGCGACGTACACGGTGTACTCGGCCACCCCGGCGTACCAGGGCCGGTGCGAGAAGGGCGCCAGGGCCGACCAGCCGGCGACACGGCCGCCCAGCTCGGCGCAGTACACGGGGGCGTTCCCCGGGCGGGCCGCGAGCCAGCGGCGGCGCTCGTCCTCCGGATGGGGCCCGGTGGCGAAGGTCGCGGTCCCGTCCCCGATGCCCTCGTCGTAGATGGCCCCGATGGCGCCGGCGTCGGCGGGCTGGGCGGGGCGGATGCGGAGATCGGGCGTGCTCACGGCTCGGCGGCAGTGTGCCACAGCCGGGGACGCCCGCTTGGCAATTCTGGTAGTCATTCCCAACAAGCGCCGCCCGGAGTGACCGTGACCCGCACCGCCCGTTCCCCGTACATCGCCGTCCTGACGGCCCTGCTGCTGGCCGTCCTGGCGGTCGCGGGGTGCGGCGGCGGCTCGGACGGCGGGTCCGGCGGGCCCCGGATCGCGGTGACCACCAGCGTGCTCGGGTCCGTGGTGCGGGAGCTGGTGGGCGACCGGGCCGAGGTGCGGGTGATCATGCCCAACGGCACCGACCCCCACGAGTTCCAGCCGTCGGCGAGGGACGCCGCGCGCCTCCGGCAGGCGGACCTGGTGGTGGTGAACGGCCTCGGTCTGGAGGAGTCGCTGGAGGATCCCCTCGCCGAGGCCCGGTCGGCGGGCGTGCCGGTGTTCACCGCCGGCGACCACGTGGACGTCCGCCGGTTCGGGCAGGGCGAGGCCACCGACGACGGCGCGGGCGCCGACGACCCCCACCTCTGGATGGACCCCGGGCAGATGGAGCGGGTGGTGGCGGCGCTCGCGCCGGCCGTGGCCGACGCGACGGGCGTCGACGTCTCGGCGACCGCGACCTCCCTCGAGCGGCGCCTGTCGGCGCTGTCGGGCGAGCTCGCCGCCCGGGCGCGGACCATCCCGCCGGCCCGCCGCCTGCTGGTGACCGGCCACGAGTCGATGGGGTACTTCGCCCGGGCATACGGGTTCACCCTGGTGGGCGCGATCGTCCCGTCGCTGTCCTCCCAGGCGCAGGCGTCCGCGTCGTCGCTCGCGGAGCTGCGGGCGCGGATGACGGCGCGGGGCGTGCCGGTGATCTTCACCGAGGCGGGTACGCCGTCCGCGGTCGCCGAGGCGGTGGGCGACGCCACCGGTGCGCGCGTGGTGGAGGTGGCGACCCACACCCTCCCGGACGACGGCTCCTACCTCACGTTCATGCGCGACGTGATGGACCGGGTCGTCGCGGGCCTGCGGCCGTAGGGTGCCGGCGTGACGTCCCTCGCCGAGCCGTTCACGGACCCGTTCCTGCAGCGCGCCCTGGTGGCGGGCGTCCTGGTCGCGCTCGCCGCCGCGGTGGTGGGCACGTTCGTGGTGCTGCGCGGCCTGGCGTTCATCGGCGACGCCCTCGCCCACGGCGTCCTGCCCGGCATCGCCGTGGCCCTCCTCGCCGGCGGCCCCGGCATGGCGGGGGCCCTGGTGGGCGCCGGGGTGATGATCGGCGGCGTCACCCTCGTGACGCGCTCCTCGCGACTGTCCGGCGACACCGCGATCGGCCTGCTGTTCGTGGGGATGCTGTCGCTGGGCGTGGTGATCGTGTCCCGGTCGGCGAGCTTCACGGGCGATCTCACGCGCATCCTGTTCGGCGACGTCCTGGGCATCGGGTGGGACGACATCCAACTGCAGGCCGTGGTGACCCTCGCCGTGCTGGGCATCGCCGCCGTCTTCGCGCGGCCGTTCCTGCTGCTGTGCATCGACGCCGAGTCGGCGACCGTCGCCGGCTTCCGGGCGTCGCGGTACCACGCCCTCATGCTCGCCCTCATCGCGGTGACCGTCGTCGTGTCGTTCCAGGCGGTCGGCACGCTGCTGGTGTTCGGGATGCTGGTGGCGCCGCCCGCCACCGCGGCGCTGTTCGCGCACCGCGCGGGCACGATGATGGTCATCGCGGGGGTCATCGGGGCGGTGTCGGTGTGGGCGGGCCTCGCCCTCTCCTACGCGTACGACCTGGCCGCGGGCGCGAGCATCGTGCTGGTGCAGGTGGCGGTGTTCTTCGCGGCCCTCACGGCGAGCACCGTGGTGGAGCGCCGGGTGCCCGCGGGGGCGGCGTCGTGAGCGACGCCGTGCGGGCCGAGGGCGTGGCGGTGGGCTGGGATGGCCGCGCGGTGGTGGAGGGCATCACGCTGTCGGTCGCACCGGGCACGACCCTGGCGATCGTCGGCACCAACGGGTCGGGGAAGTCCACGTTCCTGCGCACGCTGGTGGGACTGCAGCCGCCGCTGGGCGGGACCCTGGAGGTGCTGGGGGACGCTCCGGGTGCCCAGCCGGCCCGGGTGGCGTACGTGGGGCAGTTCCACCCGCAGGGCTTCGTGCTGCCGTTGCGTGTGCGCGACGTGGTGGCGATGGGGCGCTTCCCGCGGCTCGGGCTGCTGGGCCGCCCCGGCCCGGGGGACCGCGCCATGGTGGAGGAGGCCCTGGGGCGCATGGACATCCTGCCGCTGGCGCGCCGGGCGCTGCGCGAGCTGTCCGGGGGGCAGCGCCAGCGGGCGTACGTGGCCCAGGCCCTCGCGCAGCGCGCCGACCTGCTGGTGCTCGACGAGCCGGCGTCCGGCCTGGACCCCGCGGCGCGCGAGCTCCTCACCCGGGCGCTGGACGACGAGCGCGCCCGCGGCGCGGCGGTCATCCACAGCACGCACGACGTCCGCGAGGCCATGCTCGCCGACCAGGCCCTGCTGATGGCCGGGCGCGTGGTCGCGGTGGGCCCGCCCGCCCGGGCGGTGTCGCGGGAGGCGGTCATCGCCACGTTCGGCCTCGTGCTGGGCGACCTCCCGGACGGCACGCCCATCGCCCTCGACCCGGGCCACGCGCACGGCCACCACGACCCGCACGACCACCACCACTGATGGGCCTGCGACTGCACCGCACCCCGGGGGAGCTGGCCGTGGTGCGCCTGGCGGCGGACGCCGCGGCGCCCGCGTGGGCGGCGGGCGGGTTCGTGTCGGTCACCCGCACGGACGCGGAGCTGTCGGTGGTGTGCGACGCGTCGGCGGTGCCCGAGACGTCCGCCGCCTCCGAGCGCGGCTGGCGGCGCCTGGAGGTGCGCGGCCCCCTGGACCTCGGGCTCACCGGCGTGCTGGCCGCAATCGCGGCGCCCCTCGCCGAGGCGGGTGTGCCGGTCTTCGTGATCTCCACGTACGACACCGACCACGTCCTGGTGCGGGCCGACCGGCTGGCCGACGCGGAGGCGGCGCTGCGCGCCGCCGGGCACGAGGTGGACGCGTGACCGCCCCGCACCAGGATGCGCCGTCGGCGGGGTGGCTGGACCATGCCCGCACCGAGCTCGCCCGCGCGGGTCACCGCGCCGGCGGCGCCCGCACCGCGGTGCTCGAGCAGCTGGCGGGGGCGGGGTGCTGCCAGACCGCCCAGGAGATCCACGACCTGCTGCGCGGCACGGACCGGCGGCGGGTGGGGATCGCCTCGGTGTACCGGGTGCTCGACCAGCTGGTGGGCCTGCACCTGGTCACGAAGATCGAGTTCGGCGACGGGGTGTCCCGGTTCGAGGCCGCCCAGCCGGGCGGCCACCATCACCACCACGTGGTCTGCACCGGGTGCGGGCGCGTCGACCCGTTCGAGGACCGGGACCTGGAGCGTGCCATCGCCGGCAGCGGGCGCCGCACGGGCTTCGAGGTGACCGACCACGACGTGGTCCTGCGGGGCCGCTGCCCGGACTGCGCCGGTTCACGGGGTGCGGGGGAGGTCAGTCCTCCGGGGTGAACTGGATGGCGTTCCGCCGGCGTGCGAGCTGCGACAGGGCCACGGCCAGCACGAGGGCGCCTCCGTAGAACAGCTGCTGGATGAACGTGTCCACGCCGAGCTGCTGGAGCCCGGTGATCCCCGTGGCCAGGAAGTACACGGCGACCACCGCGCCGAACGGGTTGAACCGCCCCGGCTGGATCGTCGTCGCCCCCCGGGGGCTCGGCCCGGCAGGCGAAGCCGCGCGGCCTCGTCTACGTTTCGGGTGGTCCCTCCACCGACACGACCGTAGGAGCCGCCGATGGCCGCCGACCGCGATCCCGATCCCAAGCTCGCCGAG